>NZ_CP046104.1:3460911-3774264 GCF_009707425.1 Micromonospora sp. WMMC415 | reverse complement strand
CGCGGCGAGCAGGTTCACCACGTACGCCAGCGACGGCGGCATCCGCAGCGCGGCGGCGCCACCGGGACGCAGCCCGGCAGCGGCGAGGCGGCCCTGCGCCTCGGTGACGAGCCGACGCAGCGCGCCCCGGTCGACGGGGTCGGGCAGACGTAGACAAACGTCGGTCGGCCGACCGGTGAACAGAATGTCATCGACCCATCCAGGGTCTGTCGCCTTAGGATCGTCGGTCGAGGGGTCCACGCTCACTGCCGTTCACCGCCCAGCACAAAATTGGGCATCTCTGCCCAAAGGAAGCGATCGTCGGGGTGCTGCGGCAGACCCTACGGCAGGCCTCAGATCCATTGCTAGATGCAAATGGCTAGATCAGAAAGGGCGGGCGGCCGGATTGCCGACAGCCACTTCGCGGGGCAGGATCGGGCGCGTACGCCCGCACAGCGTAACCAACGGATGACACCTCGTGCGTACGGCGTGCCCGGCCAACCGGATGGCCGATGGCGCCGGGCGGATGCCGAGCAGCCGGCCGGCGCCGCGGGACGGGACGTGGTCGCAGGGTCAGGCGGAGGCCAGGGTGGGAGTCTGGGCGTGGATGTGGAAGCGCAGCGAACGGGCGTCGGTGAAGCACTCCCGCATCGGGCGCACCAGGTCCCGGTGCTCGGGGCTGCGTTCCCACGCCTCGAAGTCCGCGAGGCTCACCCACTCGCTGGTGATCAGCCACTGCTCCGGGTCGGTCGCCGACCGGCAGACCTGGTCGACCAGGTGCCCCGGCACCCCGCCGGCGACCAGGTGCCGCACCGCCTCGTACGCGGCCAGGAACGCCGCCGTCCGCTCCTGCGGCACCCGCACCAGGAAGACCACCCGCGCCCGACGCTCGCCGTGCTCGCTCATGCGTCCCCCTCCGTCGGCGCGCCCAGCACAGGGCCAGCGCCGTTCCCCTCCGTCGGCGCGGCCCCGCGCAGGACCAGCGCGCTGTTGAATCCGTCGAAGCCGCGCGCGCAGACCAGCGCGACCCGGCTGCGGGGCCGCCGGCGCGCCCGCAGGAAGTCCAGCTCGCAGCCCGGCGCCACGTCGTCCGGCCCGGCGGACGCCGGCAGCGTGTCGTGGGCGAAGGCGAGCAGCGCGGTCGCCACGTCCAGCGCCGCCCCACCCTGGTGGGCCCGCCCGGTCAGCGGCTTGGCCGTCGTGACCGGGGGCGGCCGGTCGGCGAAGACCGCGCGCAGGGCGGCCGCCTCGCTGCGGTCGTACCGGGCGACGCCGAGCGCGTCGGGCAGCACCACGTCCACCGCGTCGGCGCCGACACCCGCCCGGTCCAGGGCCAGTCGCATCGCCCGGGCGTACTGCGCCGGGTCACCGGCGCTGTCCGGTCCGGTGTGGACGGCGTCGTGGGTGGCGCCCCACCCGGTCACCTCGCCGTAGACCCGGGCGCCGCGCGCCAGCGCGTGCCCCAGCTCCTCCACCACGAAGACCGCGCCGCCCTCGGCCGGCAGGTAGCCGCTCGCCGCGGCGTCGAACGGCCGGTAGGCCCGCTCCGGGTCCGCGACGTCGCTCAGCATCCCGGACGCCAGCTGGCAGGCGAGGGCGTACGGGCTCAGCGGACACTCGGTCGCGCCGGCGATCACCACCGGGGTGCCCCGGCGGACCGCCCGGGCGGCGTGCGCCAGGCTGTCCAGCCCGCCCGCGGTCTCGGCGACCAGCACCCCGCACGGTCCCTTGAACTGGTGGTGGATGGAGAGCTGGCCGACGCTCGCCGCGTAGAACCAGGCGATCGACTGGTACGCCCCGACCGTGCGGGTGGGCCCGCCCCACAGCCGTTGCAGCTCCCGCTGCCCGAACAGGTTCCCGCCCGACGAGCTGGCCAGGGTGACCGCGTAGCCGTACGGGTCGGGGGCCCGGTCGGGCAGCCCGGCGTCGGCCAGGGCGAGCCGGGTCGCCGCGAAACCCAGGTGGGTCCACCGGTCGGTCTGGACGAGCCGGCGGTTGTCGGCGTACGCGGCGGCGTCGAACCCGGGCACCTCCCCGCCGCACCGGGTCGGGTAGCCGGTCGGGTCGAACAGCGTGATCGGGCCGGTGCGGCGGGTGCCGGCGAGCACCGTTCGCCAGTGCGCGTCGGCGCCGATCCCGCTGGGCGCGACCACGCCGATCCCGGTCACCACCGCCCGCGCGGTCACCGTGGCACCCGGCGGAACACCATGGCCGACTGGAAGCCGCCGAACCCGCTGCCCACCGACAGCGCCACGTCGACCGGCAGCTCGCGGGCCTCGTTGGGGACGTAGTCCAGGTCGCACTCGGGGTCGCGGGTGGCCCAGTTCGCCGTCGGCGGCACCACGCCGAACTCGATCGCGAGGGCGCACGCGGCCATCTCGATCGAGCCGATCGCCCCGAGCGAGTGCCCGACCATCGACTTGATCGAGCTGACCGGCACCCGGTACGCGTCCTCACCGAGCGCCCGCTTGAACGCGGCGGTCTCGTGCCGGTCGTTCTGCCGGGTGCCGGAGCCGTGCGCGCTGATGTAGGACACCTGGTCGGGGCGGACGCGGCCCTGCTTGAGGGCGGCGGTGATGGCCAGCCCCATCTCCAGCCCGTCGGGGCGCAGGCCGGTCATGTGGTAGCCGTTGCTGCGGCTGGCGTACCCGGCCACCTCGCAGTAGACGTGCGCACCGCGCCGCCGGGCGTGCTCCGCCTCCTCGACGACCAGCACCGCGGCGCCCTCGGCGAGGACGAAGCCGTGCCGGTCGGCGTCGAACGGGCGGGAGGCGTGGGCCGGGTCGTCGTTGTCCGGGCTGGTCGCCTGGATCGCGTCGAAGGAGGCGACGGTGACCGGGGAGATCGGTGAGTCGGCGGCGCCCGCGAGCACCAGGTCGGCCTCACCGTCGGCGATGAGCTGGTGGGCGTACCCGATGGCGTCGATGCCGGACGTGCAGCCGGTGGAGACCACCTGGGCGGGGCCGTGCAGGCCGTGCCGGCACGCCACGTCGGCGGCGAGGCTGCTCGGCACCAGCGCCTGGTAGAGGTACGGGCCGCCGCGGGCCGCGTCGACCAGCCAGCGCCGTCCGCCGTCGCTGACCGTGACGTACTCCTGTTCCAGCGCCATCGTGCCGCCCACCGCCGTGCCGAGCACCACGCCGGTGCGGTCGCGCTGCGCGTCGGTCAGGTCGAGGCCCGCGTCGGCGACGGCTTCGGCGGCGCAGGCGAGCGCGAACTGCACGTACCGGTCGGCGCGGCGGCGCTCGGCCTCGGTGAGGCCGGCGGCCACCGGGTCGAAGTCGCACTCGGCGGCGATCTGGGAGCGGAACGGCGACGGGTCGAAGAACGTGATCCGCCGGGTCGCGGTACGCCCCTCGGTGATCGCCTTCCAGAACCGGTCCCGGCTGGCGCCGCCGGGGGCGACCACCCCGACACCGGTCACCACCGAGCGGCGCCCGGTCACGACCCGCCCCGCTGCGCGACCAGCTCGGTGTCGACGTGACCGAGTTCCGGGCGGGGGGCGAGGGGACCCAGGTGGAAGACGACCTCGGCGTCCTCGGTGCCGGTGTTGCGCAGCCGGTGCCGGACGTTGACCGGGACGAACAGGGCCTCGCCGGCGGCCAGCGGCACCGCCTCGTCGTCGAGGTCGACGGTGACGGCGCCGCGCGCCACGTACAGGAACTCCTCGCTGTAGGGGTGGTAGTGCTCGGCGACGCGCTCACCGGGGCGCAGCGTGACGACGCCCATGAAGCCGGAGGTGCTGCCGACGGTACGGGGGCCGAGCAGCACCCGCAGCTCCCCACCGCGGCGGGTGTCGGCGGGCACGTCGGCGGCGGCGACCAGTCCCTGGACCTGCTCACTCATCGTGGCCCCCCGCGATCCGCTCGACCTTCTCCTTGATGACCGCGAGCTGCACCGCGCTGTTGGCGTTGATCCGGTCGGTCATCTCGGCGTTGCCGACCGGCGCGGTGGGCTTCATCGCGAAGTCCTGCACCCACGTCATCCGGGTGCCGCCCGGCTCCTCGGTGTAGCGCCAGTGGATCCGCATGTACTCGAACGGGCCCGGCTCGACCCGGTGCGCCCGCACCTCGCGGGTGACCGGGTCGGCGGTGCGTTCGCTGACCCAGCTCCACGCGATGCCGTTCTCGTCCGGGTGCATCGTGAGCCGGAACCGCACGGTGTCCCCGTCGCGGTGCAGGATGTCGGCCACCGCGTACTCGGTGAACAGCCGCGGCCAGCCGGCCACGTCGTTGGTGACGTCCCAGACCAGCGGCAGCGGCGCGGCGATGAGGATGCTGTTCTCGGTGTGGCCGGGTGGCTCGGCGCGCCGCGCGACCAGGTCCGCCACGGCGGCGATGCTGAGCTGGCCGGTCTGCTCGGGGATCCGCACCTGCCAGCGGTCGGCCACCACGGCGGACAGTTCGAGCAGGGCGAGCGAGTCCATGCCCAGCTCCTCCAGGGAGGCGGCCGGGGCGCGGGCGGCGGCCTCGGCGTCGAGCCCGCAGTGCGTCACCAGGATGTGGGTGATGTCGTCGGTGAGCGGGCGGCCGTGGGTGACGGTCATGGGTTCCTCCTCGGTGCGACGGGCGGGACGGCGAGCAGCTGGTCGACCAGGCCGGTGCAGTAGCGCCCCTTGCGGAAGCCGGCGTGGTCGAGCACGCGGCGGACGAACGGGATGGTGGTGCGGACTCCGGGGCCGGCGACGTCGAACTCGTCGAGCGCGCGTTCCAGCCGGTTCAGCGCCAGTTCCCGGTCCGGCGCCCAGACGGCCACCTTCGCCAGCAGCGAGTCGTAGTGGGGGCCGACGAGGTAGCCGGGGCGTCCGTGGGTGTCGACCCGGGTGAACGGCCCGCCCGGTGGTACGAATCGCTCCAGCCGGCCCGGGGTCGGCGCGAAGTCCCGGTCCGGGTCCTCGACGTTGACCCGGCACTCGATCGCGACGCCGTTCGGGCGGATGTCCTCCTGCCGCCAGCGCAGCGGGACGCCGGCGGCCACGTGCAACTGCTCGTGCACCAGGTCGATGCCGGTGATCATCTCGGTGACCGGGTGCTCGACCTGGATCCGGCAGTTGATCTCCAGGAAGTGGAAGCGTTCCTCCGCGTCGACGAGGAACTCCACGGTGCCGGCGCCGGTGAAGCCGACGTCCAGCGCGCCGCGCAGGGCGCAGTCGGCGATCGCGTCCAGGGTGCCGGCCGACAGCGACGGGGCCGGCGCCTCCTCGACGAGCTTCTGGTGGCGGCGCTGCACCGAGCAGTCCCGGGTGCCCAGGTGCACCCCGTTGCCGTGGGCGTCGCAGAGCACCTGCACCTCCACGTGCCGGGCGCCGGTGAGGTAACGCTCGACGTACACCCGGTCGTCGCCGAAGGCGACCTGGGCGGCGGCGCGGGTCCGCGCGTACGCCCGGGGCAGGTCGGCGGGGGTGTGCACGACGGTCATCCCGCGCCCGCCCCCACCGGCGGCCGCCTTGACGATCACCGGGTAGCCGACCTCGGCGGCCACCCGTGCGGCGTCGGCGGCGGTCGGCGCCGGCGCCACGCTGCCCGGCGGCAGAGGCAGCCCGGCCCGCCGCATCAGCGCCCGGGCCGACGACTTGTCGGCCAGCGCGGACATCACGTGCGGGGGCGGGCCGACGAACGTCAGCCCGTTGTCGGCGCAGATCTCGGCGAAGTCGGCGTCCTCGGAGAGGAACCCGTACCCGGGGTGCACGGCCTGCGCGCCGACCAGGCGGGCGGCCTCGACGATCGCGGCGGCGTTGAGGTAGCTGCGCCGGCTCGCGGCCGGTCCGATCCGGACGGCCTCGTCGGCGAGGCGCACCGCGGCCGAGTCGGCGTCCGCCGTGGAGTAGACGACCGCGGTCCGGATGCCCAGCTCACGGCAGGCGCGCAGGACCCGCAGGGCGATCTCGCCCCGGTTGGCGATGAGCACCTTCCCGAACATCGCCACCACCTCAGGCCGGGTCCAGCGCGAGCAGCGGCTGGTCGTACTCGACCGGTTGACCGTCGACGGCGATGATCTCGGCCACCCGCCCGGCCCGGTCCGCGGTCACCTCGTTCATGAGCTTCATCGCCTCGACGATCCCGACGACCTGGCCCGGGTGGACCCGGTCGCCGACGGCGACGAACGGCGCCGCGCCGGGCTCCGGCGCACGGTAGAAGGTGCCGACGATGGGCGAGCGCACCGCGTGCCGGGCCGGCCCGGCAGCCGGGGACGCCGGCGGTACGGTCGCCGACACCTCGACCGTGGGCGGCAGCGACGCCGGGGGCGGCCGGACGCTCTCCGCCGGCGGGTGCCACTCCACCTCCAGCACCGTGTCGCCGCTGCGCAGCATGACCCGCCGCACCGACCCGTCCAGGTCGGCCACGAGCTCCCGGACGTGCCGGCGCAGCGCGGCCACCGCGCCGGCCGGGGCCGTGTCGACCGCGGCCGTGTCGACCGCGGCCGTGGTGCCCGTCGGGGCCGCGGCGGCGGTGCCGGCGGCGACCGGGCCGGCCGGGGGTCCGCCGGCGGAGGGGGCGCCGGTGCCAGCCGTGACCCTGGTGCCAGAGGGCCGGCCGGCACCGGCGGGTCCGTCGCCCGCGCCGCCGTTCGTCGCGGGCACGCCGACCGGCGCCGTCCCGGCGGTCACCGGGCACCCACCCGGGTGCCGAGGCGCGCGGCACCGAAGCGGCGGAACCGCTGCCGGCGCCGGCGGACCAGGGTGGCGGTGGGCACCTCCAGCAGCGGCAGCAGGTGCGCCAGCACCGCCTCCCGCACCGCCCGCACGGCCGCCGACGGATCCTGGTGCGCGGCCGGCGCCGGCTCGGCCACCAGGGCGTCGACCACGCCGAGGCGGCGCAGGTCCGCACTGGTCAGCCGCAACGCCCGGGCGGCCTGCGGCGCCGCGGACCGGTCCGGCCAGAGGATCGCGGCGCAGCCCTCGGGGCTGATCACCGAGTAGACGGCGTGTTCCAGCATCAGCACCCGGTCGGCGACCGCCAGGGCCAGGGCGCCGCCGCTGCCGCCCTCGCCGGTGACGACGGCGACGACGGGCGTGGGGAGCGTGGTGAGGGTGAGGATGTTCTCCGCGATCGCGGCCGCCTGGCCCTGCTCCTCGGCGCCCACCCCCGGGTCGGCGCCCGGGGTGTCGACGAGGGTGACCACGGGCAGGCCCCACCGGGCGGCGAGGCGCATCAGCCGCAGCGCCTTCCGGTGCCCGGCCGGGCTGGCCATCCCGAAGTTGCGGGCCATCAGCTCGGCCGTGGTGTGTCCCTTCTGGTGGCCGATCACCATGACCGGCCGGCCGCCGAGGTGGGCGGGGCCGCCGACGATCGCCGGGCAGTCCGCGCCCAACCGGTCGCCGTGCAGCTCGACGAAGCCGTCGAACGCCGACTCCAGGTAGTCCAGGGTGGTCGGCCGGCCCGGATGCCGCGCCAGCCGGACCGTCTCCCAGGCGTCCCGTTCGCCGCCGTGGGGCACGCCGGCCGGTGTCGCGTCGACCGGTGGGCGTTCCGGCCGGGGTACGCGGCGACGTGCCCCGCGCTGCTCGCCCCCACCGGTGGTGGCGAGCAGCGCCGCGAGCCGGCCGCGCAGGGCGTGCCGGGGCACCACCATGTCCACCTGGCCGTGCCGCAGCAAAAACTCGGCGGTCTGGAAACCGTCGGGCAGGTCCCGGCCGGTGACCTGGCGGATCACCCGGGGGCCGGCGAAGCCCATCCGGGCGCCGCTCTCGGCGATGACCACGTCGGTGTTGGTGGCGAAGGAGGCGGCGACCCCGCCGTACGTCGGGTCGGTGAGGACGCTGACGCTGGGCACACCGGCCTCCCGCAGCGCCGCGATGGCCTGGCTGACGGTGGCCATCTGCATCAGCGACAGGACGCCCTCCTGCATCCGGGCGCCACCGGAGGCGGTGACGAGGACCAGGGGGACCCGCTCGGCGACGGCCCGTTCGGCGGTCCGGGTGATCAGCTCCCCGACCGCGCAACCCAGGCTGCCGCCGAGGAACCGGAAGTCCATCACCGCCAGCGCGCACGGGTGGCCACCGACGGCGCCGGTGCCGCAGACGACCGCCTCGGCCAGCCCGGTGCCGGCCCGCGCCGCGGCGAGGCGGCGCGGGTACGGCAGGACGTCGACGAAGCCGATCGGGTCCACCGCGGCGGCGCGGTCCGGCAGGGCGGCGAACGACCCCGGATCGACCAGCTGCGCCAGCCGTACGGGCGCGTCGAGCCGGGCGTGCGTGCCGCACTCGGGGCAGACGTCCAGATTGCGCCGCAGCCGCTTGCGGTAGAGCAGGCTGGCGCAGCCGGCGCAGCGCGACCAGAGCTGCTCGTCGCCGGGCGCCGTGGCGGTCACGATCCCGCCCCGGGGGCGTCGAACCGGTAGAAGCAGCGGGCCATCGCGTCGCGCGGTTCCCGCCACGTCGGCAGGTACGGCGAGACGTACGGGCGCAGCCGGTCGCTCACCCGGGCGAACTCGGGGTGGCCCCGGGCCGCCGCCACCGCGCCCTCCCCCGGCAGTTCCGTCTCGAGCAGGTGCACGTACAGGTCGTGCAGCCGGTACAGCGACCGGTGCCGGACCCCGGCCAGGCGGGGCAGCTCGGTCGCGTCGGACTCGGCGAAGATCTCCGCGACGCGCGCCTCGGCGGTCGGGTCGACCTTCGCGACGATCAACGAACGGTCCATGGATGGGCCTCCCCCCACGGCGTCGGGCGCCGTTCGCGCCGGACGCCGACCGAGCCGGACGACTGGCGTCACCCTGTCCCCATCGGCGTCACCGCCGCGTCACCGTCCGGCGCCAAAGCTCGCGCTTCGGTGACGGTGCGTTGACGCTAGCTGTGCATCCGCTGTGGAGTGATCGCGACCGGAGGCGACTATGCGCAGTTCAGAACGGGTTTCGCAGCTGTCGACACCACGACCAGTCCATTGACTCAGAGTGACCGTGATTGATAATCTTCGTCACGGTCAGCCCGGCGGCCGTGACGCGCGACGCCGCGCCGCGGCACAGCGCCCCGACACCGGGGTATGGGCAGCCGCGCCGGGAACACCAGTCGAGGATTCTCCGACGAGCGTTCCGCAGGGGGTACGCCGTGGCCGTCGATCCGTCCATGCCGACCGCCGGGCGCCGCGCGGCGGCGCCCATCCGGCTGCACCTGCTGGGCGGGTTCCGGCTGCTGCACGGCGACACCCCGGTGGTGGTGCCGCGCGGCCTGCAACGCGTCCTCGCGCTGGTCGGCCTGCGCCCCGGCGCCACCCGCAGCCATCTGGCCGGGTTGCTGTGGCCGGACGCCCCCGAGGAACGCGCCCTGTCGTCCCTGCGCACCGCCCTGTGGCGGCTACGGCAGGACCCCTGCTGCCCGCTGATCACCAGCGGCGACACGGTACGGCTCGACCCGGTGGTCCGGGTCGACGTCGACGCGCTCGTCGGCACCGCCGCCCGGGTCCGCGACGGCGACGACCCGTGCACCGCCGCCGCGCTCGCCGCCGGCCGCCACGACCTGCTCCCCGGCTGGTACGACGACTGGGTGCTGGCCGAACGCGAGCGGCTGCGGCAGCTACGGCTGCACATGCTGGAAGGGCTGGCCGACCACTACCTCGCCGCGGGCCGGCACGGCGAGGCCCTCGAAGCGGCGCTGGAGGCGATGGCCGCCGAGCCGCTGCGCGAGACACCGCACCGCCTGGTGGTGCGCATCCACCTCGCCGAGGGCAACGCGTTCGAAGCCGTGCACGCGTTCTACGTCTACCGGGACCTGCTGCGGCGGGAACTGCGGCTGGAGCCATCCGCCACGATGACCGCCCTGCTCGACGAGACCCTCGGGCCGATCCGGCAGGCCAGCCGGGACACCCCGGTACGCCGGCCGGCGGCCGAGCGGGCGGCGCCCCGCGCCCGCTGACCCGCGTCACCGGGCCGGCGGCCGATGTGACGGGCAGGTGACAGCCGTCCGGGCAGCGTGGACCGCACCACCCGGCCCACCTGGCCGGGCACCACCGGCGGAAGGAAGACCATGAGCCGTCTCGTCATCGTCAGCAGGATCATCCCGGGCGCGGAGGGCCGCGTGGCGCAGATCTTCGCCGAGTCCGACGCGACCGAACTGCCGAGCCTGACCGGGGTGACGCACCGGTCCCTGTACTGCCTGCACGACCTGTGCGTCCACCTGATGGAGACCGCGGACGTCGACCCGGACGCCCTCGCCGGCGCCCGCAACCACCCGCTCTACCGGCAGGTCAACGAGCGGCTCTCCGCGCACACCACCCCGTACCTGCCGACCTGGCGCTCGCCCCGCGACGCGATCGCGGGCTGCTTCTACCGTTGGGACGCCGCGGACGCCGCCGCGCCCCGCGTGGCCGGCTGACCCGGGACGCGCGTCGTGTCCACCAGCGGACCGCACGTCCTGGTCGTCGGCGCCGGCACCGGCGGGTTGTGCCTGGCGCAGGGGTTGCGCCGCGCGGGGATCAGCGTGTCCGTCCACGAGCGGTACCGCACCCGCGGCGAGGGACTGCTCGGCTACCGGGTCGGCATCGGGCCGACCGGCAGCCGGGCGCTACGGGAGTGCCTCCCGCCGGAGCTGTTCCGCACCTACCTCGCGACGTGCGCCCGCTCCCCCCGCTACTTCAACGTCATCACCCAGCGGATGCGGCAGACCGCGTCTTTCCCGCTGCGGCCGGACACCGACCCGGTGAACACCGAACGGTCCGTCGCCCGGATGACGCTGCGCCAGGTCCTGCTCACCGGCCTGGAGGACGTCGTGCACTTCGACAAGGCCCTCACCCGGTACGAGCAGCGCGACGACGGCACCGTCACCGCGTACTTCGCCGACGGCAGCAGCGCCGACGGCGACCTGCTGGTGGCCGCGGACGGCACCCACTCGGCGGTCCGCCGCCAGTACCTGCCGCACGCCGTCACCAGGGACGCCGGCACGATCAACATCGCCACCCGGATCCCGCTGACCGACGAGGTGCGGGCGCTGCTGCCCGAACGCGTCGAGAAGGGCATCTCCCTCATCTTCGGCACCGGCGGCATGATGGGCGTCCTGCACGTCATGGAGTTCCCGTGGGACCGCGACGGCAGGCTCAAGGCGGGGCTCGACCCGGCCGACGCGGCGCTGCTCGACGGGTGGCCGGGGCGGGCCCACGACAGTACCCGGGACAACGTCAACCTGGTCATCTGGAGCACCGCCCGGCGGTTCCCGCCCGACGTCATGCAGCGCCGCGGCGAGGAGCTGACCGGGCTCGCCCTGGACCTCACCCGCAACTGGCACCCGCACCTGCGGCGCCTGCTGGCCAGCGCCGACCCGGACAGCGCCCTGCCGATCAAGGTGGCCACCAGCGAGCCGGTTCCACCGTGGAAGAGCAGCACCGTCACCCTGCTCGGCGACGCCATCCACACCATGACACCCGGCCGCGGGGTCGGCGCGAACACCGCCCTGCGGGACGCCGCGCTGCTCTGCCGGCAGCTACGCCTCGCCGCCGCCGGGGAGAAGACGCTGGTGCAGGCGGTCGCCGACTACGAGGCGGTGATGGTGCCGTACGGGTTCGCGCGGGTGGCCGACTCCCTGAACCGCAGCGGCACCAGCGGCGACGACCGCATGTACAAGCCGGTCGTCGGGCGGCTGGCTCTGCTCGGGGCGCGGGGCTACTTCGGCGTCACCAGCCGCGTGCCCCGGCTGGCCCGCCGGTTCGTCGACGACTTCTACACCTACCGGGGCGAGGAGGACTAACACCCCGCGTCGCGTGCGGACCCCGGTCCGGTACCGGGGTCCGCACGCGTGCGCCCGGCGGCGTCCGCCGCCCCCGGGTCCGGCGACGGTGCGTCGCGTCACCGGCACCCCGCGTACAACCCGTCCCACCAGCGGGGCCAGCCGTCGAGCCGTGCTGTCGTACCGACCCACGCATGTGGCAAGCTGCGGCGAGTTTTTGTCGACTGACTCGCGAATCGATAGGGAGGGTCCGCCGTGGCGTGGTCGGACTGGCTGATACTTGTCGTGGCTCTGGCGGTGGGCGTCGCCGCCGGGTGGGCCGTCTTCAGGCGGCGGGGGGCCGCGCCGGCCCCGTCCACGGTGGACGGTGAGCCGACCACCGCCACGACCGCCGTCGTGCACGAGCCCACGCCCGCCGCCACCGCCGACACCGCACGTCCGGACGCGACCGTCGACCCGGCGCCCACGGCGGTCGCCGATCCCACCGTCGACGTGGCGCCCGACGGACGCGCCGACGACGAGCCCGCGCCGGCCCCGGCGTCCACCGCGGTCGCGGACCCGGTCGGCCACGCCGACATGGCGCTGACCGGTGACCCGGTGCCGGCGCCCGAGCACGTCGCGCCGGCCGCCGACGACACCGCGTCGACCGCGCCCGCCGCCGACGGAGCGGAGGTGGCGGTGGTCGCCCCGCGCCCGGCCCCCGAGGCCGAGGACGACACCCGCGACGACGCCGCGCCGGCCCGCCCGGAAGCGACGGTCGCCGCGGCGGCCGCCGAGGCCACGCCCCGGGAGCCGGTCGCGGAGAAGCCCGCCGAGGTCACGCCCGAACCGGCGGTCGCGACGCCGGAGCCGGCGGCCGTGCCGGCGGCTCGCGGTCCGGTGGCCACCCCGCCGGTCCGGCCGAGGGCCGACGCGGAGGCCGCCGACGACTTCCGGCGCATCCAGGGCATCGGGCCGAAGATGGCCGCCGCGCTGCACGCGGCCGGCATTCGGACGTACGAGCAGCTCGCCGCCCTGGACGAGGCGGCGCTGCGGGAGACCATCCGCGCCGCGGGCCTGCGGGCCGCGCCGGGCCTCGCGACGTGGCCGCAGCAGGCGCGGGTCCTGGCGGGCGCGCCCGACGCGGCGAGCGTCCTGCCCGCCGGCGACGGCGAGGACGCCTGACCGACGGCGGTGCCCGGCGGTCCCGAACGGGACCGCCGGGCATTTCGCCCATATATCGCGTAACGCGGCACAGCTCTCGTTACCGTCGGACGAAGGCGGCCGGCCGGCCGCCGATCCCGGTACACAGGAGCAGCCGTGCAGTCCGCCTCGCCGGGGCCGGACCCGCGCCGGGGCGGCCCGCCGCTACGGCACGACGAGTCGCCGCGCCGCGTGACGCTGCTGGAGCTGTTCTTCGACCTCGTCTACGTGGTCGCGCTCGCCCTCATCTCGCGCGGCCTCGTCGAGGAGCTCGACTGGCACCGGGCCGGCCAGGCGCTGGTCATCCTGGCCGCCGTCTGGTGGACCTGGGCCATCACCACGCTGGTCACCGACATGTACGACCCCGAACGCCCCGAGATCAAACTGCTGATCGCGGCGGTCATGTTCGGCGCGCTGCTGATGACCACCGCCATCCCGGAGGCCTTCGGCGCCCGCGGCCTCGTCTTCGCCGGGACGTACGTCGCCATCCACCTCGGCCGGGGCCTGTTCCTCATGCCGGCCGTCCGCCACGACCGGCAGACCCAGAAGCGGGCCGCCCGCATCTTCATCTGGTTCGCCGTCTCGGCGGTGCCGTGGATCGGGGGCGCCTTCGTCTCCGGCGACGGCCGTCTGTTCCTGTGGGCCGGCGCGCTCGCCATCGACTACCTGGGCTTCCGGCTCGCCTACCCGGTCCCCGGGCTCGGCGCGGTCCCCAGCACCCAGCGCAACGTGACCGCCGAACATCTCGCCGAGCGCTACCAGCAGTTCTTCATCATCGCGCTCGGCGACGCCATCCTGACCATCGGCACGATGTTCAGCCTGGAGCAGCACGAGGTCGACAACATCGCCGCGTTCGGGGTGTCGTTCGCCACCACGCTGCTGTTCTGGCGGATCTACGTGCACAAGTCCGGTGAACTTCTCCCGCTCGCGATCGCCACCTCGCGGGAACCGAACAAATTCCTCCACA
The DNA here is from genome assembly GCF_009707425.1 of Micromonospora sp. WMMC415. GTDB lineage: Bacteria > Actinomycetota > Actinomycetes > Mycobacteriales > Micromonosporaceae > Micromonospora. Next base: position 3,760,486 of record NZ_CP046104.1, on the reverse strand, counting down.
CCGCCCCGTACACACACCTGCTGATGGTCGCCGGGGTGGTGACCACCGCCGCCGGCTTCGACCTGATCCTGCACGAGCCGGAGGGCCGCACGCCGCCGGCCTGGGCGGCCGTCATCCTGGGCGGTCCGGCGCTCTTCCTGGTCGGCCGCTCGATCTTCGAGTACGAGGTGTTCAGCCGGGTGTCGCTGTCCCGTCCGGCCGGGCTGCTGGCCCTGCTCACCGTCGCGCCGGCGGTGCTGTTCCTGCCGGCGTTGTCCGCGGCGGCGGCCGCCATGCTGGTCCTCGCGGGCGTGGCGATCGCCGACCTCCGGCGCAGTTACGGGCGCCCGCCCGAGGCTCCCGCACCGCCGCACTGACGTCACACCAGCACCGCGGCGTACCCCCGTACCCCCAGCCGGCGGCCCGCCGTGGCGCCCAGCCGCACCTGGAGCCCGAGCGGCGCGGCGGCCCTTCGCACATCGTCGACGTGCAGCGAGCCGTGCCGTTCGACGATGAGCACCGGCGGTTCCTCCGGGTCGCCCTCGGGCGCGTGGAACGACAGCACGGTCACCGACGTCGGCAGGTGCCGGGGGTACGCGGCCCGCGCCGCCGCCTCGTCCGGGTGGGCGAGCACCACCAGGTCGGCCGCGCGCGCGAAGTCGGCGGCGATGCCCGCCGCCTTCCAGTGGGCCGGCTCGTCGCCCGCCCCCGGGCGGTGCCGGGAGCGGTTGGCCGAGGTGACGTGCAGGTGATCGGTGCCGGCCTCGGCTACCGCCCGGCGCAGGAACGCGTTCGACGGGCACCGGGCGCCGGGCGCGATCACCTGCACGGTGCGCAGTCCGCGGTCGTGACACGTCAGGTGGGCCGGCAGGCGGTCGGCGGCCGGGCCTCGGAAACCGAACGGTCCCGCGTCCCAGAGCGCGTCCATCAACTGCCGGACCCGGCCCACCGGCAGGCGGTACGGCAACCGTGACCAGTCGAACAGGGCCGCGACGCCGTCGGCGGGGGCGGTGATGCTGCCGACCTGCTCCGACGGGCGTCCCTTGACGACGTTGGCTCGGCGGACCGTGGCCGCGTCGGGGCGCGTGACCAGGGCGTAGAAGTTCCCGAAGGCGGCCGCGACGACGGCACCGTCGGCCACCGCCCGGGCCGCGGCGGCGACGTCCCCCGGGCGGTCGAGGTGCAGGTGCGGTGTCCACACGTCCATCAGTCCTCCAGCGCCGTGCGTTCGGCGGTGGTCGACGCCCCGGCCGGGCTGGGCGTCGAGGCACCGCGTAGGGCCTGTTCGGATGGCTCACCCGAGCGAGCCGAGGCCCAGCCGGGCATGGTCTCGTGGAACAGGCCCTAGCACGTTCTACGCCGGCCGGTGTGCCGGATGGCCCGCTCGGTCGTCGATCCGATAGCAACCGGTGCCGGCCGGCACCCGCGGGGTGCGGTCGCGCACCCACCCGCGGCTGGTCGCCGGCACCGTTAGCCGGGTAACCCGATTGGGTACAAGGGCTCCACCTCGAAACCACCACATCCCTTCGGAGGCACGCGATGCGTGGAACGTCGATATTCGGAGTCCTGGTCGTCATCTGGCTGCTCATCGGCGCGATCGCCGCCGGTCAGCGCGGCTACTACTCGGGTGACGACACCAACTGCGCCGAGGCCGGCACCATCCTGGTGACCATCGTTGCGGGGCCGCTGAACTACATCGGCGCCAACCCGAAGGTCGACTGCGAGCTGCCCGAGCCGTCCGAGTAGGACACCGAGCCTCCGGGCCCGCGCCGATTCGGCGCGGGCCCGCTCCATGTCCGGCACCGACGGCACCAGGTGGACCGGGCGCGATCGGCGTCGGCGGACCGATTCGTGCTCACCGTCGATCCGGGACAGCGACGACCTGTGGCTCCCGGGGTCACATCGCGTAGTGCTTCCTAGGAGGCTGGGTCATACGGGTTCGCGCCGGGAGACGACGACGTGTCTCCCGGCGCGGATCCCTGATCGTGCCTACCGGAAGCAGTGGGCGACCGGCACCTTGCCCCCCACGCAGTTGGTGGGATTGTTGCCCGAGATCACGGTCTCCCCGTCGACCTTGGCCTGGGTCTTGTCGGCGTGGATGCCGCCGGCCGGCACCCGCGACCGGTTGTCCACGACGGTGCTGCGGTAGAGGGCGAGCCGGCCCATGCTGACCGAGACGCCGCCACCCGTCGATTTCGCCTCGACGGCGTGGTTCCGCGTCACGGCGCTCTCCCGCACCAGCAGGTTCGACTTCACGGCGTGGATGCCGCCGCCGTGGCCGTGGGCGGTGTTGCCCGCCACCACGCTGTCGTCGAGCGGCACCAGCCCCTGGAAGGTGGAGATGCCGCCGCCGTTTCCGGTGGCGGTGTTGTCCCGGACCTCCAGGCCGCGCAAATAGATCAGCGCGTCCGAGTTCGCGATCCCCCCGCCGGTCTGCGCGCTGTTCCCGACGACCTTCGAGTCGGCGACCCGGGTACGGGCCGAGAAGCTCGCCAGTCCGCCGCCCTGCCCCGCCGTGTTGTGGGCGAACGTGCTCGTGCGCACCTCCGCCGCCCCGCGGTAGTTGCCCAGCCCGCCGCCGTACGCCACGGCGCTGTTGTCCTTGAACGTCGACGAGTGAACGGTCAGCACGCCGCCGTTGAGCAGGCCCCCGCCCTTGCCCACGGCACCGGCCGCGTGGTTGTCGATGAACGTGCTGTCCCGCACGACCATGTTGCCGTCGTTGAACAGGGCGCCACCGCCCCCCTCCTTCGAGAAGGACCTGCTGCGCACGACGGTGACCCGCTCGATGACCGCCGACGCCCCGTGCACGACGTGCACCGCGCCGCCCTCGGCGGCGGACCGCCCGTTGACCAGCTCGACGTCGCGCAGCGTCAGCTCCCCGCCGTCGCGCACGGTGAAGAACCGGAACACCTCGGCGTGCGTGGCGCGCTCGATCGTCGCGCCCGCCCCCTCGATGGTCACCGGGTGGTAGATCACCGGCAGCCCCGCCTTGTCGTCGGCCGGGTTGCGCGGCGGCGCCTCGGCGTCGCCCGGGTTCTCCGCCGAGTCCGCCGCCTCCCGCGCGTCGCGGATGCCGCCGTCGTAGTCGTCGGGCTGCTGGAACGCCCCGGTGAGCGTGTACGTGCACTTCGGGGCGAGCCGCAGGGCGCCACCGCCCTCGGCGTTGACCCGCACCAGCGCGCCGATCAGCTTCTTGGTGTCGCATGGAACGGAGACAGCGTCGCGACCGCGGCCGGGGCCGTCCCCCTCCCGCGCGCCCTGCTCGTCCCGGCCGTCCCCGTGGCGGCCGGTCCCGTCCCGGCCCGTCGCCTCCCCGCCGACCGGCTCGCGGCCCGCCCCGTCGCGGCCGCCCTCCTCGTGGGCCCGCTCGTTGCGGACGGTCGACGCGTTCCCGCCGGAGTGCGGCAGGTCCTCGGCCCCGACCGGACCGGCCATGCCGACGAGGCCCGCAGCGCCGGCGACGAGGCTGCCGGCCACCAGCCCACCGGCGAGGAGCCTCCGGGACCGCCGCCGGGACCGCGATGGTCGGCGGCTGTCGTGATACGTGGACATCGAGCTTTCCTGCCTCTCCCTCGTGCCTGACACGGCCGTCCCGATCCGGGCGGCGGGGTGTCGACCACGCGGTCGGCACCGAACGTCACGGTACGGGCAGGAAACGGGCAGAGCGGCGTGTAGGTGAATGAATCACCCATTCGCCTTCATGTTGCGTTCACGGGCAGATACCGGGCAACAGCACCGTCCGGCGTGGGCGGAGGAGGCCGTCAGGCGCCGGCGAGCAGCCGGACCAGCGCATCCGGATCGGTCACCGTCACCGTCAACCCCGGATGCCGCGGCCAGCCGCCCGGCAACAGGGCGGGCACCGGCTCGGCGAAGCGGACGCAGACACCGGCGACCGTGCTGCTGCCGAAGGTGACACCGGCATCGGCGAACGACAGGTGGGGCCCGATCGCCCGCCACCAGCGGTACGGCCCGGCCCGTTCGGCGCCGGTCACGTTCCGCCGTGAGGTCCGCAGCCGCCACGGGCCGAACCGCACGGCCAGTTCGTCGTCGTCCACCTGCAGCCAGGCCGTCGCCGGCCGGACGCCGAGCAGCGCCAGCGCCGGGCGGAACCGCCGGTCGAAGCGGAACGGGAAGCGGTGGACCGGGCCCGTCACGTGCGGCCGTCCCGGCCGGTGCGGCGGCTGTCCCCGGGCCGGGCGGGACGCGGTCGGACGGCGGGTCGGGGTCGGGGTCGGGCGGCGGGCCGCCGGTCCGGGCAGGTCATGGCGCGCACGTACCCGGTGCGGGCCGGCCGACACCCCCCGGGCCGGCCGGCCCACCGAGCCGCTCCCCCACGAGCGGCCGCACCGGGCCCCGTCACCACCGGCCGTTCCCCCGTCGAACGGCCGGGCCCCGTCGTGACCGGGCCTGCCCCACCGGGACGGCTCGGTCCCCCCGCGCTCGCGGCCACCGCCCCGTCCCGCCGGGCCGGACCGGTCGCAAGCCGGACCGCACACCGGCCGCTCCCCCTCGGGCGGCCGGATCGCGTCGCCCCCGCCGTGCCGGCGGGCGGGACGCGTCCCCGCGCTCCGCGCCGCCGCGGAGCGCGGGGACCCCCCGTCCCGGCTACTGCAGGAACGCCCCGAGGGGCGACAGCAGCAACCGACCGAGCAGGGCGGCGTTGTCGTCCAGCCGCGCCCGCTCGCACTCGTGGGCGGTCGGATCGTGCCGGCACCGCCAGATCTTCTGCGCGTTACGCCAGGCGACGTCGCGGGTGTACTCGACCAGTTCGCCCTGGTACCAGTCGTCGATGTCGCCGTTGAGCATGTCGATCATCAACTGCCACTGGTCCAGGTAACCGCGACGCAGGCCGGGGATCTTGTCCGCGAAGATCTCGTTGATCTTCAGGTAGTCGCGGTGCTGGTCGGTGCCGTCCATCGGCTCCGACTCCAGGCTGTCGAACGTCGTCACCAGGGCGAACGGCAGGTCGTAGTTGATGTGCGCGTTGACCCCCGCGGCGGCCGACGGCAGCGGCCGGGCGTCCGGGCCGCGCATGCGCTCGAACAGGCACGACCACGCCTTCGGGCAGTTCGGGCTGGAGTCGGTCCAGAAGCGCAGCGCGTCGAAGTAACGCGCGGCGAACTCGACGTCCAGCCGGGACAGGAAGACCGGGTCGGCGAACCAGTCGTCGTAGAGACCGTTCAGCACGCTCTCGGTGATGACCAGGTAGAGCTTGTTGAAGTCCGCGAGGGGGCAGCTCTCCTCCAGCGGAGGGAGCCGGACCAGCAGGTCCTGCAACTTCGTGAGGTGGTCCACGACGGCCGGAACATCCGCGGGACGATCGGCGAGCAGGTCGACGATGTCCCGGTGAACGGGCCCCCAAACCGGTTCGGTCATCTCTCCTCCACCTGCTCCCCCCAAGGTCACCTGTCCTGGTGACGGTGCACAGCCTTGCAGCCGACGGCGGTCGGCCGGATCAGTAGAACGACGTATACGTACGTGCGCGCGGAGGGCCGGCGTCCTAGACGAGTGATTCCGACTGGATCAGTGGTCGTACGCGGTCAGGGAGCGTTTGACGTCGGCGTTTATGCGCCAGTTGTGCCAGATCGCGGCGGTCATGGCCAGGAGCCGTTGGGCGACGCGGGCGTACACCCCGGCCGGTGTACGACCGCCGTGTCCTTCCAGGTTGAGCTGACCTTTCAGGGTCTGGTTGACCGACTCGATCCACTGCCGGACCCCGGCGAGGTTGCCGAAACGGCGCCGTTCGTCCTTGCGGTCCGGCCTGGCCAGTAGCACCTCGACCTGCTCGGCGCAGTAGCGTTCGATCGCCCTGCCAGCCAGGCCCTTGTCGGCCAGCACGACCATGCCCGGTGCCAGAGCGCCCAGTTCGCGTGCGTAGTCGAGCAGGTCCTCGGCGATCTCGCGTTCGCCGATCTTCGGGTCGGCCAGGCACCACGCCAGCGGGAGCCCTTCGGCGGTGGTCAACAGGTACAGCTTCAGGCCCCAGTACCAGCGCGAGTGCGACGCGCAGTAGCCGTAGCCGGCGATCTCGGCCAGCGCGGAGCGCTGCACGGTGGACCGAGAGGTGCCGCACGGCACCGGGGTGGCGTCCAGCAGTCGCAGCTGGTCGCCGATGGTGGGGCACAGCCCGGCCAGGTACATCGTGGTTCGGCAGATCAGCGGCGCGGCGGCCTTGACCCGCTTGTGGTAGCCGGGCTGTTTGGGCAGGTAGGGAAACAGATGCCCGAGACGGCCGTAGCAGATCCGCAGCCAGTGGTGCTCGGAGCGGGCGCCCAGCAGCACCTGAGCCACGGCCAGGCAGACCAGTTCGGCCTCGGAAAGTCGCTTCGGCCGGCCCGGGCCTTTGCGGCCGGGCGGGATGACGTGGTCGTCGATAAGCACGTACAGTGCGGTCAAGAGGGTGTCGAGGTCTGTCTTCACAAACGACCATCGATGCCCTCTCTACTTGCGCTGGTCAACCTGCCACGCCGCTCAACCCAGAGTTGGGAATCACTCGTCTAGGCGGGGCGGTTGCGCAGGAAGATCGCGCTCGCCTGGACCCGGGTGCGGACGTGCAGCTTGTCGAAGATGTGCGACACGTGCACCCCGATGGTCCGCTCGCTGATGAACAGCCGCTGGCCGATCTCCTTGTTGGTCAGCCCCTCGGCCACCGCCGAGAGCACCTCCCGCTCCCGGGCGGTGAGCACCGCCAGCTCGTCCCCGTCGCACGACGCGGCGGCCGACACGCCGGACGCGGTGTCCCGTTCCTCCAGCGACACTCGCGCCCGCCCGGCCAGGGTCCGGATCTCCGAGGTCAACGGGACCGCGCCCAACCCCTGCGCCACCTGGTACGCCGCCCGCAGCAGCTTTCCGGCGGTGGCGCTGCGGCTGCGCCGGGCGAGCAGCGCCTCGGCCTGACGCAGCCGCGAGTACGCCGCCGGGTACGGATGGTTGCGCCGGTCCCACTCGGCGACCGAGCGCGCCCACAGCTCCGGGTCACTCCCGTCGAGCCGGCTCACCTCGGCGGCGCACAGGGCCAGGAAGGCGTCCACGACGTTGCGGACCGCCGGTGGGGCCGAGGCGCTCTTGCGGGCCACCCGCTCGGCGGCCTCGCGCAGTCGCCGTACCGCCGTCGGGTCGACGTCGACCGTGCGACTGGCGTGCGCCTCCGCCTCGGCGCGCAGGCCGTGCCAGACCAGCGCGGCGAGGATGGTCACGTCGTCGGAGCGGCTCTCGGTCAGGCCGCGCTGCACCGCCTGCCGGGCCAGGTCGTGCCGGCCCTGCCACATCGCCAGCCCGGCGCGCAGGGTGAGCAGCGGGATCACGTGCCGGGCGCCGCCGCCGGCGAGCACCGTGGCCACCGCGTCCAGATCCCGGTCGGCGGCCTCGATGTCGCCGTACCCGACGGAGAGCCGGCAGCGGGCCAGCAGCAACTCGACGGCGTCGGCGCCGGACGGCCGGTGGCGCAGCGCCGCCGCCACCACCTTCTCCGCCTCGGCCCACTGGCCGACCCGGAACAGGCCGTTGGTGGCGATGGCGAGCAGGCGCGTCTCGTACGTGCGGCCCAGCCCCAGCTCGGCGACCCGCTCGGCGCCCCGCCGGGCCACCACGACGCCCTCCTCGAGGACGTTCAGCGGACCGGTGAGCAGCTCGGCCAGGTGCAGGTACGCGCACGCCACGTCCTCCGGGCGGCCGGCCCGCTCGGCGGTCTCCAGCGCCCGCCGGACGGCGGCCAGGCCGGAGTCCGGGTCCTCCAGGTACGCCTCCGAGAAGCCGAGCGCCGCGCTGGCGAGGACGACCTCCGACGTGGAGCCCTCCACCGCCGCGGACAGCTCCAGCGCCTCCCGGGCGCGACGGCCGGCGTCGGCGTACCGCCCGAGGTGCAGCAGCAGCTCGGCCAGGTGCGCGGCCGCGGTGGCCCGCTCACCCGGCGTGCAGTCAGGGTTGTCCAGGGCCCGCTGGTACTCCGCCTCGGCCAGCGCCGACCGGCCGGCCGCCGCCAGGTAGCGGGCCCGGCGGATGTGCAGCGCGCACGCCGGCCGGTCGGCGTCGGAGGCGGCCAGCTCCTCCAGCAGGGCCAGGGCCCGGGCGTGCTCGCCGCAGTGGTGCGCCGCCTCCGCGGCCCGTTCCAGCAGGGTGACCCGGTCCACGGCCGCCCCGGCGGCGGGCGGGTCGGCCAGCTGCAGGGCGGCCGACCAGTGCCGGTGTGCCTCGGCGTAGCCGTGCAGCCGCTCGGCCTCCTCGGCGGCCGCCACCGCGGCCGGCAGGGCCCGGGCGGGCTCGCCGGCCAACCGCCAGTGGTGCGCCAGCCGGGCCTGGTGCAGCTCGTCCGGCGCGGCGGTCAGCGCCTCGGCGTACCGCCGGTGCAGGGCGGCCCGCTCCGCGGGCAGCAGCTCGTGTTCCAGAACCTCGGCGACCAGCCGGTGCCGCAGCCGGTAGCCGTCGTCGGCGCCGACCAGCAGCCGGTGCGCGACCGCCGCCCGGACCGCCTCGATCAGCTCGTCCTCCGGCAGGCGCACCACCTTGGCGAGCAGCCAGTGCTCCACCGGCTCGACACCGGCCGCCACCGCGTGCACGACCGAGTGCGCGTGCTGCGGCAGCGCGTCCACCCGGGACAGGAAGATCTCGCGCACGTTGTCGGAGAGGCCGTCCCGGCCGTCGCGCAGGTCGCGGGCCAGTTCCTCCACCACGAACGGGTTGCCGCCGCTGCGCTGCCAGACCAGGTCGGCGGCGTCGGGCGTCAGGGGCCGGCCGACGACCGCCGCGGCGAGCTGGTCGGTGGCGGCCCGGTCCAGCGGGGCCAGGTCGATCACCTGCACCGTCCGCAGGCGACGCAGCTCGGTGAGCACCCGGCGCAGCGGGTGGGCGCCCTGCAGCGACTCCGCCCGGACGGCCGCCAGCACCGACACCTGCAGGTCGCCCAGGCCGGCCAGCAGGTAGAGCAGGAGCTGCCGGGTGCTCCGGTCGACCCACTGCAGGTCGTCGAGGACGAGCACGAGCGGCCGCCCCTCGGCGATCAGGTGCAGGCCCCGCGAGACCCGCTCCAGCAGCGCCCCGGCGCTGTCCGACCCGGCGGTCTCCTCGGCGAACATCCCGAGCAGCCCGCGCACCGCGGACGCCGTGCGGGCGTGCGAGGCGGTCAACTCGGCGTCGAAGCGGCGCAGGGCCTGGAGCAGCGGATGCAGCGGTGAGGCATCGCCGATGTCCAGGCAGGCGCCGGTGAGCACGAGGGCGCCCGCGTCCCGCAGCCCGGCGCCCACCTCGCGCAGCAGCCGGCTCTTGCCCACCCCGCTCTCACCGGAGAGGAAGACCGCCGCGGTGTGCCCCTGGGCGACGGCCCCGAGCAGCGCGGACCGTACCGCCTTGACCAGGTCGGCCCGGCCGACGAGCGGTGCACCGTCCACATCGCTGGCCATGGCACGCAGCCTAGTCACAGGTCCCCGGACCGTTCTACAGGCCTTTCGGTCCTCTCGTACTCATCGGGTCGACATTGCGACCAAAGGTTGCGGCCGGCGGACATACGTCGTTCTGCCGATCCCCGGTCGGCCCAGGGGTGACAGTCTCCGATCGTCGTCAGCCACCAACCGGGGGGAAGGGCAGGTGCGATGCCCATGTTCACCATCGCCGCTGGTCCGGGGCGCGTCGCGGGGCGGGCCCTCAGCGCGGTCCCGGCGCGTCCCACGCGGTGCTCCGCCGATCCGCCGGACCGCTGGCCGGTGCCGGTGGAGAGACGGACGGTGACCGTCCTCTTCGCCGACATCGTCGGGTCCACGGCGCTGGTCGACCGGCTGGACCCGGAGGACGTCCGGGCGTTGCAGCACGCCTACTTCGACACCGTGGCGGGGGTGCTGGGCCGCTGGCACGGCGTGGTGGAGAAGTACATCGGGGACGCGGTGATGGCCCTGTTCGGCGCGCGCGAGTCCGACGGGTTCGACGCGTACCGGGCGGTGCGCGCCGGGCTGGAGATCCAGCGGTCGCTGGACCGGCGGTCGCTGGTCGGGGGGCCGGCGCTGCGGGTCCGGGTCGGGGTGGCCACCGGCGAGGCGGTGGTGGACCTGGCCGCGACCCGGGACGGGGGGCACGGCACGGCGAGCGGCGCGGTCATCACGCTGGCCGCGCGCCTCCAGGAGTACGCCCCGCCGGGCGGCGTCGCGCTCTGCGCCGCGACCCACCGGGCCACCGACGGGCTGATCGACCAGCGTCCGGTGCCGCCGGTGGCGGTCGCGGGCAAGGCGCTGCCGCTGGACGTGTGGCACGCCACCGACGTGACCCGGCCCGCGCCCGGCCTGCACGCCGGGCCGCTGATCGGGCGGCGACGGGAACTGGCCACCGTCCGGGACCAGCTCGTGCGGACGGTCCGGGAGCGCCGGCCGCGGTGGGTGTCGCTGGTCGGCCCGGCCGGCAGCGGGCGCAGCCGGCTGCTGCACGAACTGGTCCGGACGGTCGAGGCGGTCGACGGGAACCCGGTCCGCTGGTGCGTCGCGCACTGCCCGCCGTACCCGGCGGAGGCCCTGGCGCCCGTCGCGGACCAGGTCCGTGGCTTCGCCGGCCTCCGCGCGCAGGACACGCCCCCGGTGGTACGCCGGCAGCTCGCCGCCGCCGTGACCGACCTGGTGCCGGCACCGCGCCGGACCGAGGCCGTGTACGCCCTGGAAGGTCTGCTGGCCGCGCCGGACGCCGGGGCCGACGCGCTGCGGGGTGCGGCCGTCTGGCAGGAGTGCCTGCTCGCGCTCGCCGAGCGGCAGCCGGTGGTGGTGGCGGTCGACGACCTCGACCGGGGCGCCCCGGAGCTGGGTCACTTCCTGCACCGGCTGCTCACCGCCGCCCGTACCCGGGCCGTGCCGCTCGCCGTGGTGGCGCTGCACGGTCCGGACCGGGCCGATGCCCGGCCCGGCGACCCGGGGTGCCGGGTTCCGCTGGGCAGGCTGTCCACGATGGAGTCCGGGCGGCTGCTGCGCCACCTGCTGCACCGGGCGGGCCGCCCCGCGCCGCTGGTCGCGGCCCTGCTGCCGTGGGTCGACGGGAATCCGGGGCGGGCCGCGGCCTACGTGGCGGCGCTGCCACCCGACGGGGCGGACCCGGCACGGATGCCGGTGCCCGACCCGGTACGCCGGACCGTCGACACCCGGCTGGACCGGCTCGACGGCCCCCGGCGGGCGGTGCTCATGGCGGTCGCGGCGGCCGGTACGCCCGTCGACGCCGCCGCCGTGGACCACCTGCTCGGCTGGGTGCCCGGCCGGGCGATGGCGGCGCTGCGTGAGCTGGTCGACCGGGGCCTGCTGACCCGACGCCCGGCCGGGTACGCCGTGGGCGACCCGGTGGTCGCCACGGTCGCCACCGCCCGGCTGACCCGGGCGGCCCGATCCGAGCTGCTCGCCCGCGCGGACCAGCGGCGCGGACCGTCCGCCCTCGCCACGGTCGCGCCCGCCGCGCCGACGGCCCGGTCCGCCGAGCCTGGCCCGCGCCCGGTGCCCGCCGACGGCCAGCCACGCCCCGGGTCCGCCGACCCCCGCACCGGTCCGGCATCCACCGGCGGCCATCCGCGCCCCGCGCCCCACGGCCACCCGAATCCGGTCGTCGCCCACCGGACCGGCGACGTGCCGTCCGGACCGGGCCTCCAGCCCGCCCCCGGCCCGGCCGGTCGCCCGCCCGGCCGGCCATCCCAGGCGGGCATTCGTCCGGACACCGCCGGCGCCGGCTCTCCCCGCCTCGCGGCCACCGCCACGTCCCTGGCTGGCCTCATCCCCGCCGCCCCTCGCGACGGCTCCGGCTCCGCCACGGCCACCCCCGGATCCCCGCCCCGCCACACCGCCGCCGCCTGATCGGATACGCCGCAGCGGCACCGCGACCGGCGGTCGTGCCGCTGCCGGGCAGGCGAACACGGCGCTCAGCGCCACCGGGGCGGCGGACCCGGGGCCCGCGCGGGCCCGGCCGTCAGTGGGGGTCGAGGAAGGCCAGGACCCGCTCCCAGGTGCGTTCGGCGGCGGCCTGGTCGTAGTCGGGCACGTCCGGGTCGGTGTACAGGTGGCCGACGCCCGGGTACCGGTGCACCGTCAGGTCGGCGCCGGCCGTGGTCATCTCCCGCTGCCAGGCGTCGAACTCGTCCGGCGGCTCCCACGGGTCGGGGTCGGCGAGGTGCACGTGCACCGGCAGGCCGGGCCGCACCCCGTCCGGCGCGCCGCTGGCGGCGTGCAGCAGCACCAGCCCCGCGGCGGCGGGACGCTCGCGCAGCATCGCGCCGGCCACGCCGGCGCCCATCGAGAACCCGAGGAACACCGCGTGGGCGGGCAGGTCGCGGACGGCCGCCCGGGCCCGCTCCACGACGACCTCCCAGCCGATCTTGTCCAGCAGCGCGATCCCGTCGTCGACGGTCTCCGCCGCCGGGACGCCGTACAGGTCGGGGGCGATCACCCGGTGCCCGGCGGCGCGCAGCCGGTCGGCGGCGGCGAGCACGGCGGGCCGCAGGCCGTACACGGAGTGGAAGAGCGCGACGTGTCCCATGTGCACATCCTGCCGGACGCCGCCGGGCGCCGCGCCCGGCTCAGGAGCCGTTCAGCGTACGGCTGCGACCCCGGAACTCGGCGACCACCTCGCCGTCGTCGCGGGTGACGGTGACGTCGTAGATGCCGCTGCGGCCGTACCGGGTGCGTTCGGTGGCCCGGGCGACGAGCAGGTCCCCCACCCGGGCCGGCCGGACGAACGTGACGTCACCGCCGGCGGCCACGGTCACCGGGCCGTGGCTGTTGCAGGCCAGCGCGAACGCGGTGTCGGCCAGCAGGAAAACGTACCCGCCGTGGGCGATGGCGTGCCCGTTGACCATCGCGGCGGTGACCCGCATCCGGGCCACCGCCGCGCCGTCGGCGGCCTCGACCAGCTCGATGCCGAGCGCGCGCGAGGCGACGTCGGCGTCGAACATGTCGTACGCGGCGTTGCGCTCCCCCACGTCACCCGCCCCGCCGCTGGTCGACGATCCGGCGCATCTTGCCCATGGACCGCTCCACGCCGTCCGGGTCGAGCACCTCGACCGCCACGCTCACCCCGATGGTGTTCTTGACCAGGCCGACCAGCGCCGCGCCGGCCCGCTCGGCGGACGCCCGGTCGGCGTCCGCCCGCCGCTCGACCCGGACGGTGAGGGTGTCCATCCGCCCCTGCCGGTCGAGGACGCACTGGAAGTGCGGAGACAGCGGGGGCGTACGCAGGATCAGCTCCTCGATCTGGGTCGGGAAGACGTTCACGCCCCGAACGATCATCATGTCGTCGGTCCGGCCGGTGATCTTCTCGATCCGGCGCATCGGCCGGGCGGTGCCGGGCAGCAGCCGGGTGAGGTCCCGGGTGCGGTAGCGGACGACCGGCATCGCCTCCCGGGTGAGCGAGGTGAGGACCAGCTCGCCGCGTTCCCCGTCGGGCAGCACCGCACCGCTGACCGGGTCGATGATCTCCGGGTAGAAGTGGTCCTCCCACAGGTGCAGGCCGTCCTTCGTCTCGACGCACTCGACGGCCACGCCCGGGCCCATGACCTCGGACAGCCCGTAGATGTCGACGGCGTGCATGTCGAGGCGCCGCTCCATCTCGCGGCGCATGTCCTCGGTCCACGGTTCGGCGCCGAAGATCCCGATCCGCAGCGACGTGGAGCGCGGGTCGACGCCCTGCCGTTCCATCTCGTCGACGATGGCGAGCATGTAGCTGGGGGTGACCATGATGACCTCGGGTTGGAGGTCGCGGATCAGCAGCACCTGCCGCTCAGTCATCCCGCCGGAGACCGGGATGACGGTGCAGCCGAGCTCCTCGGCGCCGTAGTGCGCGCCGAGCCCGCCGGTGAAGAGCCCGTACCCGTACGCGACGTGCACCCGGTCCCCGGGGCGGCCCCCGGCGGCCCGGATCGAGCGGGCCATCAGCCGCGCCCAGGTCCGCACGTCCTCCGCCGTGTACCCGACGACGGTGGGCCAGCCGGTGGTGCCGGACGAGGCGTGCAGCCGGGCGACCCGGTCCCGCGGCACGGCGAACATCCCGTACGGGTAGTTGTCGCGCAGCTCCGCCTTGGTGGTGAACGGGAACCGGGCCAGGTCGGCGAGGTCCCGGCAGTCGTCCGGGTGCACGCCGGTGGCCGTGAAGACCCGGCGGTAGTGCGGCACGTGGTCGTACGCGTGCCGCAACGACCGGCGCAGCCGCTCCAGCTGCACCGCCCGCAGCTCGTCGACGCCGGCCCGCTCGATCGGCTCCAGCTCCTCCGAGCGGGGGGTACGGTCCTCCACCACGGCCCTCCTCACGCCTGCCGCTTCGGGCGGAGTCAGCACCGCGCCGATCTTGGTACCGTACGCCCGCTCCGCGCCGGCCACCACCGCCGGCCCGCGTCCGCGTCAGGTCGGTGACGCCGGGCGGCGTCAGAGGTTCCGCGGGTCGAGGTTCCGCTCGCGCAGCAGGGCGTCCAGCTTGGCCTCGATCCGCTCGTCGGACTCGCGGCTCTGGGAGGAACCCCAGTAGTAGAACAGCGCGTCGATCCGGCGGCGGTCGGCGCGGCAACGGGTGCGGCGCGCGGGGCCGGGAAGGACGCCTTCCCGGCCCCGCGCCGATCATCGCAATGCCCATTCTTTCGTAGTTGCAAATTATTGGCAAGAAGGCCTGGACACGGGGCGCCAGGCGTAACTAGCCTTCTCCGCATGGCTCCTTACATTGCGAACGCGGCGGCCTGGCAGGAGAGCTGGGACCGCCAGCAGGAGGCGTACCTACCGGACCGGGAGCACCGCTTCACGGCCATGCTGGACGCCGTCGACGCCGTCCACGACGGCGGTCGCCCGCTGCGCCTGCTCGATCTCGCCGGCGGCACCGGCAGCATCTCGGAGCGGACCCTGCGACGCTTCCCCGACGCGCGGGTGACGCTGGTCGACCTGGACCCGGCGCTGCTCGCCCTGGCCCGGGCAACCCTCGGCGACCGGGTCGCGATCGTCACCGCCGACCTCGGCACGCCGGCCTGGCGGGACGCGCTTCCCCACCACGAGTACGACGCGGTCCTCACCGCCACCGCACTGCACTGGCTGCCCGCGGAGCGCATCACCGCCCTCTACGCCGAGGTACGCGACCTGCTCCGGCCCGGCGGCCTGCTGGCCAACGCCGACCACATGCCGGACGACACGCTGCCCGACCTGACCAAGCGCCTGCTCGACCGGGCCCGGGCGCACCGGGACGCCCGGTACGCCGCCGGCGCCGTACCGTCCTGGTCACAGTGGTGGGACCTGGCGGCGGCCGACCCCGCGTTGGCGCCGCTGGTGGCGGAGCGGCGGCGGATCTACCCGACCGGGCACAGTCCGGAGTGGAACCCGCCGGTCTCCTGGCACCTCGCGGCGCTCACCGGGGCCGGGTTCGGCGAGGTCGGCACGGTGTGGCGAGGCGGTGCCGACGCGGCCGTCGCCGGAGTCCGCTGACCCCGGCCCACGGGCTCGCCCGGCCCACCGGCCCGCCCGGCTCGCCCCGAGCCCGGCCGGCGTGATCCACCCCGTGCCGGCGACATCGGTGATCCACGGCGTCCGGGGGCCGCGATGGCGGCGGCACGGAGTGGATCACGAGGTAGGGTGACCCGGTCCGACGCCGGAGCAGGTGGGAGGGCGGGTGTCCGGTCCGGAGCAGCGGCGTGTCGACCCCGACGTCGACCTGCGCGTACCCGCCGACCGGGCCGAACTGGCCGCCCACCCGGCGGCGGTGCTCGGGGCCGTCGCCGCGGGCGGTGCACTCGGCGCCCTCGCCCGGGCCGGCGTGTCGGCCGCCCTGCCGCACGGCCCGACCGGCTTCCCCTGGGCCACGTTCGCGGTCAACCTGAGCGGCTGCCTGCTGATCGGCGTCCTGATGGCGGTGCTCACCCGGCGTGGCGGGCCGGCCCTGGCCCGGCCGTTCCTCGGCGTCGGGGTGCTCGGCGGCTACACCACGTTCTCCACGTACGCGGTCGACGCGCACCACCTCGTCGTCGCCGGGGCGCCGGCGACGGCCCTGGCGTACCTGGCGGCCACCCTGGTCGGCGCGCTGCTCGCCGTCGCGGCGGGCCACGCCGTCGCCGACCGGCTCGCCGGGCACCGGCCGGCCGCGCCGGTGCGCCGAGACGCCGGAACGCCGGGGGCCGGCCGGTGACCGCACTGCTGATCACACTCGGCGCGGCGGTCGGGGCGCCACTGCGCTACCTCACCGACCGCGCGGTGCAGGCCCGCTTCGGTACGGCGTTCCCCTGGGGCACGCTGACCGTGAACGTGGCCGGCTCCCTGCTGCTCGGGTTCCTCGTGGGGGTCCCGGTCCCGCCGGCGGTCGGCGCGCTGCTCGGCACCGGCCTGTGCGGCGCGCTGACCACGTACTCGACGTTCAGCTACGAGACGTTGCGCCTCGCCCGGACCGGCCGGCGCGGCCGCGCCCTGGTCAACGCCCTGCTCAGCGTGGCAGCGACCGTCACGGCCGCCACCCTGGGCTACGCGCTGGCCCGGGCGCTCCGCTGACCCTCCCTCGGGGCGGCGGGTGGTCCGGACGTGTCGGTCAGGGCCACGACCGGGCCGACCACGAAGACGGCCGGCGGCCCGACGCCGCTGCCGCCGGCGACCGCCCCGATCTCGTCCAGGCGCGCGGCCAGCGACCGCTGCCCGGGGAGCCCGGCGTCCTGCACGGCGAGGACCGGCGTGTCCGGGGCGCGGCCGTGCGCCAGCAGCACCGCGGCGATCGCGTCGACCGTGTCGACGGCCATCAGCAGCACCAGGGTGCCGCGGGCCCGGGCGAGGGCCGCCCAGTCGACCAGCGAGTCCGGGTGTCCGGGCGGCAGGTGTCCGGAGACGACGGTGAACTCGTGCGCCACACCCCGGTGGGTGACCGGCACGCCGGCCAGCGCCGCCGCGGCGGTCGCGCTGCTCACGCCGGGAACGACGGTCACCGGCACCCCGGCGGCCGTGCAGGCCTGGACCTCCTCGTGGCCGCGCCCGAAGACGTACGGGTCGCCGCCCTTGAGCCGGACCACCCGCCGGCCGGCGCGGGCGTGCGTGACCAGGGCGGCGTTGATGGCGTCCTGGCCGACCGACGGTCCCCGGGGCACCTTCGCCGCGTCGACGACGATCACGCCGGGGCGCAGCGCGGCGAGCAGCCCCTGCGGGGCGAGCCGGTCGACCACCACCACGTCGGCGGCGTCGAGCAGCGCCCGGCCGCGGACGGTGATGAGGTCGTCGGGCCCCGGCCCGCCGCCCACGACGGCGACGTGCCCGGCAGGCAACGGCGGCTCGTGGTGGTGGTGGCCGCCGACGGGGTGGGCGTGGTGATGGTGGCCGTGCCCGCCGACCGGGTCGTCGGGGTGGTCGTGGGGGGTCTGCGGCCGGCCCACCTTGTCGGCGAAGCCGGGCATCAGCACCCGGTACGCGCAGGTGTCGCAGTTCATCCGGATGTCGCCGCGGACCGCCTCGGCGTGGCGTTCGAGGATCAGGTCGGCGAGGGCGTCGCAGTCGCCGATCAGGTCGGCCACCCGGACGTCCAACTCCGGGTGGGCGGCGGCGTACGCCCGGGACTGCGCGACGATCCGGTCGGGCAGCACCCCGGCGAAGAGGAAGTACGGGGCGACGACGATCCGCCGGGCACCGAGCCGGCGCAGCCGGTCCAGCACGTCCGGCACGGACGGCTCGGCGAGCGAGATGAAGCCCGGTTCGACGCCGGCGTACCCACGCCCCTCCCAGAGCAGGCGCGCCACCTTGGCGACCTCCGCGTTGGCGTCCGGGTCGGTGGAGCCGCGCCCGATCAGCGCCACCCAGGTGCCGGCCCGGTCGTCACCGGCCAGGGCGGCGTCGATCCGCTCCTCCAGCGCGGTGTGCAGCAGGGGGTGCGGGCCGAGCGGCCGCCCGTACGCGTACCGGAGACCGGGGTGGCGCTGCTGCTCGCGGGCCAGCGCGGCGGGGATGTCGCCCTTGCCGTGGCCGGCCGCGGTGAGCACCAGCGGCAGCGCGACCAGCGACCGGTGGCCCCGGGCGGCCAGCGCACCGACCGCGTCGGTGAGCGGCGGGCGGGACAGCTCGATGAAGCCGCCTTCGACGTCGCCCACCCCCGCGCGGCGGACCCGCTCGACCAGCGCGGCGAACTGGGCCACCCCGGCCGCGCTGCGGGTGCCGTGGCCAACGATGACCAGCGCGCCGGCACCTCCGGCACCGGGCCCCACCATCTGGCCGGTTCGTTCGCTCATGCCGCCTCCTCCGCGTAGAGCAGGGCGTTGAGGGCGGCGGCGGCGACCGCCGACCCGCCCTTCTCGCCCCGGTTGGAGACCGCGGGCAGGCCGCTGGCCCGCAACGCGGCCTTGGATTCGGCGGCGCCGACGAACCCGACCGGCAGGCCGACCACCAGCGCCGGCCGCGCGTCGAGGGTGAGCAGCTCCACCAGTGCCGTCGGCGCGCACCCGACCACCCACACCGCGCCTGGACCGACCCGGTGCAGGGCGACCCGCATCGCCGCGGCGGAGCGGGTGATCCCGGCCCGGCGGGCCAGGTCGGCCGTGGCGGCCTCGGCCACCGGGCAGGTGGTCTCCCGGCCGGTGATGCCGGCGGCGACCATCGCCACGTCCGTCACGACCGGGGCGCCGGCGCGCAGCGCGGCCAGCCCGCCGGCCAGGGCCGCCTCGTCGCACACCAGGTCGGTGACGTACTCCAGGTCGGCGCTGGCGTGCACCACCCGCTCGACGACGGCCCGGGTCAGCGGCGGCAGGTGACCGAGGGCGGCGCGTTCCCGCAGGATCCGGTAGGACTTCACCTCGATCGGGTGCACGACCCGGCTCACCGGCCCTCCCCCGCGCCGGGCGCGGCCGGGTGGGCCGTCGCGGCGCTGACCGTGGTCGTTCTCATCGGCTTTCCTCCACCGTGGTCGGGGCCGGTGGCGCGGATGGCGTCCACCGGGCAGATCTCCAGGCATTCCAGGCAGCCGGTGCAGCGGTCGGCGCGGACGACGAGACCGCCGGCCACCGGCCGGATGGCGTGGGTGGGGCAGGTCAGCAGGCAGGCGCCGCAGCCCTGGCAGGCGTCGACCGTCACCGGCGCGCGGCGGTTCATCCGCGCCACCGGTAGCCGCGCGGGGTGACCATCCGGCCGGCGACCACCCGGGTCCGGCTGCTGCCCACGACGACGACGCTGTACATGTCGACCACCGCCGGGTCGAGGGTGGCCAGGGTGGCCAGGTGCACCTGTTCGCCGTCGCGGCTGGCGTTGCGGACCACGCCGACCGGGGTGTCCGGCGGCCGGTGGGCGGCGAGGATCCGCAGCGCCTCCGGCAGCTGCCAGTCGCGGGCGCGGCTGCGCGGGTTGTAGAGCAGGGCAACGAAGTCGCCCTCGGCGGCGGCGGTGACCCGGCGGGTGATGACCTCCCACGGGGTGTGCAGGTCGGACAGGCTCAGGTAGGCGTGGTCGTGGCCGAGCGGCGCCCCGAGCAGGGCCCCGGCGGCGAGGGCGGCGGTCACCCCGGGCACCCCCACCACGTCGATCCGGTCGTCGGCGTACTCCAGGGCGGGGCTCGCCATCGCGTACACGCCGGCGTCGCCGGACCCGATCAGGGCGACCGCGTGGCCGGCGGTGGCCTCGGCGACGGCGGCGCGGGCCCGTTCCTCCTCCGCGCCGAGGCCGCTGGCGAGCACCCGGGTGCCGGGGCGCAGCACGTCGCGGACCTGGTCGACGTACTGGTCCAGGCCCACCACGACGGCGGCCCGCCGCAGTTCGGCCACCGCACGGGGGGTGCGCAGGTCGGGCGCGCCGGGGCCGAGTCCGACGACCGCGAGCCGGCCGCGCGGCGCGTGCCGGGCGACCGCGACGGTCGCCATCGCGGTCGCGGTCTTCGGTACCAGCAGCTCCGCGTCACCGCCGAGCAGCGCCGCGGCCTCCGCGACGCTCGGGGTGCCGACGGCGGCGCGGACCACCTCGCTGGGGTTGGGCACGTCGACCGCCGCCAGCTCCGCCGCCGACCAGGTCACCAGGGGTACGCGCAACGCGTCCGCGGTCGCGCGGATGCCCGCCTCGTCGGCCTTGACGTCGGCGCTGGCCAGGCGGCGCAGGCTCGCCGGGCTGAGGCCGGCCTCGGTGAGCACCCGGTCGAGCAGGCCGCGGACCTCCTCGGCGGGTACGCCCCGGCTGGCCCCGACGCCGGCCACCAGCGACGGCGGCCGGAGCACGGCGGTCCGCCCGTCCAGCGGCACGATCCGGTCGGTGACCAGCAACCGGTACCCGGCCCCGGGTTGACCGCTCCCGTCAGCCGGGCGGACGTTCTCCGGCAGGGCGGGCAGCGGCCAGCTGTCGTCGGCGATCAGCGTGACCGGCTCGCCGTCGAGGATGGCCCGGCTCACGGCCGCGACCGCCCCGTCGACCGACCAGCCCAGGGTGTCGAGCCCGGGCACGCCGACCACGTCGGTGGCGGTGGTGACCACCGGCGTGGCGTCGAGCAGCGCGCCGACCTCCGCGGCGAGGGCGTTGGCACCGCCGGCGTGCCCGCCGAGCAGCGCGACGGCGTGCCGGGCCGCCTCGTCGACCACGACGACCGCCGGGTCGGTGCGCTTGTCGCCGAGCAGCGGGGCGAGGATCCGCACCGCCGCGCCGGTGGCCAGGAACGCCACGATCCCGTCGCACCGGTTCCAGGCCTCCCGCAGCGCGTCGGCGGCGCTGCCCGCGTCGACCGGCCGGGCGTGCGGCCACGCGTCGGCGAGGATGCGGGCGTGCCGCCGCCCGGCGGCGGTGACGGCGACGAGTCCGATCCGGCGCGGGATCGCGCCGGGGTCAGGGTGGGTCACGGGCGCTCCCCGGTGAGGACGACCACCGGATTGGTGGCGGCGAGGCGGACCGACCCGCCGGGCAGGTCGGCGAGGCGGGCGGCGGACAGTTGGACGCCCTCGACGGCGTAGCCGGCGTCGCGCAGCAGGTTCCGGGCCGGGGCGACCCGGTCCAGCGCGGCGAGCGCGACGACCACCCGCGCCGGGCGGCGGGCCGCGACGGCGGCGAGCACGCCGGTGCCGCCTCCGCCGACGAACACCGCGTCCGGCTCGGGCAGCCCGGCCAGGGCGTCGGGTGCGCCACCGCACACCACCCGCACGTCGACGGCGTGCCGGGCGGCGTTGGCACGGACCAGGTCGGCCGCCGCCGGGTCCCGCTCGACGGCGACGACGGCCGCGCCGAGCAGGGCGCACTCGATGCCCACCGAGCCGCTGCCGGCGCCCACGTCCCACACCAGCCGGCCGAGCCGGGGCCGCAGTCGGGCCACCACGAGGGCGCGTACCTCCGCCTTGCTGATCATGGAGTCGCGGTGGGCGTACGCGCTCTCGGGCAGCGCCCACCCGCCGGCGGGCGCGGCGGCCGGCTGGTTGTCGACGCGCATCCCGTCCGGCGGCTCGCCGACGCTCAGCAGGACGTGCGGGTCGGTCCAGGAGCGCGTGGCGGCCTCCGCCGGGGTGGTCCAGGTGACCCGCTCGGCGCCGGTGCCCAGGTGCTCGGCGACCACCAGGCGGCGGGGCCAGCCGACCAGGCCGGCACCGAGTTCGGCGGCGCCGGCGCCGGGCGCGGTCAGCACCGCGACCAGCGGCAGCGCCCGGGCGGCGTTGAGGGCCGGCCGGGGGTCGCGCCCGTGCGCGGTGACCACGACCGCGCCGTCCCACGGCAGGCCGGCCCGTGCGAACGCGGCGGCCACACTGGACACCGCCGGCAGCACCCGCACCGGCAGGCCGGCCGCCCGCAGCCGCCGCACGATCCCGAAGAGCCCGGGGTCGCCGCTGGCCAGCACCACGGCCGGCGTGGCGGCGGCGACGGCGGCGAGCCGGTCCAGGGCCGGCGCCAGCGGCCCGAGGACCACGGTCTCCGCGCCGGCCGGAACCGGGACGGCGGCGAGGTGCCGGGCCGCACCGACCACGAGTCCCGCCCGGGCGAGCACGCCGGCCGCGGCGGGCGGCGGCGGGTTGCCGGCGGCGTCCACGCCGACCACCGTCACGTGGGGCGGGTCGGCGTCCGGCTCGCTGGCGGCGAGGCCGCGTGGCCCGGCGTCGGCCACGGTCACGGACGTCGTTCCGGCGTCGCCCGGGCGTGCTCCGGCGGCGGTCACCCGGCCCACCGCCCGGACGAGGCGACGACCCGGGAGCCGGTGAAGTCCACCAGGGCCACGTCGACGTCGAGCGCGTCCTCCGCGAACCGCCGCAGCACCGCCCGGACGCGGCGGCAGAGCAGGTCACCGGCGGTGCCGAGCAGGCCGGCGCTCTCCCACAGCTCGTACGCGTGCCGCCCGGTGTTGGCGGCGGTGACGGCGGCGACCAGGTCGGCGTCCCCACCGGCGTCGGCGGTGACCGCGCCGAGCAGCGACAGGTCTACCTTGGAGCGCGTGTAGTGGGTCATCAGCACACCGGCGGCGAGCTTGGCCAGCTTCCCGGCCATCCCGACGAAGACCACCCCGGTCAGGCCGTCGGCGACCGCCGCGGTGACCGCCGCGCCGGTGAAGTCGCCGACCTCCACGAAACACACCTCGGGCAGGTCGGGCAGCAGCGCCCGGGCGGCCCGCTCGGTCCGCCCGCCGGTGCAGAGCACCACGGTCCGCTCGCCCTGGGCCGCCATCACGTGCACCGCCTGCACGACACTCGCCCGCCAGGAGGCGGTGGAGAAGGGACGGACGATCCCGGTCGTACCGAGGATGGAGATGCCGCCCAGGATCCCGAGCCGGCGGTTGGTGGTCCTGCGCGCCATGATCTCGCCGCGCGGGACGCTGATGACCACGCGGACGCCGACGGTCGCCAGGTCGACGACCTCGCCGACGGCCTCGCCGATCATCCGGCGCGGGGTGTCGTTGATCGCCGGCCCGCCGACCGGCAGCCCGAGCCCGGGTTTCGTCACCGTGCCCACCCCCGGCCCGCCCTCCAGGACGAGCCCGGGGACCTCCCGCCAGGCGACCGTGGCGGTCAGTTCCGCGCCGTGGGTGACGTCCGGGTCGTCGCCGGCGTCCTTGACCACCACCGCCTCGGCCCGCGCCGCCCCGCCCGGCGTGCCGGTGGCCGGCGAGAGGTCGCAGCGGGTCACCGGGAAACGCACCCGGCGGCCGGCGGGCAGGCCGATCTCCACCTCACCCTGCGGGACGCCGGTGACCAGCGCGGTCAGCGCGGCCTTCGTGGCCGCCGTCGCGCAGGCGCCGGTGGTCCAGCCGGTACGCAGCGCGGTGGGCCGGACCTTCGCGGTACGCGGCAGGTCCGGCTCGCGCAGCGGCGGCAGGTCGTACGTCATCAGGCCTCGGCGGCCGGCGGCGCGGCGCGGTCGGTGCGGGCCCGGCGCAGCGCGGCCCGGGCGGCCGGCTCGGCGCGGCGGTACGTGTGGAAGTGCCCGGGGTGGTACAGGTGGGAGCGGGTACCGGCAGCGTCCAGCGCCGGCCCGACCAGGAAGAGGGTGTGCTTCCACAGCCGGTGCTCCTTGACCGTGGCCTCCAGGGTGCCGACGGTGCACCGCACCACCAGCTCGTCGGGCCAGGTGGCCTGGTACGCGACGACCGCCGGGGTGTCGGCCGGATACCCGCCGGCGAGCAGTTCGGCCTGCACCTGCCCGGAGCGGGCGGCGGAGAGGAACAGCGCCATCGTGGTTCCGTGCCGGGCGAACTCGCGTACCCGCTCGCCCGCCGGCATCGGCGTCTTGCCGCCCTCGAGGCGGGTGAGGATCACCGACTGGGCCACCTCGGGGATGGTCAGCTCCCGGCCGACGAGCGCGGCGACGGCGGTGAACGAGGAGACGCCGGGGACGACCTCTACCGCCAGGCCGAGCGCCCGGCACAGGTCGAGCTGTTCCTGCATCGCGCCCCACAGGGCCGGGTCGCCGGAGTGGATCCGGGCCACGGTGAGTCCCTCGGCCGCGGCCCGCTCGTAGAGCGGCAGCACCCCCTCGATCGGCAGCTGCGAGGAGTCGACGATCTCGGCGTCCGGCCGGGCGTGAGCGAGCACGTCGGCGTGCACCAGGCTGGCCGCCCACACCACCACGTCGGCGGTGGCGATCACCCGGGCGGCGCGCAGGGTCAGCAGGTCCGCCGCGCCGGGCCCGGCGCCGACGAACCAGACGGTGCCGGTGGTGGTCACAGCTTCCCTCCCCGCCGGTCCCGGCGGGCCGGGACCAGCAGCGTCGACAGGTACGGCACGTCGCCGTCGGCCTCGGCGGCCGGCCCGACCTGTTCGCCGGGCAGGCCGAGCCCGCGGCCGAGCACGGCGTCGGCGAGCCGGCCCTGCCGGCGCAGCTCGGCGAGCAGCTCGGGGTGGCGGCGCCAGCCCTTGTAGGCGACGACGGTGCCCGGGCCGGCGACGGCGTCGGCGAAGAACGCCAGGCCCGCCGTGGCCGGCAGCAGCGTGAGCGGCTCCCGCCCCTCGCACAGCGGGACGCCGCTGCGGGCGGCGAGCTCCTGCATGGCGGTGATGCCGGGGACGGTCTCCACGCTGACCTCCGGCCGCAGCTCCCGCACGGTCTGCGCCAGGTAGCTGAACGTCGAGTACACGTTGGGGTCGCCGATGGTGGCGAAGGCGAGGGCCCGGGCGCCGCCGTCGACGGCGGCCACCACCGCCCGGGCGGCGGCGTCCCACGCCCGCTCCCGGCGGGCGGTCACGCCGCCCCGGTCGTCGAGGGCGAACGGCAGCCGGCGCAGCCGGTCCGGCGGGACGTGCGGCGCGACGGTGGTCTCGGCCCGTCCGGGGGCGGCGGCGCCGTCGGCGTCGAGCCGGTCCAGCACGGGTACGAACACCAGCTCGGCCGCGCGCAGGACGCGTACGGCGCGCAGGGTGAGCAGGTCCGGGTCGCCGGGTCCCACCCCGACCCCGGTCAGCGTGGCGGTCACCGGGCCGCCTCCACCAGCCGCCGGGCCGCGCCGGGGTGGCCCGCCCAGTGGGTGTGCAGGTAGGAGGCGTGCACCCGGCCGGCGACGAAGCCGTGGGCGCCGCCGGCCCAGCGCCACGCCGGCCGGTCGCCGTGGCCGGGGTCGGTGGCGGTGCGGTGGAATTCGTGGCCGCGTACCGGGTCGCCGGCGGCGTGCACGGGCGAGTCGGTGGCGGCGACGGCGTCCCGGTAGCCGAGGGTGAGCCGCCCGGTCATCCGGGCGGTCAGGTCGAGCCGGCCGCACATGGGCACCCCGTCCAGCTCCCGCCCCAGGTAGAGCAGCCCGGCGCACTCGGCCACCACGGGCCCGTCGAACGCGGCGAGGTCGGCGCGCAGCCCGGTGTTCGCGGCGAGGGCGTCGACGTGCACCTCGGGAAAGCCGCCGCCGATCACCACCGCGCGGGTGCCGGCCGGCAGCGCCGGGTCGCGCAGCGGGTCGAACGGGACGACGGCCGCGCCGGCGGCGGCGAGCAGTTCGGTCGTCTCCGCGTACGCGAAGGTGAAGGCCGGACCGCCGGCGACCGCGACCACCGGACGCTCCGCTCCGGCGGGGCCGCCGACGGCGGCGGCCGGGTCCCACGCCGGCACGGTCAGCGGCGGGGCGCTGCCGGCCAGGTCGAGGACGGCGTCGAGGTCCATGGTGGACTCGACCAGCGCGGCCAGCGCGTCGACCACGGCGAGCGACTCGGGGGCCCGCTCGGCGACCGGCACCAGCCCCAGGTGGCGCGACGGGGCGGTGACCTCGGCGGCGCGGGTCACCGCCCCCAGCACCGGTACGCCGACCTCGGCCAGGGCGTCGCGCAGCAGGGTCTCGTGGCGGGGCGAGCCGACCCGGTTGAGGATCACCCCGCCGATCCGCACCGCCGGGTCGAACGCGCGCATGCCGAGCACCAGCGCGGCGGCGCTGCGCCCCTGGGCGGTGGTGTCCAGCACCAGCAGCACCGGCGCGTCGAGGAGGCGGGCGACGTGGGCGGTGGAGGCGTACCCCCGGCGGCCGACCGCGCCGTCGTGCAGGCCCATCACGCCCTCGACCACGGCGATGTCGGCGGGGGTGGGGGTGCTCGCGCCGTGCCGCAGCAGCGGGGCGATCCGGTCCTCGCCGACCAGCCAGGGGTCGAGGTTGCGGCCGGGCCGGCCGGCGGCGAGGGCATGGTAGCCGGGGTCGATGTAGTCGGGGCCCACCTTGTGCGGGCTGACGGTGCGGCCCCGGCGGCGCAGCGCCGCGAGCAGCCCGGTGGCGACCGTGGTCTTGCCGTGCCCGCTGGCCGGCGCGGCGACGACGACCCGGGGCAGCGCCCACGGTTGCGGGTTCACCACTCGATGCCCTTCTGGCCCTTCTGGCCGGCGTCCATCGGGTGCTTGACCTTGGTCAGCTCGGCCACCAGGTCGGCGGCGGCCACCAGGCGCGGGTCGGCGTCGCGGCCGGTGATGACGACGTGCTGGAAGCCGGGGCGGTCGGCGAGGGTGTCGACCACCTCGGCCACGTCCACCCAGCCCCACTTCATGGGGTAGGTGAACTCGTCGAGGACGTACAGGCCGTACCGCTGGGCGGCCAGGTCGCGCTGGATCTGCCGCCACCCCTCGCGGGCGTCGGCGGCGTGGTCGGCCTCGCCGCCGCGCTGGATCCACGACCAGCCCTCGCCCATCTTGTGCCAGGTGACGGGGGCGCCCTGGCCGGTGCGCTCGTGCACCTCGCCGAGCGCGCGGAAGGCGTTCTCCTCGCCCACCCGCCACTTGGCGCTCTTGACGAACTGGAACACTCCGATCGGCAGTCCGGCCGTCCACGCCCGCAGCGCCAACCCGAACGCGGCGGTGGACTTGCCCTTCATCTGCCCGGTATGGACGATCACGAGCGGCCGGTTCCGCCGCTGCCGGGTGGTCAACCCGTCCGCGGGCACGTGCGACGGCTTCCCCTGTGGCATCAGACGGCGCTCCTGTCGGTGACGGCGGAGATCTTGGCGGATTCCGGCCCCCGCAGGTGCCGTTTGCTGCCAGGATCCGGATCGGCGGTGAGCCGGAGGAGGGGTGCGGTGGTCACCCGGTCCAGGGGGTGGTGGTCGGCGTTCAGCTGCGTGGCGAGACGGCGGGCCAGGTTCAGCCGCACCGGGCCGGACTCGCAGTCGACGACGACGCAGGGGGCGCCGGTCGAGCGCAGCACCGCCGCGGCCAGGTCCGACCTGGCCAGCGGGTCCGGGCCGGCGGTGGCGCGGCCGTCGGTGACGACCAGCACCAGGGGGCGCCGCTTCGGGTCCCGCAGGCGTTCCCGGCGCAGCAGGTCGGCGGCGGCGAGCAGGCCCTCGGCGAGGGGGGTGCGCCCGCCGGTGGGCAGCTCGGCCAGCCGCGCCGACGCCGCGAGCACCGACGAGGTGGCCGGCAGCAGGGTCCGCGCGCCGGCGCCCCGGAAGGCGACCACCGCGACCTTGTCGCGGCGCTGGTACGCGTCGGTGAGCAGGGCGAGCACCGCGCCCTTGACCGCGCTCATCCGCTGCCGCGCGCCCATCGACCCGCTGGCGTCCACGACGAACAACACCAGGTTGCCCTCGCGTCCCTCGCGGACCGCCTCCCGGACGTCGGCCGGGCGCAACCGCAGCGGACCGTGCTGCCGCCCCCGCGTGGCCTGGTGCGGGGCGGCGGCCCGCACCGTCGCCGGCAGGTGCAGGGCGCCGGGCCGCCCGGCCGGCACGCGCGCGCCGGTCGTCCGGCCCCGCCCGGTCCGGGCCCGCGACCGCCGCCCGGGCACGCCCTCCCCGATGCCGGGCGCGGTGAACAGTCGGGCCCGCAAGCCACTCCGGGGTACGGCCACCGCACCGGCCGTCCGGTCGGGACGCATCCGGTCGGACGACCCCGACTCGCGTTCCCGTCCCGACCGGCGTCCACCCCCGTCGCCGTCGGCTGTCGCACGGTCGGCGGGTCCGCCGTCGGCCGGGTCGCCGAGGTCCGGCGGCGCGCCTTCCGCCGGTCCACCGGACCGGTCGGCGCGGGAGCGCGGCGGTTCCCACCACCCGTCGCGGTCGACCGGTGACCGGTCGGCCGTCGCGCCGTGCCCGCGGCCGTCGCCGTGCGCGGATGCGCCGTCGCCGCGGTCATGACCGTCCGGGGTGTCGCCGGCGGGCCGGCCACCCGACCCAGCGTCCGCGGACCACCCGTCGGACCCACCACCACCGGGGCGGGAGTCACCCCCGGGCCCGCCACCCGGGCCGCCGTCCGGCCCGGAACCGCCGGCACCCCGGCCCGCGCCGTCGTCCGGGTCGTCGGGGTGCTCGTCCCGGGCCCGTTGCAGCGCCTCGTCGAGGCGCTTCTCGTCCAGACCCGGCGTGTCGAACGGGTCGCGGCGCCGCCGGTGCGGCAGGGCGAGCCGGGCGGCGACCCGGACGTCCTCCGCAGCCACCCGCTCCCGGCCCTGCCAGGCGGCGTGGGCGACGGCGGTGCGGGCGGTGACGATGTCGGCGCGCATGCCGTCCACGTCGAAGGCGGCACACACCTCGGCGATCTGGCGCAGCGCCGCGTCGCTCAGCACCACCCGGTCGAGCCGGGCACGGGCGTCGGCCACCCGGCGGGCGACCGCGGCGTCCGCGTCGGCCCAGCGGGCGGCGAAGCCGGCGGGGTCGGCGTCCGCGGCGAGCCGGCGGCGGACCACCTCCACCCGGACGGCCGGGTCACGGCTGGCGGCCACCTCCACGGTGAGCCCGAACCGGTCCAGCAGCTGGGGTCGCAGCTCCCCCTCCTCCGGGTTCATCGTCCCGACGAGGAGGAAACGGGCGGCGTGGCTGACCGAGACGCCCTCCCGCTCGACGTGGCAACGGCCCATCGCGGCCGCGTCCAGCAGCAGGTCGACCAGATGGTCGTGGAGCAGGTTGACCTCGTCGACGTAGAGCACACCCCGGTGGGCGGCGGCGAGCAGGCCCGGCTCGTACGCGCGTACCCCCTCGGCGAGCGCCTTCTCCAGGTCGAGCGACCCGACGACCCGGTCCTCGGCGGCCCCGACCGGCAACTCGACCAGCGCGGCCGGGCGGTGCTCGGCGACCCGCTCGGCGGGGTGCGGCCCGTCCGGGCAGCCGGGGTCGGGCGCGGCCGGGTCGCAGGCGAAGCGGCAGCCCACCACCCGGTCGACCGGGGGCAGCAGCGCGGCCAGGGCGCGCACGGCGGTGGACTTGGCGGTGCCCTTCTCACCCCGGACGAGCACCCCGCCGATGGCCGGGCTGACCGCGTTGAGCAGCAGGGCGAGCCGCATGTCGTCCATGCCGAGGACCGCGGAGAACGGATAGGTGGTCACCGCGCCGCCCTCCGTTCGCGACTGCGGGGCTCGCAGGCCCGGCTCACTCCTCGCGCTCACCGCTGGTCCTCCAGGTCGCCCTCGCTGGCCAGGTACGTCTCGCGGAGCCGGTCCAGGGTGCCCGGATCGGGCTCGGCCCACAGGCCCCGGTCGGCGGCCTCCAGCAGCCGCTCGGTGATGCCGCGCAGCGCCCACGGGTTCGACGTCTCCAGGAACGCGCGGGTCTCGTCGTCGAACAGGTACGCCTCGGCGAGGCGCTCGTACATCCAGTCGTCCACGACGCCGGCGGTGGCGTCGTAGCCGAACAGGTAGTCCACGGTGGCCGCCAGCTCGAACGCGCCCTTGTAGCCGTGGCGGCGCATCGCGGCGATCCAGCGCGGGTTGACCACCCGGGCGCGGAACACCCGCCGGGTCTCCTCGCCGAGCGTGCGGGTACGGACGTCGTGCGGCATCGCCGAGTCCCCGACGTACGCGGCCGGAGCGGCGCCGGTGAGGTGGCGGACCATCGCCACCATCCCGCCGTGGTACTGGAAGTAGTCGTCGGAGTCGACGATGTCGTGCTCGCGGGTGTCCTGGTTTTTCACGGCGACGGTGATGCGGGCGAAGGAGCGTTCCATGTCGGCGCGCGCCTCCCGCCCGTCGAGTCCGCGCCCGTACGCGTAGCCGCCCCAGACGGCGTACACCTCGGCAAGGTCGGCGTCGCTGCGCCAGTTCCGGGCGTCGATGAGCGGCAGCAGCCCGGCCCCGTACGCCCCCGGCTTCGACCCGAAGATGCGCGCGGTGGCCCGGCGCTCGTCGCCGTGCTCGGCGACGTCGGCGTCCACGTGGGCCTTGACGAAGTTGTCGGCGGCGGGCTCCGCCAGCGCCGCGACCTGCCGGACCGCGTCGTCGATGAGCGCCACGACGTGCGGGAACGCGTCGCGGAAGAAGCCGGAGATGCGGACGGTGACGTCGACGCGGGGCCGGCCCAGCTCGGCGAGGGGCACCACCTCGACGCCGGTGACCCGGCGGGACCGGTCGTCCCACAGCGGCCGGCAGCCGAGCAGCGCGAGCACCTCGGCGATGTCGTCGCCCTGGGTGCGCATCGCGCTGGTGCCCCACACGGTGAGGCCGACCGACCGGGGGTACGCGCCGGTGTCGGCGAGGTGCCGGGCGAGCAGCGAGTCGGCCAGGGCCACGCCCACGTCCCAGGCGTTGCGGCTGGGGATGGCCTTCGGGTCGACGGAGTAGAAGTTGCGTCCGGTGGGCAGCACGTTGACCAGGCCGCGGGTGGGCGAGCCGGACGGGCCGGGCGGTACGAAGCCACCTCCGAGCGCGCCCAGCACCCGGTCGATCTCGTCGGTGGTGCGGTCCAGCCGGGGCACCAGTTCGGTGGCGGCGAAACGCAGCACGGCGGCGGCGTCCGGGACCGGCCGGCCGGTGACCTCCTCGACGACGGCATCGGCCTTGCCGGCGTCCCAGCCGAGCGTCTCCATGCCGACCACGAGCCGGCGGGCCAGGCCTTCGACGAGGTCGACGGCGTCGGCGGCGGTGACGGCCGGCCCGTCGACCGCCTCGGTGAGCGCCGCGGGCAGCGCCACCCGCTCGCCCGGCGACGCGAGCAGCGCCTGCTCGTCCAGGCCGTAGCCGGCGGCGAGGGCCTGGCGCAGGCCGGGCAGGGCGCGGGCGCCGCCCCAGACCTGCGGGGCGCGCAGCACGGCGAGCACCAGGTTGACCCGCGCCTCGCCGGTCGGCGCGGCGGCCAGTACGTGCAGGCCGTCGCGGATCTGCACGTCCTTGACCTCGCACAGGTACCCGTCGAGGTGCAGCACGAAGTCGTCGAAGTCGTCGGCGGCCGGCATGTCGGCTTGGTGCAGGTCGTGGTGCAGCTCGGCGGCCCGCACCAGGTCCCAGATCTGCCCCTGCACCACCGGCACCTTGGCCGGGTCGAGGGCCTGCACGGTCGCGTACTCGTCGAGGAGCTGTTCCAGCTTCGCGAGGTCCCCGTACGTCTCGGCGCGGGCCATCGGCGGCACCAGGTGGTCGACGACGACGGCGTGGGCGCGGCGCTTGGCCTGCGTACCCTCCCCGGGGTCGTTGACGATGAACGGGTAGACCAGGGGCAGGTCGCCGAGCACGGCGTCCGGGGCGCAGTCGGCGGCCAGCCCGAGGCCCTTGCCGGGCAGCCATTCCAGGGTGCCGTGCTTGCCCAGGTGCACCACGGCGTCGGCGCCGAAGCCGCCGTCGGCGACCGGCGCCGACAGCCAGCGGTACGCGGCCAGGTAGTGGTGGCTCGGCGGCAGGTCCGGGTCGTGGTAGATGGCGACCGGGTTCTCGCCGAAGCCGCGGGGCGGCTGGATCAGCAGCGCCACGTTGCCGAAGCGCAGCCCGGCGAGCACGATGTCGCCGCCGTCGGTGTACAGCTCACCGGGCGGCTCACCCCAGTGCCTGCGCATCGCCTCCCGCAGCTCCGTCGGCGCCTCCGCGAACCAGCGCCGGTACGTCTCCCCCGGCACCCGCGCCGACGCGGCGGCGAGCTGCTCCGGGGTGAGCCACTCCACGTCGTGGCCGCCCGCGGCGATGAGGGCGTGGATGAGCGTGTCCCCGTCGTCGGGGACCGGCGCGTCGCCCAGGTGGTATCCGGCGTCGGCGAGGGCGGTGAGCAGCCGCACCGCGCTGGCCGGGGTGTCCAGGCCGACGGCGTTGCCGACCCGGGAGTGCTTCGTCGGGTACGAGCTGAGCACCACCGCGAGCCGCTTGTCGGCGTTCGGCACGTGCCGCAGCCGGGCGTGCCGCACGGCGATGCCGGCGACCCGGGCGGCCCGCTCCGGGTCCGGCTCGTACACCGACAGCCCGTCGGCGTCGATCCGTTTGAACGAGAACGGCACGGTGACGATCCGCCCGTCGAACTCGGGGATGGCCACCTGCATGGCCGCGTCCAGCGGGGACAGTCCGGCGTCGCTGCCGGCCCACTGCGCGCGGGTGCTGGTGAGGCAGAGCGCCTGGATCACCGGTACGTCGAGGGCGGCGAGCGCGCCCACGTCCCAGGCGTCCTCGTCGCCGCCGCCGGAGGCGTCGGCGGCGACCGCGCCACCGGCGGCGAGGACCGTGACCAGCAGCGCGTCGCAGCGGGCGAACAGTCCCAGCGGTCCGGCGCCGGCGGTCAGCCCGCGCAGCGAGCCGCAGAAGATCGGCAGGGCGTTGCCGCCGGCCGCCTCGACGGCGTCGGCGAGGGTGTCGACGAACGCGGTGTTGCCGGCCAGGGTGTGCGCCCGGTAGAAGACGATCCCGATGGTCGGCCGGTCCGGGTGGGCCGGCCGGTCGCCGTGGATCCCGTACGCCGGTGTGGGCGCGGGCGGGGCGAAGCCCTCGCCGGTGAGCAGCACCGTGTCGGACAGGAACCGGGCCAGCTGCGCCAGGTTCTCCGGACCGCCTTCCACCAGGTAGGACAGGGCCTCGGTGGCCACTCCGGACGGCACCGTGGAGACCGCCATCAGGTCCGCGTCCGGCACGCTCTCGCCGCCCAGCACGACCGTCGGCACGCCGGAGGCGAGCACCGCGGCCAGGCCGTCCGGCCACGCCGCCCGGCCGCCGAGCAGGCGTACGACGGCCAGGTCGGCGCCGTCGACCAGCGCCGGTACGGCGTCGGCCGCGACCCGGGCCGGGTTGGCCAGGCGGTAGTCGGCGCCGCTCGCGCGGGCGGCGAGCAGGTCGGTGTCGGCGGTGGACAGCAGCAGGATGGGCACGAGGGGGCTCCGGAGAGTGACGCCCGCCCCCCGGGGTGAGGCCGGTCGGGCTGGGGGCGAGGGATGGCTGCTCGGTCAGCGGATGCGGTGGGCCGGCGCGCGGCGCGACGGTGCGCCGGGGCCGGCGGCGAGCGGGCTCGTCAGGCGCGTGGTCGGCGCCGACCGGCCCGGCCGGTCAGGGCGAAGCGACCGGCCGGGCCGGTCGGGGCGACGCGTGCGGAGCGGCTGGGCGTCCGGGCGGGGCGGCGGCGGGCGCGTCGGCACGCGCGGAACGGATACGACGATCGTCGTCGATGGCGGGGACGCTGCGCGTCATCGGGTCCTCCTCGGGTGTCCACGCCCTGGGGTGCACCGACGGCCGAAGTATCCTGGCTCCCGGATCGACGCTCACCCCCGGCCTTCCAACCGCGCACGCGCGGCCGTGACTCGCGAGGGGGGATCGCTCCCCGGTGACAGTGGCGGGACCGCGCCGGAATCGCACCGGCTTCCTTCACTGCCGTCCGGCCGCGAATGCTGCCACACCTCCGACGGCCGGTCAACGCGGCCCACACGTGCCCGACGGTCCAGCTAGGATCGGTGTGATGGCGGACACCGACGGGGCGGCGAGCCCCGCCATCGAGTTCCATCACGTCGCCGGTCGGGTGTGGGCGACCCCTTTCGACCCGGATCCGGCCTGGGTCCGGCCCTCCGTCGCACTGGTCGCGGACGAGCGCGGCAGCGTGCTGGTCGACGCGGGCCAGAGCCCGGCGCACGCCGCCGAGATCCAGGTGGCGCTGCGGGCCGCCGGGCTCCCGGAGCCACGCTGGCTGGTCTACACCCACCACCACTGGGACCACGTGTGGGGCGCCTGCGCCTGGCCCGGCGTGGAGATCGTCGGCCACGTCACCGGCGCCGACCTGCTGCGCGCCGAGGCGGCCCGCCCGTGGAGCACCCGCTACCTGCGGGAGCAGGTCCGCGCCAACCCGCGGCTCGGGCCGAGCTTCCGGGCCCGGGCGCTCGCCGTGGACTGCTGGGACGACTTCGCGGTCCGGCCGCCCACGCGGACGTTCACCGACGGGCTGGACCTGCCCACCGGCGTCCTGGTCCGGCACGTCGGCGGCCACCACGCCCCCGACTCGACCGTGGTGGTCGACCCGGCCTCGGGCGTGCTGCTCCTCGGCGACAGCTGGTACCCGCCGCCGCTGCACCTGCGCTCGCCCGACGACGGGCCGGACCTGGCCCTGGTCCGCCGCCTGCTCACCGACGACGTCGGCTGGTACGTCTCCAGCCACAGCCCGACGATGACCCTCGACGAAGCGCGCGCCGCCGTCGCGGAGTGAGCGCCGGCGGGGCCGGCAGGACAGGCCCTAGCGGGCACGGCGCTCCGGGTGGGCCCGGTTCCAGGCCCGCATGCGCTCCGGGTACCCGGTCTTCGCGGCCTCGTACAACGGCAGGGCGAGCCGGTTCGCGAGGGCCGCCGCCACCCGGGGCGACCCGGTCCGGCGACGGATCCACTCACCGTCGTGGGCGATCGCCACCACCGTCGTGTTCGTCGCGGTCGTCTCCGGTTCCAGGTAGAACTCCACCCCGGTCCGGCTGGCCACGAACGCCTCCAGCGCCGCCAGATCCTCGCGGGTGGCCTCCCGGTCGAGCTTCGTCGCCGGTCCCTCGGACCCCCGGGTACGCGACCGCCGGCTGAACCAGCCCATGTGCGGCTCCCTCCCTCGGCGAACCTCCAGTTCAGCACGGTTTTCTGGCAGTCTCCTGCGAGCCCGGTGTGAGCCCCCTGGGCTAGGGCCTGGGCTAGGCTCGCGCGGATGCGCGAAGCGACCATGGACGCGGCACGGGACAACGCCGCCTGGTGCGACCTGGTGTGCCGCACCCACGGCCTGACCGGGGTGACCGACGCGGACGCCTGGTCGGTGCCGCGCCGCTCGCCGACCTGGTACCCGGACGCGGTCACCCTCCGCCCCGGGGTCGACGCCGCGACGCTGCTCGGCCGCATCGACGCCGGCCCGGGCGCGTCGGTCAAGGACAGCTTCGCCGATCTCGACCTCGCCCGGTTCGGCTTCCGGGTCCTGTTCGACGCGCACTGGATCCACCGACCGGCCGCCGCCGTCCACCGCCCGCCCGCCGCGCCGACGGCCGGCGCCGCCTCCGCTCCGCGGGTTCCCGCGGCACGGCCGGGCTCGCCGCTGACCCGGGTCACCACACCCGGGGGATTGGCCGGGTGGGCGGAGGCGCACGGCGGCGGGCCGCTGTTCCGCCCCGCCCTGCTCGGTGACCCGCGGGTCACCGTCCTGGCCCGCGTCGACGCGGGCGTGGTCGCCGGCGGCGCGGTCCTGCACCACGGTGGACGGGCGGTGGGCGTCTCCAACGTCTTCGCCCGCGCCGTCCCGCCGGAGGAGGTCTGGGCGGGCCTGCCGGGCAGCGCCGCACTGGTCGGCTACGAGCCGGGCGACGACCTGGCCGTCGCGCGATCGGTCGGCTTCCGCCCGGCGGGCCCACTGCGGGTCTGGCTGCGCGACTGACGCCGGCCCGGGCCGGGTCCGGCCGCACGACCGGGCCCGGCGCTCACCGCGACGGACGTCGGTCTCCGCGGCCGGACCGGGCTCGTCGGCCGTCAGTCGGCGGGTCGGCGGGTCACCGGCACCAGCGCGAGGGTCGGCAGCAGCAGGATCGGCACGACGAGCAGGGCGCGCAGCGTACCGACCCGGTCGCCGAGCAGGCCCAGCAGCGGCGGGCCGGCGAGGAAGGCGGTGTAGCCGATCACGGCGACCACGCTCACCCGGGCGGGGGCGCGGTCCTCCTCGTCGGCCGCCGCGCTCATCCCCACCGGGAAGCCGAGCGACGCGCCGAGCCCCCAGAGCGCCACGCCCACGACGGCCACCGGCCCGGAGCCGCCGAGCACCGCGATGCCCGCGCCGAGCACGGCGAGCAGGATCGTCGCGGTCAGCACGCGTACCCGGCCCCACCGGTCGAGGGCGAGGGTGCCGAGGGTACGGCCGAGCGTCATGCCCACGACGAACACCCCGAACACGGCGGCGCCGGCCGCCTCGCTGAGGTCGTACCCGTCGACGAAGGCGACCGCGACCCAGTCGTTGGCGCTGCCCTCGGCGAACGCCATGACCAGCACGAACAGTCCGATGAGCAGGGTCCGGGGTTCGCGCCACGCGGCGAGCAGCGCGCGGCGGCGCGTCGCCGGCGAGGTGGTGTCGGCGGCCGGCGCCGTCTCGGCGGCCGGCAGGAAGGCCCGGGCCCCGAGCACCGTGCCGGCCAGCACCACCACCGCCGTCAGGGCGAGGTGGACGGACACGGGAACGCCGAGCCGGGCGGCTCCGGCGCCGAGCCCGGCCCCGGCCACCGAGCCGAGGCTCCACGCGGCGTGGAACCGGGGCATGATCGTGCGGGCGAGTCGCCGCTCGACCGCCGCGCCCTCGATGTTCATCGCCACGTCGCAGGTGCCGGAGCCGTAGCCGAGGGCGAACAGGCCGATCGCCACGCCGCCCAGCGAGCCGACCGTCCCGGCGCTGACGCCGGCGACCGCCAGGCCGAGCGCGACGAGCAGGGTCGCCAGCACCACCGTCCGGGCGGTGCCGAGGCGCTGGGCGACCAGACCGGACGTGGGCATCGCCAGGATCGCCCCGGCCGACATGGCGAGCAGCAGCAGTCCGAGGCGGCCGGCGGTCAGGTCGAGCCCCTCACGGACCGCCGGCACCCGGGCGAACCAGGAGGCGACGGCGAGGCCGTTGAGGGCGAAGACCACCGCGACACCGGTGCGGGCGGCCCGCACCTGGCGGGGGGTGACGGTCGGGCCGGCCGGGGCGGTGACGCTACTCACGAGCGATGATCCTCTCCTGTGGGAGCGTTCTCCGGGAACCCTCTCACAGCCCGCACCGTCACCACCATCGGCCGTGGCGCCCCTTACCATCCTGCGGGACGACGGCCACCGGGTTTACCGGCGGCCAGCCGGGTAACCGGCCACACCACCCGAGGACGAGGGACGGAAGCCCGTGGCCGAACCCGCGACGCCGCACCGGGTGCCGGAGGAGAACCCCCGGCACGGCCGGCTCACCGCGCGTCCCGGTCCACCGACGGTGCGTGCCGCCACCGGGCTGGTCCCGTTGACCGACGCCGCGGGCGACCCCCTCGCCATGGTGTACGCCCCGGAGCCGGCGGACGGCCGGCCGTACCGCCTGGTCCTGCTGCTGCACGGGGCCGGCGGCTCGACCCGGCAGGGCCTCGACCTGCTGCTCCCGGTCGCCGACACGCACCGCCTCCTGCTGGTCGCCCCGCAGGCCGCCGCCAGCAGCTGGGACCTGATCGTGGAGGGCTTCGGCGTCGACGTCCGCCGCATCGACACGCTGCTCACCAGCGTGTTCGCCGGCCACCCCGTCGACCGGGTGGCGTTCGGCGGGTTCTCCGACGGCGCCTCGTACGCCCTCTCCCTGGGCCTGACCAACGGCGACCTGGTCGACGCGGTGGTGGCCTTCTCCCCCGGCTTCGCCGCGCCGCTGGTCACGCACGGCCGGCCGCGGGTGTACGTCTCGCACGGCGTCGCCGACCCGGTCCTGCCGGTCGAGGCGTGCAGCCGGCGGTTGGTGCCCCGGCTGCGCTCGCTGGGCTACGACGTGACCTACCACGAGTTCCCCGACGGGCACGAGGTGCCCGCCGACATCCGGGCCGAGGCCGGTTCCTGGTTGACCGGTGCCTAGCTGTTCGGCCCGGAGCGGTCGGGCACGTCAGACGGTGATGACCACCTTCGCCCGCGCGTGCTCACCTTCGAGGTAGCGGAGGGCCTCGGGCACCTCGTGGAGCGGATAGGTCCGGTCGATGACCGGGGTGAGGCGGCCGGCTTCGGCGTAAGCGCGGAGCGTGTCGAGATGCTGCCGGCCGGGTGCCGTCGTCAGGATGCCGATCCGCTGCCGGACGAAGGGTGCCAGCAGCCGCCCGCGCATGATGAGCCCGATCGGTCCGACGAGGCTGCCGCCGCGGTACACGCCACCGCCGGAGAGCACCAGCGCCCCGGTCGGGGTCAGCGCCCGCCGGAGCGCCGTGAGTGAGCGGTTGCCGACCAGGTCGAACACGACGTCGTGGCGGCGGGTGTCGCGGGTGAAGTCGTCGCGGGTGTAGTCGACGACGTGGTCGGCGCCGAGGGAGCGGACCAGGTCGACGTTGCGGGTGCTGCACACCCCGGTCACGGTCGCGCCGAGCACCTTGGCCAGTTGGACGGCGAGGGTGCCGACGCCGCCGGAGGCGCCGTTGATGAGAACGCGGTGGCCCGGCCCGACCTGCCCGACGTCGCGCAGGCCCAGGAGCGCGGTGGTGCCGGCCAGCGGCAGGGCGGCCGCCTGCTGCGGCGTCAGGTTCGCCGGCCTCGCCGCCAATAGAGTCGCGGGTACCCGGACGTACTCGGCGAACGCGCCGTTGGCATCGCCGAGGTCGCCGAAGACGGCATCGTCCGGGCGCACGTCCCGAACGTCGGTTCCCACGGCCTCGACCCGGCCGGCGAAGTCCCGGCCACGGACGCGCGCCCGGGGCCGTGACCGGCCCAGCGCCAACCGCGCCAGCCGCGGATCGCCACGCATGACGTGCCAGTCGTACGCGTTGAGCGCGGCGGCCTCCACCCGCACGAGCACCTCGTCGGCGGCCGGCACCGGCACGTCGACGTCCGCGAGCGTGAGCGTCTCCGGCGGGCCGTACCGGTCCTGGACGATCGCCTTCATGTCTCCCCTCCCCTGGTGTACGGCGTACACCTTCCATCAGACACGGTAGGTGTACGCCGTACACCCGTCAAGGGGATTAGTGTTCAACCGCCGACGGGAGACGAGGAACGAGATGGCTGAGCAGGCTGAGACGCTGCGCCGGACGCCGCTGAGCCGGGACCGGATCCTGCACGCCGCCGTCGCGCTCGCCGACGAGGCCGGGATCGAGTCCCTCAGCATGCGCAACCTCGCACAGGAGCTGGGCGTCGTGCCGATGGCCCTCTACAAGCACGTGGCCAACAAGGACGAACTGCTCGACGGCATGATCGACGTGGTCGTCGGCGAGATCGACCCGCTCGTGCCCGACACCGACTGGAAGCACACCGTCCGCCGGCGCATCCTCTCGGCGCGGCAGGCGCTACGGCGCCACCCCTGGGCGCCGCTCGCCATCGAGTCGCGGAACATGGCGACGCCGGCCATCCTGGCCTACCTCGACTCGATGGTCGGGACGTTCCGGGCCGGCGGCTTCTCCGCCGACCTCGCGCACCACGTGATGCACGCGATGGGCAGCCGGATCCTGGGCTTCAGCCAGGAGCTGTTCGACGCCGCCCGCGACGCCGGCCGGTCCGGCACGACCAACCCGGACCCGCCGGCGGCCCTGCCGCCGGAGATCGCGGCCCGGTTCCCGCACCTCGCGGAGATCGCCGGGGCGGCGTCCCACGACGGCGCGTCCGTCGTCGGGTCGGGTTGCGACGACCAGTTCGAGTTCGAGTTCGCCCTGGACCTGCTGCTGGACGGCATCGAACGGCTGCACCGGCAGGGCTGGACCTCGGCACGCCGACGCCGGTGAGACCGCCGGCCCTCCCCGGAGCCCGGTGGTCCCGGCACTGGCAGCCCAAACCAGAAGATCCGGCGCCGGCACTCATCGTCGGCGGGAAACCGATCCCGCGACACGCCCGGTTGGCTAGTGCGGTGGTGACGGCGCCTCGGGCGGGCGCCCTCGGGCGCGGATCGCATCGGCTACGGCGATCCCGGCCAGGACAAGGACCGGCGCGAGGGCGACGGCCATCGGCGGCAGGAGGGTCACGGCCGGTGCGATCGCCGCCAGCAGGAGCACCCCGATCACGCGAGATCGGGACACTCGGCCGAACACCCCGTACTCGAACATGCCCCGGCCGGCAAGAAACAGTGCGGGCCCGGCGAGCATGACGGCGATCCAGGCCGGCTGCGCATGTCCGAACGGGTGCTCGATGACAAGCTCGACGCCGACGGCGATGGCCACGATGCCCGCGATCATCGTCAGGTGGGCGTACAGCGACCAGATGAGGGCGCGGACCGGATCGGAAGCGGCGGCGAGCGCCTGCGCCAACAGCGCGCCAGCACGGTGGATGTAGATCCACCACAGCAACGCCGTAGTGGCGAACGCGACCACGCCCGCGGCAACCCGGTCGAACTCGAGGCTGCTGCGACTCAGGGCCAGCCCCGTGACCAGGATGGGTTCGCCGAGCGCGATGATGAAGATCTGCCGGTAGCGTTCGGCCTGATGCGCGCCGGAGATCGCATATTCGGCTACCCGCATGTACGCACGCCCCAGCCGCGGCGTGGGGACGCCGAGTGCGAGGGCGATGGCCTCCGCCGCCACCGCCAGCACCCACAGCACCTCACGTGTCGTACCCGGCACGAGCGCGCCCGCGATCCACGGCACCGCGGACACGCCGGACCAGAACAGTGACCGCGCGAAAGCGACCCCCGCCTCGTGGCCCCGCAGCAGGAGCACGACGACGGCGGTGCGACCGACCTGAGTGACGACGTAGGCACCGGCGAAGAACAGGCCCTGCTCGCCGAACGCCTCAGGCAACGCGGCAGCCATCACCAGGGTGCCGAACATCGTCGCCACGACCAGCACCTGGATCACCCGGTGCTCAGAGTCCAACCTGTCCGTGAACCCGGCCGTATGGATCCACACCAACCACAGGGCGAGCAGCAGTACCAGTGTCTGAAGGGCACCCTTCCAGGTCAGATCGTCCAGCAGCTTGTGTGAGAGCGACACGAGCGCGAAAACGAACACCAGGTCGAAGAACAGCTCCAGGAACGTCGCCTGTGGTTCTCCGGGTCGTCGCAGCAGCCCAGCCGCCCCACTCGTCATCCGACCGCCCGTTTCAACCGCTTTGGTCTATCTTGCTGGCAGTTGTACCACAGCGGAGTGGCCCCCGAATCAGGGTGCGATGCGGAGCCGGCGGATGTGCCGGTCGTCGTAATCCTCGAAGCGGAACCGCAGGCCGTGGACCGGGCTACCGGGAAAGTCTCCGCTGACGGTGGCGGTCACCACCGCACCGGCCGGGGTCTGCTCGACGTCGGTGATCTCGTACGTCACCAGCGGCACCTCGGCGCGCCAGGCGCGGATGGCGTTGACACCGATGTGCGTCCGCCCCTCGTCCTCGACGACGGCGTCGTCGGCGAAGAGCGCGAAGTACGCCTCGGTGTCCGGCTGGGATGCCAGCGCGAAGTACCGACGGATGATCTCGGGCGCGGATGCGACCTGGGGCATCGGGTGATCTCCTGCAGCGCACGACGGACGTCGCGGGGACGCCGTACAGTTGCTTCCGAACTGGAAGTTAGTCGCTTCGACTTTAGCACCTACCCGCCGGAGGGATGTCCGTGGCAGGCAAGATCCGACTTGAGGACCGCGAGTGCCCGCTGTCGAGCGCGCTCGGGCACGTCGGTGAGTGGTGGACGCTGCTGATCCTTCATGACTGCTTCGACGGCTACACCCGCTTCGATCAGTTCCAGGCCAACCTGCAGATCTCGTCGAGCATCCTGACCAGCCGGCTCAAGGCCCTTACCGAGAGTGGCCTGCTCGAGCGGCGCCGGTACCAGACCCGCCCGGACCGCTACGAGTACGTCCTCACCGAGCTCGGCCGCAGCCTCCGACCGGTGGTCATCGCCCTTGCCGCGTGGGGCAACTCCCGGCTGGACCCGGCGCAACGCAGCATGATCCTGGTCGACAGAGAGACCGGCGTCGAGGCCGATCCAGTCATCGTGGACCGGACGACCGGGCGGCGCCTCGACGGTGACGACTTCGTGTTCACCGCCGGCCCCGCCGCCACTCCGACGATGCGCGCCCGCTACACCAGATCACGTGCTGGTGAGCGAACGGTGTGAAGCGAACCTTCACACCGCTCCGAACCCACCCCACCGGATCATCGCCGCCTCCTCACCCCCCCGGCGGCGAGCG
This sequence comes from Micromonospora sp. WMMC415, assembly GCF_009707425.1. Lineage (GTDB taxonomy): Bacteria > Actinomycetota > Actinomycetes > Mycobacteriales > Micromonosporaceae > Micromonospora. The sequence continues at coordinate 3,718,766 of NZ_CP046104.1, read as the reverse complement.
TAACGGCGCAGGCCGGTCAGGGCTTCCACACCCCGGTCACCGCGGTCGCGGCCGCGTAGCCGGCGAAGTCGCGGGCTGGCCGGCCGAGAACCTGTTCGACGCCGTCGGCCACGTGCGCGTTGCGGCCGTCGAGGACCTCCGTGAACAGGTACGTGAGCAGGCCCGCCACCGCATTGGGGACGCCCTCGGCGGCGAGCCGCGCCGCGTACGCCTCGGTGGTGACCGTGGTGAAGCGGACGTCGCGGCCGGTCGCGGCGGCGATCCCGGCGACCGCCTCGGCGAAGGTCAGCGCACGCGGTCCGGTGAGCTCGTAGAGCTGGCCGGCGTGCCCGTCCCCGGAGAGCGCGGCGACCGCGACGTCGGCGATGTCGTCGGCGTCGACGAACGGTTCGGGCACGTCCCCGACGGGCAGGGCGACGACCCCGGCCCGCACCGGGTCGACCAGGTGGCTCTCGCTGAAGTTCTGCTGGAACCAGCTGGCCCGCAGCACCGTGCAGGGCACCCCGGCGGCCCGCACGGCCGCCTCGGCGTGTTCGGCCTCCGGCTCGCCGCGGCCGGAGAGCAGGACGATCCGGCGGACATCATGCGCGGCGGCGCGGCGGGCGAACGCGGCGACGACCTCCGCGCCGCCGGGCGCGGCCAGGTCCGGCTGGTACGTCAGGTAGACCGCCCCGACACCGGCGAGGACCGGGTCCCAGCCGGCCGGGTCGGTCCAGTCGAACGGCGGGGTGCCCGCGCGGGAGCCGAGCCGGACCGGGACGTCGAGGTCGGCGAGGCGGTGGGCGACGCGGCGGCCGGTCTTGCCGGTACCGCCGAGGACGAGAGTCGGGTTCGTTGTCATGTGGACAGTCAAGCCGCCGGCGGCGAGACGATGAATGGTCGAGGATCGTGCTGCCATACGCGGGCGTCTACAGTGCGGGGGTGGATCCGCTCACCGGACTGCTCGACGGGCCCCGGGCCCGAGGCGCCTTCCTGCTGCGGTCGATGCTCGACCCGCCGTTCTCGCTGCGCATCGAGGACCGCGCGCCGCTGACCGTGGTGGCTCTGGTCCGCGGCGACGCCTGGCTGGTGCCGGACGACGGGCCGGCGGTCCGGCTGCGCCCCGGCGACGTGGCGGTGCTGCGCGGCCCCGACGGCTACCTGGTGGCCGACGACCCAGCCACCCCGCCGCAGGTGGTGATCCACCCCGGGCAGCGGTGCACCATCCACGGCGAATCCCTCGCCGAGAGCATGGCGCTCGGCGTGCGGACCTGGGGCACCAGCCCGACCGGCGCGACCGTGCTGCTGACCGGCACCTACCAGCTGCCCGGCGAGCCGGGCCGGCGGCTGCTCACCGCCCTGCCGCCACTGGTCACGGTGAACGGCGACGACTGGCGCAGCCCCCTCGTAGCGCTGCTCGCCGACGAGGTCACCCGCGACGCCCCCGGTCAGGCGGCCGTCCTCGACCGGCTGCTCGACCTGCTGCTGATCGCCGCGCTGCGGCACTGGTTCGCGCGTCCCGGCGCGGCACCCGCCTGGTACGTGGCCGCCGCCGACCCGGTCGTCGGCCCCGCCCTGCGGCTGCTCCAGAACGACCCGGCCCGGCCCTGGACGGTGGCCACCCTCGCCGCCGAGGTGGGCGTATCCCGGGCCGCCCTGGCCCGCCGCTTCACCGACCTCGTCGGCGAGCCGCCGATGACGTACCTGACCGGCTGGCGGCTGGCGCTCGCCGCCGACCTGCTCCGCGAGCCGGACGCCACGCTCGGCGCGGTGGCCCGCCGGGTCGGCTACGGCAGCCCGTTCGCGCTGAGCACCGCCTTCCGGCGGGTCCGGGGCGTGAGCCCGCGCGACCACCGCCTCGCCGCCGTGGAAGGCTGACCGGCATGACGGAGCGGCACGCGGTCGTGGTGGGTGGCGGGATCGGCGGGCTCGCCGCGGCGGTCGCCCTGCACCGGCACGGCTGGCGGGTGAGCGTCCTCGAACGCGCCCCCCAACTGGGCGAGGTGGGCGCCGGGCTGACCCTGATGACGAACGCGCTGCGCGCGCTCGACGCGCTGGGGCTGGGCGACACGATCCGGTCGCAGGGCGTACCGGACACCCCGGGCGGGCTGCGGACGTCGACCGGGCGGTGGCTGTCCCGGGTGGACGCCGCCGAGATGACCCGGCTCCTCGGCACCACCGCGCTCGGCATCCACCGCGCCGAGCTGCACCGCGTCCTGCGCGACGCCCTGCCCACCGGCGCCCTGCACACCGGCTCCGAGGTGACCGACGTCGACCCGGACACCGGCGAGGTGCACCGTCGCGGGTCGGCCGGCCTCCGGGCCGACCTGGTGGTCGGTGCCGACGGGCTGCGCAGCGTCCTCCGCGCCCGGCTCTGGCCCACGACGCCTCCGCCGGCGTACGCCGGCACGACCGCCTGGCGCGCGGTGACCACCGTCGCCCGGCCGGCGCCCACCGCGATCAGCTGGGGTCGCGGCACCGAGTTCGGCATGGTGCCGATCGGCGGCGACCGGATCTACTGGTTCGCGGCGGTCACCGCCCCGCCGGGCCTGACGGTCCCGGACGAACTGGCCGCCGTGCGGGACCGGTTCGGCGACTGGCACGACCCGATCCCGGCCCTGCTCGCGGCGACACCACCCGAGTCGGTGCTCCGCACCGACCTGTACCACCTGGCCACGCCACTGCCGTCGTACGTGCGCGGCCGGGTGGCGCTGCTCGGCGACGCCGCGCACGCGATGACCCCGAACCTCGGGCAGGGCGCCGGCCAGGCCATCGAGGACGCGGTGGTGCTCGGCGCGGTCTGCGCCGGCGTGCCGGCCACCGGGGTCCCGGAGGCGCTGCGCGCGTACGACCGGCAGCGCCGGCCCCGCAGCCAGGCGATCGCCCGCGCCTCGTACGGGATGGGGCGGTTCGGCCAGCAGCTGCGCAACCCCGCCGCGATCGCGGTGCGCAACACGCTGATGCGGCTGGTCCCCGCCCGGGTGGCGCTACGCAACATGGCCCGGTACGCCGACTGGCACCCGCCGGCGTCCCGCTGACGGCGCGCGCCGCCGGAGGGCCCGGGTCGCCGATACGGCTCGGGTCCGGGCGACTTTCGCCGGTCGGCGGGCCAGCTCCCCCGCGGGCCGGTCAGGAGACGGCCGGCTCCGCGGCGCCGGCGGCCAGATCGGCGTACGCCGTCGAGTCGAGGAATCGCGCCAGCATGTCGGCGGTGCCCGGCGTGTACGGGCGGCCGTCGCGGACCTCGTCGACGGTGAGGAACACGATCGCCGCGCCCTCACCGAGCACCACGTCCTCCTGCCGCGCCCGGGTGGCGCCGCAGAAGTAGTGCTTGGTCAGGCCCCGCTCCGGCAGCTCCTGCCGGCCGAAGAGCCGGAGCGGACCGGCCGGGGACAGCCCGGTCTCCTCGTGTAGCTCCCGCAGGGCCGTCTCCTCGGGGCTCTCCCCCGGCTCACCGTGCCCGCCGGGCAGGCCCCAGGTGTGCGGGTAGTACGGCGCCTCGCCGTCGCGCAGCTGCATCAGCAGCCGGCCACGCGGATCGACCAGCAGCACGCAGGAGATCGGAACCATGCCGGGCAGCGTAACGGGCCCCACCGACGGTGGGGTTCCGGGACGCGGTGCCGAGAACACGACAGACAACGTCTCCCGGTTCCGGTGCCACCATGGACGCAGGTCCCCGATCCGAGGAGCGGGCCATGGTCGCCGGAATCGTCAGCGCGGTCGTGCACGTCGTCGCGGGCGCCACGCTGGGCGCGCTGGTCGCCGGTCCGGTCGGGCTGTCCGCCGGAGCGGTCGCCGGGCTGATCCCGGGTGCCGTGTTCGGCGGGGCGGTCGCGGCCACCGGGGTCTACCCCCGTGGGCCGCGCGGCGTCGCCCTGTTCCTGGTCGACCACACGTGGAGCCTGCCCAACACCGCCCTCGGCGCGGTCTACCTGGCCCTGCACCTGGCCGCCGGGCACACCCTCGACGCGCCGGGCTGCCGGCACGCCTGCCGGGTCAGCGTCGTCCAGGGCGTGTGGCCCCGGTACGCGACCACCCTCGGCACGGTCTGCGCGGGCAGCAACCCGCGCATCCAACGCCACGAGGACACCCACATCCTCCAGGCGCGCCTGCTCGGCCCGCTCTACCTGCCGCTGGTCGCCGCCAACTACGTGCTGTTCACCGTCCTGCCCGTCTGGTGGCTCTGGCACGACCACGCGGGCGCCCGATCGACCGGGTCCGCCGGTACTTCGAGGTGGGCGTCTACCCGCACGTCTGGCACGAGGCGCACGCGTACCGCGTCCAGGGCCGGCCACCCCGCTGAGCCCCGTGGCGCGGGTCGGGTAGAAGTGGGTCATGGAGTTCCCCGCGCACCTCGCCACGATGCCGATGCACGCGATCACCGAGATCCACGGCGAGCCGGGCCTGCTCGCCCGGTTCCGGCTGGAGATCCGTGACTTCGCCGAGGCCGAGCGGGCGCGCCTCACCGACGCCCTCGACCTCGCCGCCCACCTGCACCGCGACGACCGGCGGGTCCGCGAGCCGTACCTCAACCACCTGCTGCGGGTCGCCATCCGGATGCTGCACCACTACGAGGTCCGCGACGTCGACGTCATCGTCGCCGGCCTGCTGCACGACACGGTCGAGGACCACCCGGCCGACCTGGCCGCCCTGGGCGGCGGCCGCGCCGGCACCGACGTCCGCGAGGCCGCGCTGGCCACCCTCGCCGACCGGTTCGGCCCGCGCGTCGCGCGCCTCGTCGCCGCCGTCACCAACCCGGTGTACGACCCCACGCGCGACCGTCACGAGCAGTACCGGGAGCACGTGGCGGCCAGCCTCGACCGGGAACCGTGGGCGCGGGTCATCAAGGTCTCCGACTTCACCGACAACGGGGTCGGCGTGATCCACTCGGTCGGGCCGAAGGTGCCGACCTGGGCGGCGAAGTACCGCCCCCTGGTGCCGGTGCTCCGGGACCTGGTGACCCGGCCGGACACGCCGCTGGCACCGCCGGTGAAGCGGCACATCCTCGACCAGCTCGACCTCGCCGAGGAGCGCTTCAGCGCCATCCTCGACGCCCCGGCGCACCCCAACTGACCGGCGGGAGCGGCTCCGGCACTGCGCGGTCGGCTCGGACCCCACGCGACCGGTGAAGCTGCCTATGCTCTGCGGGGTTTCCCCTGATCATGGGGGTTGGGGACGAGAGAGAGGCTGAATCATGCGTGTGGCACGCGTACTCGTGCCATTGGCCGTCACGGGCATGGTGCTCGCCGGCTGCGGTGAACCGACCACCGGCGGCGCCACCTGGTCGGCTCCGGCGGACGCCGCGTCCGCGGCCGGCAACGGCGTCGCGGACCTGACGGCAGCGGAGATTCTGAGGAAGACGAACGCCGCCCTCAAGAAGGCCGGATCGTTCCGCGTCGAGGGCCAGCGGAAGGACGGAGGCAGCACGCTGTCCATCGACCTCAAGGTCATGGGCGAGGATCTGGCGGGCACGCTCGGCCTGAACGGCCAGCGCATTCAACTGCTGCTGGTCGGCGGTCAGCCGTACTTCAAGGCCAACGAGACCTTCTGGAAGGAGAGCGGCCCGCGGGGCGAAGGCATGGCCCAGCTGATCGGCGACCGGTGGGTCACGGTGGCCCGGGACGACAAGAACTTCGGCAGCCTCTTCACGATCGCCGAGGATGCCGCGAATCTCGCGCCGGACGGAACGGCCACCAAGGGCGAGGCCAAGACCATCGACGCCGGCCCGGCGATCACCCTCATCGACGAATCCGACCGGAGCACGCTGTACGTGGCGACGACCGGTGAGCCGTACCCGCTGCTCATCGTCGGCCCCGACAACCAGGGCCAGTTGGCTTACAGCGAGTTCGGGAAGTCCTTCCCGGACATCAAGAAGCCGGCCGCGGCCGACGTCATCGACTTCAGCAAGCTCTGATCCGACCGTGACGGAGAGCTGACCGTCACGTTCACCTGTCAGGCCCGTACGCCCCGGCGTACGGGCCTGAGTGCGTTCCGAGGTCAGGGTCGCGCATCCCGATTTTGGATTCCACGGCCACTCCTCACGCCGGCAGGTGCACGGTGCGGACCGGCTCGGCGAGGACATCGAGCGCAGCCGGAATGTCCGCCAGGCGGCTCGCCAGCGTCGCCAACGCCAGGCGTTCGGGCAGCGCGGCGCTGAACTTGAGTCCGGCGAGCGCCTTCTCATCGACATGGGGGAGGCAGATCCGCTCGGCGGCGTCGTTGAGCGCCGCTCGTACCATGTCGCGTGCGATGTCGGGCCGTAGCCGGATCGCCGCGTCGTCGTAGCGCTGAGTGGGGTCGGTGATCTCGCCGAGGGTGGCGATCAGCGTCGCGTTTGCTCGGTAGCCGGCCCACGTCCACCACAGCGTCTCCCCCTCGGCGTCGCGGGCGACCACCGTTCCGCCGGGATGGACGAGCGCCTCCGCCTGCTCGCGAAGGCTGGTGAGCCGACCTTGGGCCCGACCGGTGAGCGCGACGGGCGGATCGGCGCCGAGCAGGACGTCGCGCATGGCCCGCACCATCCGGTTCGACAGCCCTTGCGGCACACCGCCGCTCATCCACAACGCTCTTCCGCCGGCGTCGGCGGGCTCGACGAAGCACCGGCGGCGCTTCCAGTCAATGTATGTGACCCGCCAACTGCGTCCGGCGAGCAACAGCAGCCGCGGCCCCCGAACCCGCATGGTCAACAGGGCGGGGTCGGTACGACCGATCTCGGTTCGGCCGGACAGCACGGTGAACTGGGGCGGGGCGGTGAAGACCGCCAGCATGTCCATGAAGTGCCGGCGCCCAAACCGCCGTTCCGCCTCCGGTCCGATGAAGAGCATGGACGAGTCCTCGTTCAGGTAGCCCTGCTCGACCAGATGCCGGACGATCACCTCGGCGCTTCCGTCGAAGGGTGCCAGCCCGTTCCATTCACCGGTCCATGAACGGTCCCCGATCCGCAACCGTTGCAGCGCGAGCGCGAGAACCTGCTGCGCGACGATGTGTCGTGGCTCCGGTGGCGGGACAACCGGCTCCACCCAGCCCTGCGCCCACAGGTGCAGCAGCGCGGTCGCGTGGAGCAGCCCGTCGCCGTCCAGAGCGAGGAACAGACAGTTTCGGCTGCTCCCAGGTCGGCGACCGGTGCGACCGAGCCGTTGGAGGAACGCGGCGACGGTGCGTGGGGCGTTGATCTGGATGACCCGGTCGAGGTCGCCGACGTCGATACCGAGTTCGAGGGTGCTCGTGGCGACGATGACGCAGTCGCGTTCCTGGGCGAAGGCCTCCTCGGCCCGCCGCCGCTCGTCCAACGACAACGACGCATGGGAGAGGAAGGTCGTCACGCCCTGCATCCGCAGTCGTTGGCCGAGTTCCTCCACCAGCGCACGGGAGTCACAGAAGACGAGGCGCTTCTGCCCCGCGTGCAGCGCCGCGATCACCTTGGCCGCGTTGTGGACCGAACCGACGTAGTCCAGTTCGATGTCCCCGGGAGGCACCGCAGCCGGTGACGTGACAGCGGTTGCCCTCACCACCTCCGGCGCGACCACCTGGCCGGGGCGCTTGTTCCGCCCAGAGCCCTGCAGCCAGCGCAGGAGTTCGTCGGGGTTGCCGACGGTGGCGGACAGGCCGACCCGTTGCATCGGGCTCCCCGCCACCCGCGCCACACGTTCGAGGACTGCCAGCAGGTGCCAGCCACGGTCGTCGCCGGCGAAGGCGTGGACCTCGTCGACCACGACCGCCCGAACCCGACCGAGGAACGTGTCGTGGTCGACGTTGGCGCTGACCAGCATCGACTCGATGGACTCGGGAGTGGTCAGCAGCACGTCCGGTCGCTCCCGGAGGATCGCACGGCGCCGGCTCGCCGTGACATCACCGTGCCACAAGGCGACGCGACGCCCCAGCCAACCCGTGTACGTCTCGAGCCGGGGAAGGAGGTTGTTGAGCAGAGCCTTCAGGGGGCAGATGTAGAGGACGGACGGGCCGGACCAGTTGGCCGCCGTCATGCGGGACAGCAGGGGGAACATCGCCGCCTCGGTCTTGCCACCAGCTGTGGGAGCGAGGAGCAGGGCGTCCTCGCCACTCATCAACGGCTCAACGGCCGCCTCCTGCAACGGTCGAAGCGCCGGCCACTGCAGGGTGTTCACCACGTGATGCAGCACCACCGGGTGCAGGAACTCCGCCGCCGTCATAGGTCTTCGCGCACGTCGGTGCTCATGATCTGATTGTTCCTACAGGTCGAGTGAGATCTCGTCAGCCCGGCTCGCGTTGCGTTCCACGTCGGTCATCTCGGCACCGGACAGGGTGAGCGCGTAGTGCTGCCGCGGGTCGAAGTCGTCGAACTGGTCGACCCGATCGAGTACGTCCCCCACCAGCTTCTTGAGGAACAGCCGCGGCGCCACCCCCACCTTGCCTCCCAGCCCGCCGCCGACGGCCCGGGCCAGGTGATCGAGGTACGCGTCATCGACCAGACGGTGCACCCGCTCCGGTGCCGCTGAACCGTGGGCGTAGAGGTCGCGCACCCGTCCGCCGAGTGCGACGAGGGATTCGACCGTGAAGCCGGGCAGCCGGATCTGCACTGCGCGCGGATTGTCGAAGCGCGGGTCGGTCGTGAAGTCCACGGCGAGGCGCTGCGCCAGCGGCGCGAGCCGCTGTACGCCCTGCGGGCCGTCGTAGAAGGCCGGCGTGCCGGTGATGACCAGATAGAGCCCGGGGAACCGTCCCGAGTGCACCTCGTCGATGAGCTGCCGCAGCGCGTTGAGTGCCTTGTCGCGGGCGTCGGAGCGTACCCGCTGCAGGGTTTCCACCTCGTCGAGCACGAGGAGCAGGCCCGGGTGCCCGCTGTCGCGGAGCACCGCGAGCAAACCCTGCAGGAAGCTCAGCGCGGCGAAGTGATCCAGGTCGCCGCGCACCCCGGCAACCCGCCGGGCGGACGCGGCGACATGTGGTTGGCCGCCGAGCCACGCGAGCACGGCGTCGGCGGTGGCCGCGTCGCCGGCGAGGCTGGCCGTCCGGTATCCGCGTAGTGCCGCCGCGAAGGCGGGTGCGCTCCGGCTGACCGTGGCGAGCCGCTGGTCGAGCAGCTCACCGACGGCCCGGTCCAGGGCACCGCCGTCGTCGGGCGCCACCTCACCGGTCGCCAGCACGTCCTCCTCCAGCGCGTAGAACCAGCCGTCGACGACTGGACGCAGGGCGCTGGGCGGGAACGTGGCGGTGGTCAGCCGCTCGGTGAGCCGCCGGTAGACGGTCTCCAGCTTGTGCAGCGGCGTCTCGTTCTCCGAGATCTGCACCTCGGCGGTGGCGAGGTTGGCCCGCTTGGCACGTTCCGCGATCCACCGGGTGAAGAAGGTCTTGCCGGAGCCGTACTCACCGCGTACCGCTTTGAAGACGGATCCGCCGGCGGAGACGGTGTCGAGGTCCTCCCCGATCGCCGTCACGAACCGGTCCAGCCCGACGGCGAAGAGGTCGAGGCCGGCCGAGGGCACCGCGCCGCGCCGCAGGGCGTCGACCACGTCCCGCCGCCGGGCCGGGCTGACGGTGGTCACGACCTCACTCCGGGCAGCCCGAACTGTTCCCGCAGCAGCGCCAGGTCCAGCCGCACGGTCCGGCTGTCGTCGATCAGGGACAGGACGGGGTAGTTGTCGACGTTGAAGATGCGCTGCAGCGTGTTGACGAACCCGCTGGCGCGTACCGGGGCCTCACCGGCGCGTTGCGCGAGCACCGCGACCGGCAGGGTGCCCTTCGCGTCCACCAGCGCTCGCATCGCCGACTCGATCTTTCCGAGGTCCACCCGGCGCGGAGTGAGAGCGTGCTGCGCCTCGAAGAGTTCCGTCGCCAGCAGCGCGCCGACCAGGTCGCCGTCGCCGGCCGGCGGCGCCGCAGCCGGTGCGGACGCCATGTCGGGTACGTCGAAGAGCGCGTCCCCGGTCTGGGCCGGTGGCTTGCGCCGTTGCTTCGGTGCGGCTGGCGCGGGAACATGGGCGGGCGCGGTGGCTGGAGCCGACTGCGCGGTCTCCCACCAGTCCGGCTCTCGCCGTGCCACCGGCACCCAGCCGGACGGCACGTCGGTCGCGCTCGGCGGCAGGAAGGCCAGCAGCGGGACGGTCACCTCGGCCAGCGAGGCGCCTCCGTGGTAGCCGGACTTGCTCGGTCGGTACCGGAGCATCGGATCCCAGAGGGCGATGATCCGGTGCTCCGGGGCGACCACCCGAGGACCGCTCAGCTCGATTTCACCGGCCGCGACGGAACCGGGGCCGGTGCGGTGCCGGGCGGATGCCGCATCGGTGGCCCGGACGTACTCTCCGCCGCGTTCCAGCACATGCCCGTGGTCGCTCGTGATGATCACGGCCCGTCCGGCGGACCGCGCGAGGTTGAGCAGGCTGCGCAGGAATCCGATGTCGCTGATCTGCCATCCGGGCTCGTCGCCCTCCCGGCCGTGGGCGAGCGAGTCGTCGACGGTGTTGATGACCACGGCGACCAGCCGGGAGCGGTCGGCGATCGCTGCGGCGAGGTCACCGGAGATCATTTCGCCGGCTCCGCCCCGCGCGGGCCCCTTGTGGAAGACCCTCGCGCCCTTGCCCCAGCGGCCCTCCTCGAACACGCGCTTCTCAGTCGCCTGGGCGCCGGTGCGCAGGGCGCCGGCGAAGAGGGACGTGCGGGACACGGCGGTCAGGGTGGGCAGGGCAGCGACCATTCCGCGACGCGAACCGCCGCCACTGCCGGCGAGCGGGTCGTACTCGACCCAGTGCTCGGCGACCTCGTCGGCAAGTTCGACGGCGACGGCGGCACTCATGCCGTCGAGCACCACGACCAGGGTCGGGCGCTGAGTACGGATCAGGGGGTCGACGACCCGCGGGAGGAAGTTCTCGATGGTGAGCAGACCACCGTCGTTGCCGGGACCGGTGGGCGACCAGGCGGCCAGGCGGGTGGCGAAGTCACGGTCGAGGTCCCGGCGGCGCCGCTGCGCCCGCTCGTGGACGTCACCGAATGCTCGCTGCAGGTCGGGATGCACATCGTCGCCGGCCCAGACGTGGTTGAGCGCCAGGTCCACCCAACCCCACTCGACGATCTGCCGGTCCACCCCGTCGGCGACGCTCGCCAGCGGTTCGACCTCGGTGCCGAGCCAGCGGACGAGCCGCTGCGCCATCCGGATCCGCTGGATCCGTACGGACTCCGTGTCGGCGAGGCGGTGCGCCCGCAGCGCCTCGACCGCCGCGTCGAGCGCGGGGGCGGGGGCGGCGGAGTTGTCCAGGCTGGCGAGAAGGGCCCGTGCCGCCTCCTCGACCCGCTGGGTGAAGCCGACCCGCAGGATGGGGCTGTGACCGGCGCTGCCCTTCGCGTTGAACTGGACAAGCAGTTCCTCGGCCCGGTCCAGGACGGCACTTCCCTGCAGTCGTGTCTCCCGGTCCCGCGCCGCCAGCATCCCGGTCACCACCTGCACGGCGGCATCCGCGAAACCCCGTACGGTCAGGTCGTCGTCGAGGGTGCCGAAGTACTGGTCGACCCGGCCGCGGGCGCGTACGGCATCGGGGGTGTCCGTGGTCCAGAGCGCGTCGCAGACCAGGCCGAGCGGCAGCGCGTCCGCCCCGTGAGCGGCGTCGACCAGCGCGAAGAGCGCCCGGGCCGGACGCCCGAACTGCTCGGTCAGCCACCGCGCGAGACCGTGACGCTCGCCCTCGCGGAGCAGCCCGAACGCCTCGACCGCCCCGGGCTCGGCGCTCCATCGCAGCAGGGCCGCCACGTCCAGGTTGTCGTGGCTCTCGCCCCGTCGTTCCAGCCCGAGCCGTACGGCGGCGAGGTGCCGCAGCGCGACGTCCCGGGTGAGGACGGGGCTGGTGAGCTTCGGCCAGCCGGCGGGCGGCATCGCATCCAGGAGCGCCTCGCCGGCCCAGGACTCCCGCTCGAGGGCACTGTCCGGCACCTGCGCGCCGAACGCCTCGACGACCAGGTCCCACGGCTCGACCATGATCACCTGCTGCCTGAAGATCCGGCCCCGCACACCGGCCCCGAGGCTGGACTCGGCAAGGTCCGTAAGCAGCACTAGCACCTCGTCACCGCGCTCGGCGACGAGGTGCTCCCAGATGGCCAGCGGAGACACGCACGGCACGACCCGGACCCGGCGTCCGCCCGGGAGCTGCATCGCCGGGTCGTGCGGCCACGCCGGCTCGGCCCGGACGACCAGCACCGGGTACGGCTCACCGTTGCGGTGCCGGTCGAGCTGCTGCGTCACCTTCTGCCGCAACGCGATCGGGCTGATCCGCAGCGCCTGCGACGGCGTCGCTGCCTGAGTCACGGCACGATTCTCCAGGTCACCTCGATGGTGGCGTCCGGGTGGTCGCTGGCGAATGCCCGCAACTCCTCGACCGCCCGCTCCAGCCCGCCCCGGCCGACGGTTATGCGACCGCTCGGCGCCGGCAGTTCGTCCCGGCCCGCGCGTTCGCGCAGGGCATCACCGTCCTCGCCCGCGTCCACATCTGCCCTCGGCGGGTAGACGATGCGCGAGTCGTCCTCCGGCTTGCGGGTGGCACGACGAAGCAGCGTTGTGGCGTCGGCTTGGGCGCGGCGCAGGGCCGGAGCGAGTGGCGCGGTCAACTCGTCTGCCTGGGCGATCCGGCGTAGGTCTGCGAGGATCGCCGCCGCCTCGGCCGCGTAGGGTTCCGGCAGTCCAGCAACGATCTCGAAGGTGTCCCAGGGCGCAGCGGCGAGCGCGGCCGAGACCTGCGCGGCGCTGCTAATGCTCTTACCGGTCCGGTCGGCCGGGCCGGTCAGGTCGGCACCAGCGAGACGCTCGACAGCGTCCTTCGGCGAGGGCGCGTCGGCCAGCCGACGCAACAGGTCGGCGGCGGCGCGGGCCGTGGCGAGCCGACCGGACTCCTGGCTCAGCCGCAGCCAGTCCGCATGCTGCTCCAACCGAGCGACGAGATCGGCCGCCCCATGACGGTGCCGGCCTGCCTGTGTCATCAGTTCCCGGCCGAACAGTGCGACCAGGCGGCCCCGGCGCAGCGCCAGCGGCTGAAAGCCGAAGATGGCAGCCGCCCGGGCCCGTGCGAGGTCCCAGTCCGTCTCACTGGGCAGCCGCTCCTCGCGCAGCGTGTGGTCGAGGGTGATCTTCCCGAGGTCCGGGGCGGGAACGATCGGGCTGCCGTGGAGGTAGAACGCCCGGTCGGTCTGCTCGGCGAAGGTCGCCACCACGAGCTGCGCCACGATCGGGTCCAACCCCCGCGCCTTCGGGGCGTCCATCCATCCCACCAGGTCGGCGACCCGCAGCTCTCCGGTGATGCCCTCGGTCGCTGCCTTGTGCTGGAAGTGCTGCACCCACTCCCCGCCGATGACGAAGTTCGCCTCGTGCATGGTGCCCAGCCCGAGCGGATTGGCGATCCGGCGCACCGTCTGCCGGTGGACCCGCTCCACCTCGACGCGCCCCTCGGGCGATTCGACGGCCCGGCGGACGTGGTCCAGGACGACCTTCAGGTCGGCGAGGCGTACCGGATCGCCCTTGCGGTCCGGGTCGAAGTCCGGGTGCGCCGGGAACTGCTGACTGAGCATCTGGTCGGCCAGGGTGCGCAGCGCGTCGTTGAACGCGGCGCCCATCGGGAGCTTCGGCTCCAGCGCCCGGGTCAGCGACTGCAGGTGGTCGTCGAAGCCGAGCACCACGTCGGAGGCCTGCTTACCGGCAAGCCCGTACGCCTGCCGCAGAATCCCGTTCATCTTCGCCAGCAGCGCGCTGCGCTGGTTGGTCAGCGCGGCGTGCGCCCGCCGTCGGTCGTCGGGGTTGAGGTGCTCGGCGTGGCTGTCGAAGCGCTGGCCCTCGAGCAGCTTGTCGATGATGACGAGCTTGCCCAGCTCGGTGAGGCGCTCGACGGTCAGCGCGGCCGGGATCCAGCAGACGGTCCGGGCGGGCATCCGGCCCACCAGGTCCTGCACGCGCTGCCGGTCGTCCGCCGGGCCGTGACTGCCGTCGTCGAACGGGTAGTCGATGATCAGCCGCCAGCCGTCCGGGTCGTTCGGGTGGAACGCGTCGTCCCGGATGTCGTTCGGGTCGCGGACGTTGCCGTAGACCAGCTCGATGACCCGGCGGCTGCCGCGCCAGGTCAGGCCGGCCTCGGCGAAGAAGGAGTCGCTCCACTGGACACCTAGCTGCTGCCAGAGCAGCCGCTGGACCATGTGCTTGCGGGCGCCCTCGTTGTCGTAGTGCTTGGCGGTGGCGAGGACGCTGTCGACGTCCACGCCGACCAGCTCCAGCGAGACCACCGGGTCGTCGCCCTCGCCGATGCGGATCTCCGCAAACTGGCCCGCCCAGTCGGCGAGCTTGCGCGACACCTGGGCCACCTCGCCGCCCGGGATCGGGCTGGTGATGCTGCCGTGGTTCAGCGCCGACAACCGCCGGGCGGTGAGGTTCCGCAGCGCCGGCACGCTCGGAGCCAGGGCCGCGAGCAGCAGCGTTTTGATCAACCGGTCGTCGCCGGTGAACGCCCGGATCCGGCCGGCGGTCTCGGCCGGCAGCGCCTCGCCACGGCGGGCGGCGTCGAGGTCCTCGTCGGTGAGGCCGTACTGCCCGAGCAGGTGGGGACGCAGCTTCAGGTCGTACAGCTTCTGGGCCATCTCGAACTCGGCCTTGAGCTTCTCGGTGAAAGGCTGGTCGCCACCGCTGCTGATCACGTCGTAGAGGTCGCCGAGCGGGACGAGCTGGCCCAGCCGCAGGGTATCGCGGCGGTCGACCAGGAGCTGCCGCATCAGCTTCAGCGCGGTACGGGAACGCTGCAGCGCGCTGGAGACGTGCACCAGCGTGGAGATGAAGGCCGGGCTGAACGGGTACGTCGACCGGAACGCGTCGACGTCGGCGCCGCTTCCCGAGTCCGTGCCGAGCAGGGTGTCGAACACCTCCCGGCGTACCTTGGTGGTGGCGTCGAAGGCCCGGCCGATCGCCGCGGCGGCCGTGGTGTCGCGGGGTTTGAGCAGCCGGCGGCGGGCGATCTCCGGGAGGTTCCGATCCTCCAGCTTGATCACGTCGAAGCGGCCGCTGGCCAGGTTCAGCGTGTCCTGGTAGCTCAGCTCGTTGGCGCCGGTGACCTCCTCGCCGACGAGTTCGCGCAGGTCACGCTGGCGCGCGATGAAGCTGATCACCGGGATGGGCCGGCGGGTGTCGCCGCCCTCGACGAAGTTGGTGATCTTCTGGATCTCGCGGGAGACGAACTGCTGGTCGCCGATCGAATTGGCCAGCCAGAGGATCAGCTCGTCGAGAAAGAGGATCAGGCCGTGGTAGCCGAGCTCCTTGGCGTGCCGGCTGATCTCGGTCAGGCCGCGGTCGAGGGAGATGAACGCCTCGGCGTCCTCCCGGGCGTTGCTGAAGAAGCCGACGTTCCAGCTGGTCAGCAGATCGTTGACCAGCTTGCGGCGCAGCTCGTCGGAGTACGCGCCGGCGAACGCCGCGTCCAGCCGCTCGCTGGTCCAGAAGGCTTCGGTCTCGCCCCACTCGTCCTCGACGTCGCCGCCGGGCAGCCCGGCGATGAACCGTTCGTCACCGATTTTCGCCCGCAACAATGCGGCCTGCTCCAGCAAAGAGTCGGTGCGGTGCACGGCCGGGATCGGGGCCTCCGGGTGCAGCGCGCGGACCCGGTCGACGTAGCCGCCGAGCACCCGCTGCTCCAGCGAGCGGGCGTCGAGCAGGTGGTACGGCACCAGCAGGAACCTGCGCCCGTCGAGCCAAACGCTGTGCTTGGCGACCAGCGGCGCGAATTCGTCGCGACCCCGGGCGGCAGCCTCGCCGCGCAGCAGCGCGTGCAGCACCGCCATGAAGTGGGACTTACCGGAACCGAACGAGCCGTGCAGGTACGCGGCCTTGGAGGCATGCCCCTCGACCGCGGAGCGGATCAGCCCGAGCGCCTCGTCGAAGTTGCCGAGCAGCCGATCCGTGACGACATAGTCGCGGAGGGTGGCGTCGGCGTCGGCGACACTGTCGGCGAGCTTGAGCACGAAATCGCTCGTGCTCGTGCGCTCCGGGATGTCGATGAACTCCCGGAGCAGCGGCGCGGGGCTGGGCGAAGACATGCTGCATACCGTACCGATCACCCTGGTTCGGCGTTATCCGCTGGCCGCGGGTCGCGGTACCGCTTCCGACACTATTCGGCGACATCAGGACGACGCCGTCGCCGCCTTTTGCGTTCGTGCCGCCAGACTTCGTGGTCAAGGGCCGTCGACGACACGGCGAGAAGTTCGGCGGCCTTCGTCACCAGACAGACGGCAGCGTCCGGAGCGACGTCCGGCAGACCAAGCGCGCGGGCGACTAAACGGCGAATCATCCGGTCCGGCTTCACACCGGGCAGGCCGGCGAGCATGAGGAGGTAGCGCCAGGAGATACCCGAGCCCTGACCCGGCACCGCCAGCCAAACACCCTTCACCCGCGCCTCACCGGCGCCGGTCGCCGCGGCGCGCAACTCCTCGCACGTCTGGATCCCCGCCCCTTGGAGGCCCAGGGCCGCCTGGTAAATCGCCGCGGCCTTCAGCACCGCGCCCGGACGCGTCGACACCCTCTGCCGGTTCTTCATCTCCGTCGCGAACCGCTCGGGCCCGCCGATTCGCTCGTAGTGCTGGAGCAGCTCGAAGGCGCCGTCCAGATGCGGATCGCCGCCCTCCGCGCGGCGTGATCTCCGATAGCAGTCGACGACGTTCTCGACCGCCGCGTACCGGACACCCATCGACCAGATCGCGTCGATGACGCACAGAGCCAGGCCCTCCGGGTAGCCCGGAGGTGCCGGCCGCCAGGTGGCGGGAGGGCCAAGCACCTCTTCCGCATATGCCGCCAGTCGCTCGGCGTCGGCCATGGCACAGTCGACTATCGCCACGTCTCCCCCTGCTACCCACCGTTGTCATCCGGACTTCCGCCAAACGGAGGATCGGGATGCGCACTCTTCGCCCAAGAGAAGCCCACGGGTACGACAATCACGCAAGCCGCAAGCTGTAACGGCCTCCCGAACCGGGTGACCGGCCGGCTGGGCTATCGCAGACGCGGCAGTTGGCTGTCTCGGCGAGGTAGCCAGCGTAGATCACAGTCGGGGATGCGCCTCCTCGATCCGCTCCGCTTTGACGTACGACAGGAAGTCGCGCTGGTCGACGGCGTCCAGGGCAGCGAACGCCGCGTAGGCGACGGAACGCGCGTACGGCGTCTCCGCGGCGAGCAGTCCGATGATCGCGGCCCAGGCCAGGGAGACCAGGTGGAAGACGCGGTCGTGGCGGAGCGCGGGTAGACGGCTCAGGTCGCCCAACGTCGTCGCCGCGTCGTCGTCGGCGCCGGCCCGGTCCACCAGCTCGAAGACGGCCTTGCCCCGGTACGGGCCTCCCCGCTGCGCCATCTGTGCCAGCTCGTCGTTGGTCATCTGCCGCACATTGGGCACGGGGAGGTTTGGTGGGGGCGGCGCCGTCATGGCTCGACTCCAAAAATCTTCACGTACTCTTCGCGGATCGCCTCGTTGAGGCGTTCGACCGACTCCCGGTCACCGATCGACTCGGCGTACCGGATTTCCTGCTGGTAGGCACGGACCTCATTCTCGTAGCGCACGACCGGGTCCTCGAACCAGCCTCTCATCCCGGCCCATCCGGCGGCATGGTCGTCCCGCAGGTGTTGCATCTCATGCAGCAGTGCACCGTACGACGCGTCGGGATCGAGAACGAGATGCCCCGGCCGTCCAGGAGACGGGCTGGGCCCGTACGCCAGAGCGCCCTCACGGAACGAGACCTCGACCCCCGTTTCCTGGGCGTCCCGGATGGCAGCTTCCCACTCCCCAGGGTGGGTTTGCCGGGCTGGACCCCACTTGCGGAGGGGGTCGGCGTCGGCGTGCAGCAGGTGTGTGTCCCTGGACGGCGCGGATGGCGACGTCGCGCCGTGGTGCGTCACGCGCCGCAGCAGGGTCCGGAGATCCGCGACGAGATCCCCGAGGCGCTGCAGGATGGGCGACAGCCGGCGCAGGCTGCCGATCAGAGCATGCAGCAGGCGAGCGATACGGGCGGCCCATTTGCCGGCGAGCGTCGTCACCTGGGTGATGACCCAGGGAGTGGCCAGACCGAGCGTGACGCCGGCCTCCGCGAGCCACTCCCAGAGGCGTACCGCCAGCACGGACACAAACTCCGCGATGAGGTCACGGACCAGTGCCCGGACCATGGCGACCAGAAGCCCGGCGCCCGTGGTGATCTCGGCCAGGGCATGAGTGGCTCTGCCCAGGGCCGCCAGAATGGCGGCGTGCTCGCCGCTGTGCTGTCGGTACGCGGCCGCCGCGGCACCCTTCCAGTCCGCAACCTGCCGGCCGACCGCATCTTCGAACGTTGTCGCGGCGTCGGTGAGGGTGGTGGTGAGATTCCGCCAGGTCTGGGCGTAGGCGGCGATCTGGTCAGGATCGCCGGCAAGCTCATCCAGGGCATCGGACAGGGGCTTGACGTGCTCGATCAGCCACCCGACTCCCCAGGCGACCAGCTGGCCCAGCGGGTCGGTGACGAAGGCGAGAGCGTCCATGGAGACGGCCACCCCGCCGATCGCCACATCGATCCACCCACCGCCGGCGTAGCTCGCCATCAAACTGTCGATGTCCTCGGCGATGAACACTCCACTGAAGGCGGTGGTGGAGTCCTCGCGGGGGGCGATGAGGGGACTACTGACGTCGGTCACGCCCCGGCCCCACGATGGAACAGGCGCGCCACGCCCCGGTCGTCACTGTCGTACCGACCGGCGACGGACCGGAGGTCATCGGCGGTGCCCTGCAGCGCCCCCGTGGCCTCGTTGAGCGCGTCGACAGCGGCCTCTTGCACCGGGTGGAGCAGGCTCGGGATCAGCTGGCACAGGCGGCCGTACGCGTCACGGCCCAGGTGCACGGAGGCTGCCGCCCGGCGGCACTGGTCCACCACGTCGGCTACACCATCCACGGCTCCCGCATGAGTATGCAGCTCCAGGCTGTCCACCTCGAAGCGCTGGTCACCAGCCACCGCGACCTCGAGAAGCTTGCCCATGGTCGTCTCGGTCATCCGGTGGGTCCGGGAAACGGTTGGCGTAGCTGGCCACAACCGCGCGGGCGCTCTCCGAGTTGGCGCCGACCGTCTGCGCGGCGATCTCGGCCACCGCCGCGCCGAGGCGGGCCTGGGCGCGACGCATGGTGGTCAGAATCTCGGCTGCAATCTCATCGGAGGGCCACGTCCGTACCCGGGCACCCAGCCGCAGATCGGTGACGACCCCGGAAGCCGCCACGGTCACCTCGACCGCACCGTCTCCGTTCGTCGCGGAAACGGACAGGTCGGCAACCCTTTGCGACATGGCCTGAGCCTGCGCCGCACGCTCGGAAACCGAGGCCGACCAGGACCTCATCCACTCCTCAGCGGCGTCGGCAGCGCCGGAGAATTCATGTGTCACCGTCGTTCCCCCATGTCCGGTGACACTAGCGACAGATGCAGTCGCACATAACCCGGTGTCATGAGATGGTCACCGTGGCATACCTCACCCGCCCCGCCTACCGAGGCATCTCGTCGCCAGCCTGACGACAGCGCCGGTGACGGCTCCGACAGCCGCGACCGCTGCGGTCGCAGTTGCCGCCCCACCCAGGTACGCGATCACCACAAGTGCGAACACGGCGAACGCGCCGAAATGGAGCGTTCGGCTGACGATCGCATCGGACTCTTCACCCTTGCCGGCCGGTCTCAAACCGCTCATCACCGCTCCCCTGCGCGCTGCGCTGGCCGACTCCAGGACAACACCCGAGGACTGGCTGACGCCCGTGTTGGTGCGTGGGATGAAAGAAGTTTGCGTGACCGGAAATTCACGGCGGACATTCGTGGGTGGATGCTCGGCGGGGGAGGCTGCCATGGGCCAGAGCGGGTGGTTCGACCTACCGGAGGTGAGGCAGGCGGCAGCCGGCGGCGACTACGGCACGCTCCTGCGCGTCGCGCGCACTGCCGCTCGGCTCACGCTCAGCGAAGCAGGTCAGCGGTGCGGATACTCCGCGGCGACGCTGTCCCGAATCGAACGGGGTCGGCAGCGGCTTTCAGACGTCAGCGTGCTGCGCCGACTGGCGACCGTCTTCGACATTCCGCCTGAACTGTTCGGACTGGCGGACATCGACGGCCCCGCATTCAACCATTCCGGACCTCGACTCGATAAGGTGCGCGATGAAGCAGCACGGCGTGAGGCGGGAGTCGATTTGGTGCGACGGCGCGAACTGCTCGGCGGTTTGGCCGGGCTCGTCGGCGCGGCGGTCGCGAGTGGTCCGGAGGCCGTGGCGACGCCGCCGCTCGGTGTGGTGACCAGCCTGGAGGACGTCATCCTCGGCGGCGCCCAACCGCCGACCGGTCCGATCGATTCCGCCCGGATGCGTACCGCGCTCGCCAGCGCTTGGTCCGACTATCGCGCCTGCCGCTACGCCCGGCTGTCGGCGCGGCTGCCGCAGCTGGTGACGATGGCAAACGCATGCCATGCGGCAGCATCCGGGGCGGAGCGGGCGGCGGCGGCCGGGACCCTCGCGCGGGCCTACCACCTAACGACCCAGGTGCTCGTCAAACTGCACGAGGACGGGATGGCCTGGTCGGCGATGGATCGCGCAGCGCGGGCGGCTCGGGAGGCGGATGATCCTCTGCTGCACGCCGAGACGGCGCGCATGTCGGCCGTCGTCCTGCGCCGCACCCGTCACGGGCGGCGGGCCGAGCAGACGCTGATCAGCGCAGCCCAGGTTCTCGACGGGTCGACCGGCCTCATGTCGACGCCGCAGGTCGCCGCGTACGGACGGCTGCTGGCCACCGCGGCCTACACAGCCGCGATGGCGGATCGCCGCGACGCCGCTTGGGATCTGCTCCACGCCGCCCACGAAGCGGGCCGCCGCAGCGGCACGGCCGATGGCTTCGCGGTAGCTGATGTCGCGCTGTACCGGGTGAGTGTCGCCCGGGCGCTCGGCGACTTCGGAGCGGCCGTCCAGTACGCCCGCTCCTTGCCGCCCGAGCACCTGGGTAGCGTCGAGCGCCGCGCGCGTTATTGGGAAGACTACGCACTTGCGCTGTACGGCCGAGGGGCGTACGCGGAGTCGTGCCGAGCATTGCTGGCCGCCGAGAGAACCGCACCGCAGGAGGTGCGGTACCGACCGTGGGCTCAGCAGCTCACCTCGGCGCTGCTCACCGCCGACCGTCGCCGTGCGCTGCCGGGCCTGCGTGACCTTGCAACCCGGGTTGGCGTCTCGTCCTGACCGTTGCCTGGCGGCTACAGCGCTCAGAGGTCGCTTAGGGGAATGCGAGCCCGGCCCGGCGGAGCCGGACTTACAGATGGGCGCCGGAACTGATCGACGGCGCCGCCCCGGACGCCGAGGCTACCTCGCGCCGCCCGGTAGAAGCCGTCCCGTGTCTCATCCGCCTGTCGGACGAGGGCCGCGAGATCGTCAGGGGGGTCCGGCAGGGCCCGCGCCGCCTGCTCGAGATCCCGTACGGCATGACGCCACGCAGATGCTGCTCGCACCGTCGCCTCGTCACCCAGCAGCAGGACCGCCTCCCAGGTCAGCGTGTGCCGCACATCCGCCTCGGCCAACCGGGCCAACCCCTCGTCGCGATCAAGCACCGGCGTGCGGGCACCGGGCCGGTGGGCGCTGAGCATCCCCAACGCCAGCAGGTGGATCTCCTTCACCGCACGTGTGAAATCGGCGTACGCGTCCAACCGCCGCTCGTCCCACCGGACCGTCTGGCTGCGCCGCCATCGGGCCCGTTCCGCCACCGTCGTGGCAATCATCGTGCCGACGGTGCCGACCACCACACCGATCAGCGCCGGCAGCTGCGTCACCACGGTCTCCAGCAGGCTCATCGACACTCCCCTCACCGTGGTTCGGTCACGCCGTCCGCCCGTGACGTCCATTCCAACGAGTCAGGACAGGATGCCTGCGGGTGGCTGCCCTGACCACGCCCACATCTCCAGTACCGTACGGTCCACCAGCACGATCCCCAGCTCGCGGGCCAGCCTTTGGCAGTCGCCGGCGGTGAAGTGACTGTTCGTCACCAGCAGGCAGATCTCCCCGCCGTGGATCGACCGGCAGGTGCCGGCGAAGCGTTGAATCGCTGCGCTGCCGACGCGGTTGCCCAGATGCTGCCGCTTGCACTGCACCACGACCCGCCGACCGTCAGGCGACTTCGCGAGGATGTCCGCGCCTCGGTCGCCGGAGCCGCCGCAGACCCGGACATCGTGGAAGCCGGAGGCGGCCAGAATCCGGGCGAACCACTGCTCGAACTGCGGGCCGGTCATGCCGTCGGTCAGCGCCACCAGTCGATCGCGCTGGGCCTGCTCAGCTCTGCGCCGACTGCTCATCCGTGCGGCCACGGCGAGGCTGGCGATCAGCACGGCAACCAGGAAGACACCCAGGAGCGTGGACACAACCGGGTGCCGCTGGATCCAGTCCACCACGACCCCGATGATCCCGACGGCGGCGATCGCGGCGATGAACCAGACACCGCCTGCACCCGACCCGCTGGCCGGGCGGCGGCGCGCAACTCGCCGCACGTTCGATCGGCGTCGCCGGTGGTGCGATCTGACCCGCGCTCCGCTTCTTCTCTTGTGGGCCTTGACGTACGGCATGCGGCACCTCCGAGGTCGAGGGAGCCTCAGCGTGCCGGGCAGGTCCGACAGGAGTCACAGGCCTACGTCGATACTGTCGGATTTCCGTCAGCTACGACGGTTCCTCAGACGGGCGCCGCCGAATCTGCTGCCCTCATTGACGGAATCTTGACGCTGTGACCGCTCGCGTAAACCACCCGGAAGCCGAGGTGATTGGCCAGTGGCGCCCAGCGAGCCGACGAGGCGAGCTGCTCGACACTGTTGACCTTGCCGCTGTTCACGAGCCGATCGAGGATCACCGTCTCGAAGGCTGCGGACTCAATCCAGTCGACCTGCTTCGTGAAGCCGCACATCATCGACGCCCCTGTCTCGTACAGGAAGTCGGTGAGGTAGGTGTCGGATCCGCGCAGCACCGAGCACCCGCCGATGTAGATGCGCTTGCCCTGCCACCGGCCCGACATCCAGCCCGCGACTTCGTCGATGCTGGTGAAGTGCGAGTTGGACAGCCACATCTGACTGGGCGCCCCGTGCAGTGCGAAGAAGCCCACCTCGTACGAGGAGTACCGCTGGGACGACCACTGTTCGAGGAAGTACTTCAGCTGTTCGGGAGTGACGGCGCTCTTGTGAATGTGCTTGAGGCTTCCAAGGCGCTCCAGCATGTCCAACGTCGGCAGCACCGAGCGGCGCTTCGTCAGGTCGCGGTCCCACTCGCCCTCCACACAGAAGACGCCCTTGAGCTTCGGCACGCGAAACCTCCCCGCCAGCAGTGGGAATGCAACACTACGAAGCGATGGCGGCGGCAAACCATCCCAAGAATGGTCCGAAGTGGCCAGCCGCCCGTCGGTTGTTCATTGCCGCACCGGCGACTCCGCGCGTAGGCGCTCCGCCCACGTCCCCTCGTCCTCGCCACTCAGCAACAGCTACCGGACACGCGGCGCCCCGTCGACCTCCGCCAAGCACCGCCGGGGCGCGGCGTCCGGTCAGGCAGCGACCGCCGGGAACACCACAAGCGATCCGTCACTGCTCCGTTCGATCTCAATCGCAACGTCAGGCCGGTGGTTCCCCACGTTGAGGCCGTCACCCAAGGCGCGAAGGCGATATGCGGCTTTGAGCAGGTCGTCGACCTCGCCCTGCGTGAACATGATGCTTCGGAAGCCACCGGGACGCTTCAACTCGAGAGTCGACAGTCGAAGCAGGACCGAGTTCAGGCCCGCTTCCAGCTCTTCGACGCGACGCTCGTCGTCCTGCAAGGTTCCGATAAAGCTCTTGAACGGATTGTTCGTCTCCACCAGTTGAGCGTGTTCAACTGCTTGAAGGACGAGCACTCGGCGTTTGAGTGCAATGGCGAGCCGGGCAAACTCCAGGTGCGCGCGGAATGCGCCGCCTTCCTCGTCGATACCGGAGAAGGTTTTCGTCAATGCACCGAGCTCAACCGGACCGTCGGGCAGCGCAGCTAGCCCATCCTGCCACTTTTGAAGCCGACGCTTGGTTCGTTCGATCGCCGTGTTGATCGCGTACGACGAGGAATCCAACCCTAACGACAGACCGATTCTGCCCTGGTCGAGGAGGACCGACGTCGCCTTGTCGATCGCGTCACGACAACCGTCCAACTCACTGCGTTCGTTCTCGAGTTTGTCTTCGTGCAACTGCTCCAGGAGGTCGGTGATCCGCTCGATCGCCTTCTGGCGTTGGTGATCAGCGTAGGCGCTGACGCCGACCGCGACGGCCATCAGCACAAGTGGCGCGGCCACTGTCAACGCTCCGGCGCTGGCCGCGGCCACCCCAGCTGTGGTGGCCGAGCCGGTTGCCGCACCTGCAACAGCGGCCTGGCCTGCAACGGGCACAAACCTGGCTTGGGCTGCGATGCCGGTGGAGTTGACCAGCGCGCTGTGAATACCTCCTGCAGATGCCTTCATAGGCTGGACAAGTCCCCTACCGACCTGTGCGGCGACCTTAGCCGGTACCACCATTCGATAGAGCACGTCACCGGTAGCGGCGACGTTCAGCGCCGGAGGCGCTGACCTCGCCGTCTGAGCCACGAGGTGCGACAACTGCTGAGCGAGCGGACTGGCTGCATGAAGCGGAATCCCGCCGTTCCGCTCGAGCCTGCTTGATATCGGATGCGCTTCGAGCGTGGCGATGGGGGAATCCGCAAGTGTTGCCAGGACTGTTCTCAGTTCTGCGAGTCGGGCCGGTGTCATGCCCTCATCGCTTAGCACGTTCGGCACGCTCACGGCCTCCGTAGCGAGTGGCCATACCGGCACGGGGGCGTTGTTGTCAGTGGTCACGCCTTATCCCTCCCCAAACTGACGTCCGCGCCGGCGGTGGCACCGACACCGGCGTCGGGCTGGCGGCCTTTCGTCAGCGCAGCCGTCCAATCCGAAGTGCCCTGACCCTGCAGCAAGATGACACGGTTGTCACCGCAGATGACCGGCCAGGCCCGGTCCGTGCACCGCGATACGACCAGAACGGGCACCACGACGATTCCGCGCGCCGCGAGGCGGTGGCGGTATTCGAGGACCTGACCGAGGCCCAGCCGAAGTTGCTCGACCTCGTTGACCTCGAGCACGCTCTTCACCTCGGCGATGAACTGCCGCCCGTCGGCGTCCCGCCAGGCCAGATCCACCGGTACGCCGTGCAATCCGGCACCAACCCGTACACCGTCGGCGGTGAGGTGATCGATCAGCGCGCGGCACAGCCGATCGTGCTCACTTACTCCGGCCCGGTAGGCGTCCGCGTCGAAGGACCGCTGCGCCGGCAGTTCGGGCGGCACTGCCGACCCCGCGTACTCCCGGTCGAAGCCGCGCTCCCCGCCGGTCTCGGTGGCCGCCGCACCGGCGAGCAGGGTCTCGGCGGCCTGCCATGCTCGACCGGCGACCTCGGGCCGGTACCGGCTCTCGAACGGGAATGGGCCGGCCGCCACCCAGGCGTTGAGCATCCGGGCGGCGGCCATGACCGGCGGCTGGCGGAGTAACCACAGCGCCGTGTCGATGTCCGGGCAGGTGAGGAGCAGCTTCTCCTCGGCGAGTGTCTTCGTCCGGTCGTTCCGCATGTCGATGCCGCGCCGTCCCCACTCGTCGAGGTCCGCCGCGCCGGCGTCCATCGCAAGCCCGATCGGCGCGGCTGCCACCCGCAGCCAGACCTCCTCGCCGGACTCGTACACCCCGAGGGTCTCCAGCACTCCGACAGTCAGCCGCAGCAGCGGACCGTGGCCGTCGGTCACCCGCGACAGCAGCCAGTGCCCGCCGGCAGTCAGTGCCGCCTCGGGCACCGTCATTCGGGCCACCCACCCGGCCAGGGCCCACGCCGCGCGCTGCGGCTCATCCAGCCCGTCGGCCCAGTCACCGTCGAGGGCAGCCGGCGGCGGGTCGAGCGGCGCCGGCTCCGAGTCGGCGAACACCCACGCTGCGATGTCGGCCGGCTGGGTGAGCTGCCACAGCCGGGACCGACGGGCCGCCAGCATCTCGGTCAACTCCTCGACGTCGTCCGCCGACCACAAGCCGGTCGGCACTGACTCGGTCGTCATGCCTTGGCCTTTCGGCCGCGGGTGGCCTTCGGGGGCCGCCAGGACGTCAGTGCTTCGTCCGTCAGATGTAGACGGTTGGTGGTTTCGGCGAGGAAGCCGACGTAGATGTCCGCTGGCGAGGCACCCCACTCCAGGTCGAACTCGCCGTGCCACTGGCGTACCCAGGGCAGGATCTCCCGCAGCCCCGCGACCAGCGGCACCAGCCGGTCGGCGGCCCAGCCGTCCTCCTGCTCGCGGGCCACGATCAGCGTCGCCAGGGCCTGCGCCTGCTCGCGGTGGTCCCAGCCGGCCCAGCCGATCAGCAGCGACGGGTCACCGTCGCGGCTGGCACCCGGGTACGACACGAACCGCTCCTTGGGCACGTCCAGCTTGCCTCGGTGCTTCCAGTAGCTGCCCTTGAGGAAGTCCGCCGAGGTGTACTTCGGCGGCACCGGGATCTGCTTGCGGAACTCCCGCTTCGTCGCCTCGTCGGGCAGCGCGTCCTCCTGCCGCTGCAGGTCCCACACGTGCTCCCAGTCGGCCCGCTTACTCAGGCCGGAGTCCTTGTAGCGCAGCGCGGCCAGGTGCGGCACGTGCTCGTCGGCGACCAGGTCGGCGATCACCTTGCCCAGATCCTGACCTGGCGCGTAGATGCCGGCGACGGTGAGCACGTCGGCGTCGCGGCGCAGCTCGTCGGCGAGCTGGGCGGTGGTCAGCGGGCGCGGCTGTTCGAGGCCGTCGACGTGGTGGTACCACAGCTCCCGCGCCTCGCACCGGTCCAGCAGCCAGTCCCGCAGCGCCTTACGCTGCATTTCATCCCAGCCGTCGGTGGCCCACCGCCGCTTGCACTCCGGCCGTTCGATCAGCCCGATGTTGCGGTTGCCCTCGATGACCGCGATCCGCCGCTCCACCACCGCCCGGTACTCGTCCGACCAGTGCGCCGGCAGCTCCGTGATCGGCGTCGACCCGTGCCGCGCGAACCACTGCGTCTCTGCCTCACCGGCCGCCATCTTGCGGGCGAGCACGATCTCGAACGCCCGCTCCCCCAGCGTCAACTCCGGCACCGACCCGGCCGGTGCGGTCAGCTCCTCGTCCAGCAGCCCATAGAGCGAGTAGACCTGCCAGTCCAACTCCTCCTGCAGCGCAATCATCCGCGAACGCACCGAATGCCACTCCCGCTCCGCGACGTAGAGCCGCTCGCGGGTGGGCACGCCAGAGGCCGCGACCGCCGCCGGGGTCACCGTGGCGAGCCGCTGCGCCAGGCCGTCAATCTCCCGGCTCAGTTCAAGGGGGTACGCCGAAGGAAGCGGAAACTCCTGCAGCTTGGTGCCCGTGAACTCGTAGAAGTCCTCCCATGGAATCGTGGTCTGCCGGGCTCCCCGCGAGTCCACAGTGCTGCCCTTGTTATGGCTGACCTGCTTCAGCCAGAAGCAGGCGGTCGAACTGTTCAGCAAGCCGAGCAGGCGCAAGTAGTCGTCTTCGGAAGACCCGTCCAACACCTTAATGACCGGCGCCGACTGCTTGAACACCCTTTCCTCACGATCGAGAGCAAAATTGTTGCCCGTTGAAACGACTGGAAAACTTATCGACAGGCCACCGAATCGACGTGCGAAGAACATTGAGTAGGCCGTCCACGGAAGTCCACGCTCGATCTGAGTCTCGCCAAATACCATCCTCCGGGCTAGCAGTACTCGCGCCGGCCACAGGTACTTCTCGATCGTGTGATGGACGACCGGCTCTTTATTTATTACGTCGTAAGGCCAGAGCGCCACATCCTCGCCTGGGAACATCCAATCTCGGATACTCTCGCCCCCGAGCAGGGCCTTGTGAAAGCGATCCGGTATGGCGGATCTACGCAGAGGACCAGCGCCCACGCCGAATGCCTCGTGCTCTCGAGGCACGGCACTCGTTCCGATCTCAACAAGATCGCCAAGCCGAGGCCCTGGAGCGGAGTCGAGCAGCAACTTGACCTCACTCGCCCCACCCCCACTCAAACTCCAGGGATGCCGAGAAAGGCGCTCACGAGGGATGTCAGCAACCTCGATCCAATCACTCAGTGATCCTGGAGCATCAATCTGGCCAACAATGGCACTCCAGACAACACCCTTGCTCGGATCATTCGGCGTGCCCGGTTCACCTCGAATTCCCAGAGCAACCCTTACCGCCTCCGTCTGAGACCCTCCCCGCGGTCGTCCAACGAGAATTACCGTCGGAGTCCCATGACCGGGCAAATATGCGCCTGAAGTATCAATAACGTGGCTGAGGCTTATCTCCCGCCCAAGGAATTGCTCGATCAACCGCTTGCCGAAATTTTGCCGCATAAAGGAGTTTGCAGTGATCTGCCCGACGTAACCATGCGCCCCGATACTCGATCGCTTAGCTAACTGGAAGAAACGCTGAGCGAAAGGAACCGAAAGTGTATAGGCCCCCGCGCATGCACTGTAGTTGGCGCGGTAGATTTCACTAAGCCTGCTATCCGCTACCGCGATGTAGGGAGGGTTCCCCACCACAGCGTGATAGCGACCGTCCTGAAGGATGCTTGGGTGTTCATCAACGTCTTCAGTGACATAGTGGAAGTTTGCCGGATCGCTAGAAGTCTCCTCAAAAAGAGCAAGTTGGCGGTGCCGAATAAGCGCGTCACCGATAGCCAAATGCATAGGGAAGGAATAGCCGGCCGAGTCGGCGAGGGTCTTCACGCCGCTGGCACGAAGCGCGGCCACCAGGAGGCGGAAGCGGGCAATGGCTACGGCGAAGGGGTTGATGTCGACGCCGTGGACGGCGTCGAGGGCGAGGCGTACCCGCTCGTGGGGGTCGCGGTTGGGGGCGTGTTGCTCCCACTCCTTGAGGAGGCGGTGGAAGGCACCGAGGACGAAGTGGCCCGAGCCGCAGGTCGGGTCGATCATCTTGACCACGTCGTGGCCGAACTCTTCGATCGCCGGGGTGAGCGTCAGGTCGAGGATGAACTCCTCGACGAACTCCGGCGTCTGGAGCAGGGCGTAGGTCTTCTTGGCGTACTCGGAGAGGTCCTGGTAGAGGTCGCCGAGGAAACGGGTGTCCCACAGCTCGTCGCGGAACCTGTGCACCAGGTCGCCCTGCTCGGTGCGCCGGCGCCAGAAGGCAATCAGCTCCTTGGCCGCGTCGTGCGACAGCGGAATCTGGTAGAGCGGGTTGTGCCGCCCGTCGAACAATGACTTGCCGGCCTGGGTGCTGGCGATGGCGTCGAAGCCCTGGTGCAGCCAGTCGCGGAGGGTCTGGTCGGGGTGATCGCGGAAGAACTGCGCCTCTGCCTCCTCGGCGAGGACCAGACGGTCCCCCGGGCCGGCCAGGTAGGGGTCCAGCAACAGGCCGTTGTCCTCGCAGAAGCGTACGAAGACGGTGCCGAGCACCCAGGCAACGGCGACCTGGGTGACCCGCTCGTCCCGCCAGGCCGCCCAGGTGGCGGCGGTACGCCCGACCTTGAAGGCGTGGTCGTACTCGCCACGCAGCTTGAGGCGCACCTCCTCGACCGATTCGGCCTGCTCCTGCAGGTCCCGTTCCAGGTTCTTGACCTGCTTCTGCAGGTCGGACAAGAGCAGCTTCCGGTCGATCACGCGACGACTCTAGTCGTCCCGCCAACGGGACGGTGTTACCCGAGTGGGTAAAAGCGGCAGGTTGCGGTTACAGCAGGCGGTACTTCCGGGCATACGCGGGGAACTCGGCACCCGAGCAGGGCAACCTGGCGCCCGTAGCCCTGAGGGCGTCGATGAGGTTCCCGGCGGCCGTCTCGGTCTGCTTGCCGGCACGACAGGCTCCAGCCAGGAGCCAGATCGTCCCATGCACGCGCGCGCCGTGGGTGCGGGCGACCTTCGTGGCGTCCCGGTCGTCGGTGATGGCGATGCCACCCCGCAGCTCGGCGGCAGCCAGTACCGATGCCTCCCCCAGGTCACGCTCCTCCGCGCCAAGAAGCTGGGTCCATTTGGCGAAGCAGCGGATCTCGGCGAGCGTGTCCAGGTGGGCTCGACTCAACCAGTCGACCTCGCAGACAGCAGATAGTTCAGGACGTGCGGTCGCCCCCGCGCGCAGTTCCTCGATGACCACCTGCGTCGTCCAGCAGTCCGCGCCAATCAGAAGATCCTGAAGGATGTCCAGCCGGTCGGCGAGGGTGAAGTGGCTGAGCACCATGGTGTCGAGCACCAGGAGCGGTGTCGGCGAAACCGACAGGCTCATGGCTCAATCTCCACGTCGTCGTCGACCGGCAGGTCCGCGTCGGTGACCTGACCATGCATCAACTCCAGTGCGCGGGCGCGGGTGATGCGGCTGGCACGCCAGGCTTCCATCACCGCCTGCGCGTACGTCGGCGGCACCCGCACCGACTCAAGGTCGGGCTGCGGAGCCCACCCCACCGCCTCCATGAATTCCGCTCGCGTGGGTCGTGGTTCACTCCAGGATCGCCGAGTAGACCCATCGATGACGCCGGCCCGCTCAGCCTGGCGCAATGCCAACAACCAGGACGTCCGGTACCGCGCGGCGAACTCAACAAGCCGATCACGGGTCATCGAACCGGCACCGCACCCGGCGACAACCGCCTGCACGGGCAACAAGAGTTCGGCCGCGAAAGCATCGATCGCCGCTTCCCGTTCGGCTCGGGAACTGCTGACGCCAAGGTCGCTCGAATACTCGTCGCCGATGATGAGGTGGCCCAACTCGTGGGCGGCGGTTGCCCTACGACGGCCGGGATCTCCCATGGTGCTGACCACGGCGACCGCGATGTCCCCGTCGACTAGCGAGGCCCCATCGCCGGGCAAGTCGGTAACCAGCACCCACTGGCCGGCCCATTCGCAGACATCCATCATGCTGCCGATCGGCCCGTCGCCGAGTCCGGCCTGCTTCCGCACCCAAGCCGCCGCACGCCTGGCATCGCCCTCGGATGCGACCGGTTGGGGGTATCGGAGGATGGGACGGGGACGCAGCACTCCAAGGCCGATGAGCTGCTGCACGTTCCGCAGCCACTCGACCAGGGCGATTTCCAGACGCTCGGACGACCGAGCCGCCGCGGTGTCCGTCTCCTCCGTCAGCGGCGCGGCTCGCCGGGAGAGCACGGCCGGCCGGGGCTCGATCAGATACTCCATGGACACCCGCAGCGCGCGCGCCAGCCGGGCGAGTTCCAGACCGTCCAGACGCCGGTTGCCGGCTTCGATCTTGGCCAGCATGGTGCGTTCGAGACCCACCGCGCTGGCGAGATCCTGCTGCGAGATGCCCACCGACAGACGAGCCTGTCGTACCTGCTCACCGACAAGCTGCCAGTTCAGGTCTTCCGCCATGGTGCGATAATCGCACACCCAGGGCCGCTCGTGTGCGCACACGCAATCAAGGTTCGCGCATCCAGGTCTTCGGATCGGTGGCGAAGATGCCCTTGCCCTGATGCCGTCGGATGACCCGCAGCGCTTCCAGCCGCACGTAGACCATCTGGATAGTCGACGAGCTGACCTCGAATCGGTCAGCCATGTCGGCAATCGAGGGCAGCTTCTCCCCCGGCTTGACTCTCCCGCTCCGCACGTCGCTAACGATCTCGTCAGAGATCCGGATGTAGTCCGGTGTCTGTGGCATGGCACTCCTCGCGTGGCACGCCAATTTGATCACGACACGCACTCGCCAGACAACCGAGCGTTGCGCAGGGTCTACTTAGGCATATATGGTTGATCGCGAGCCGCTCCTCGCGTGGCAACGAGTTCGGCTCATCCCCCTGGTCGGGGCGGGTGCGCGTGCCCGTCCCGACCCACCGGACTGCTCCGCTGTCGTACCGCTGAATCGAGCTGCGGCGGCGGAGCGGGCGGGTCGTCCGCGGCCGGCGTGCGGACGGCCCGCCCTTCCACACCTACCGACCGAGCCTTCGCTCCCGGCCGCACCGGAAAGGATCGACGTGGCCCAGGTGTACCGAGGTGGCCACCTCTACGGGACCGGCCACCCGGCCCGGCTGACCCCGCACGAGGCGCGGACCCGCGCGTTCGCGCCGCGCCGGCGCGGCGTCGACCCCGATGAGGTACGCCAGTTCCAGGCGCTGGTCGCCGACGAGCTGGCCGACCTGCACGGGCAGGTCCGCCTACTCACCGAGGAGAACGACCGGCTCAAGCGGGCGCTGCGCGACTGGCAGACCATGCACGCCCGCGAGTGCCGGCCGCCGAACTCCGGCCACTGGTGACCGCGCGCCCCTCCCCCGGCGATTTGCTGATCGTCGACGGCCGCGCCTCGGTGCAGTTCGCCGGGGACCGCGCGCTTACCTTCCGGGTCGTGTCGGTGTCCGACCAGCCGACGTACCACGGCTGGATCTGGCTGACCGGCTACGTCCTCAACCGCCGCGGCGAGGCGATCACCAAACGCGAGATCTACGTCCAACTCGCCGGCCTCCGCCCCGCGATGGAACCAGCCCCGCCGCGCCAGCTCACCCGGCGCGGTGGAACTGGTGGGCCGCGCGCAGCGTCGGCACGACCGTCCCGTGCACGTACGGCGCGGACGTTAGCCGCCCCCAGTGGTCGGTGAGTCGCATCGCGGACGGGTGGGTGAAGCCGGCGACCAGGGTGTCCACGCCCGCGATCCGGGCCCGTTCGAGATGCGACCCGAGTCGCTGCCGGTTGGTCATGACGGTGGTGAGGGTCCGGTGGACCTCGACGCCCTGCACGATGCACAGCGTCGGCTGGAAGATCCGGATGGTCGCCGTCAGGTGGGGCAGGCAGTTGCGGCTCATGGTCGGGTTCCCGAGCGACTTCGTGCTGCCGGCGACCGTGGCCGAACAGAGGCGGAGGTTCGCCATGGCGTAGGCGTCGAAGAGGTGCACGGACCGGAACCGGCCAGCCAGCCGGACCAGTTCGCCCTCCCGGTCGGGGCCCGGCTCCCCGCCTACGGCGAGCCGCAGCGCGGTGGCGACGCCCCTCATGTGCGGGTTGCGGGCCGGGAAGGCGAGGTCGGCGGAGGCCAGCACCTCGGCCCGCCGCTCGTCGAGGTCCACGTTCTCGCGCGCGCGGCCGGTCTCCATGGCGATGATCAGGATGCGCAGCGCCCGGCCGTCGAGGCGCAGGTCGTAGTGGTGGCCGACGTGGGAGAGCTGACCGGCGGCGAAGGCGGCGTCCGGCCGAGGTGCGCCGGCCCGGTCGCGGAGGGCACTGCGCCGGCAGCGGTCCAGACTGCGGCAGACGCAGGCACCGGACTCGGCGAGGACGTTCGCCGTCAGGTAGCGGCGCAACTCATCGATCCGGCGGGCGGTGGCGGCCGGATCACTGGCGAGGCGGGAGCGCGTGTCTCCGGGCATCAGGCTGGGGCGTGGACAGCAGCCGTGTCAAGGCAGTTGACCGGCACCGCCAGCCAACGGAACCGGCCGTTGCGGCCCGGGAGGTCCGCATAGTCCCGCCAACTCAGCAGGTAGTCGCCGGTAAGGTCGCGCTGGTTCGGCAGGAAGTGCCGGCCGTCGGTTCCCCAGCGGAGGGTGCCGGTGAGCCGCCGGCCGTCGTGGATCCGGAACTCCTGGTCCCGGGTCGGCCGGTCGCCCGGCGGCGGGTTCCACAGCCCCCGGTCGTTCGTCAGGAGGATCGCGAGGCCGTTCGCCGGCACCGGCCCGGAGGGGCAGAAGCGCTCCAGCCTCGCGATGTCGAAGACAAAGTTGCGCCGGGCCAGGTCGGTGGCGGCATGGCCCCGGAGGCGGAACTCCTCGCCGGTGCCCGGGTCGACGCCGTCCCAGCGGGCGGTGAAGTACTTGAATTCGATCGCTGTCCGGCCATGCGGACCACGGCAGAGCAGGTCCAGGTACTCGGCTTCTTCCTGCCGCACCTCCAGCCGGACGGATATGGTCCCGTCGAGACGGTGGACCGCCCAGGCGAAGGCGTGCTGAAAGTCAGCCTCGGAGTGGAACACCATCCGCTCGGCCCGCAGCTCGTCCATCACCGCATTGACCGGCACCGCTCCTGCGATTCGCACCCGTGTTGCTCCCGTCCAGCGTTCGTTCCACGAAAGGATCGGATCGCCATGGTGACCGACCCGGTTGCGTCGACGGAAGCCACCGATCAGGCACGCGACTCACTCCGAAAGAACGGGGGCGTTCTTGATGTCATCGAGCCCACCGCCGACAGAAAGGTTCGGACCGTGTCACGAACGATCCTCGAGATCGACGACGACCTGCTCGCGGTGGCGGCGAAGATCCTCGGTACCACCACGAAAAGGCGACTGTCTACGCCGCTCTCGAGGCCATGGTCAGCCGGGAGAAGCGACGCGAGTTCGCCGCCTGGCTCAAGGCGGGCGGCCTTTCCGACCTAACCCGCGGAGCGGGCCCGGCCAAGCCGGACGCGGCGTGCACATCTCAGCCGCTCATGCTGCGTCGGCGGGCAAGAATGGCCAGCGTTTCCCGGCGTACCTCGTCGGGCTCATGTACCAGGCGACGGTGCGCGAAGCGGACCACGAGGATGTCGAGGGTCGCCAGCAGCGCGTCCCGATGCAGGTCGATCTCCCGCTCACGTAGGTTGCCGTGGGTAGTGGCGCCGTCGAGTTCGATGTTGACCCGTTCTCGCTCGGCGAGAAGGTCGAGGTACATTGTGCGCCGCCCGACGCGTACCCGCGCCTGGCGGCGAAACACGGGCATCCCCGGGCCGGTGAAGACCTGCTCGTGCCCCCAGATCTCCAGCGGACTGCGGCAGCCCTCGGCGAGCCGGGTGAGCAGGGTCCGGAGGACTGCTCGACCGGCAAGCTTCGGCACGCTCTGTAACGCCAGCACCAGCCGGTCGGGAGTCGTCATCCGGTCGTTGACCGCCCGGATGACCGGCGCTCGCCGCTCGTCGGTCGGAAGCAGGGGCCACGAGTCGACGAGGGCCTGCTCGAGACGGGCAACCGTGAGTCCCCGCCGCGCCACCACCTGCGGCGGCTCGAGATCGAAACCGCGACGCCGATGCACGACGACCCCCGGCCGGCTGCGCAGGCCCGCCGCGGCTGGTGCGCTCAGATGCAGCGGTTGCCCGGGAACCTGCCGACGTAATCCCCACACGTCAAGGGCGCTGAGGTGGCTGAGCGCACCGCGCCCCGCAGCCCAGGCGGACACCGCCCGATGGCCCACGCCGGGGTCGACGCGGCTGATGGCTGGAATGCCGCGTCGTCGGCCGTCCAGCAGGTGTGCCGCCACGAACACCCCGGGCAGTACGCGCACCAGGTCGCCGTTGCCGCACGCCCGCTGCAGCGTCCACTCCGGCACCACCTGCTCAGCGGCCACACGCGTCACCAGCCCGCCGCCACGTTCCACCAACTTCCGAAGCACCGGATTCACGCCGTCGACCGTGTCGCCCCGCCCCGCCGCCCCGCAACCACACCCCGCCCTGGCCTGTGGACACCCGCCCTGCTGTGGACAGCCCCCACCCACCGTCGCCATCTGCTATGGCGAGCCCTGATCGCTGACGGCTGGGCTGCCTGTTTCTCGGCGTGTCGAGTCGCCACGGCGTCAACGATCATGGGTGCCGAGATGGAGCCGAGGCACGCAGGGGCGGGATGGAGGGCTGTCAGGCGGGGAGCGCGCTGCGGTGGGCGTTGACGACCCAGGCGTCCGGTAGGGCAATCCACTCGTTGTCGCCCACCCGCACCACCGCACCGTCCAGCTTGGGCAGCAGCGCCGGATCCTCCATCGGGCAGAGCAACCACACGTCCCCCGCCCCACCACGCGCCGCGTCGGCCAGCTCGTACAGCCGCTCCATCGCCCGGTACCGCGCCAGCACCGCCGCATCGTGCAGCAGCACCGGCCCGCCACCGGGCGACAGCGAGGCCCGCAGTGCCGGCACGGCCAGCTCCCACGCCTGCTCGACGTACTCTCCCAGCTTGATCGCGGCCCGCGAGCCCGGCTCGGCGATGTCCGCGCCGAGTACCGTCTCCCAGGTCGGCTTCGGCCGCGCGTCGACCAGGGCGTGCAGCTCGCGCAGAAACACGGACGCGACGTTGACCGGCCGGGCGTCGAAGCGCCGGACGAGCTCCTCCCGGGCGTACGGGTACCGCGAAAGCCGTACCGTCAACGCCCGGAACCCGCCCGCGGACCTCGCGCCGGTCAGCCGCTCCTCCGCGCGCATCGCCGCGGCCAGCTCGGGCGACTCGGCGGTCCACCGGCTCGGCGCGGTGGTCGCCGACGGGCGGCGCTGCAGGATCGACATCGACGACGAGCCGGCTCGGGGCGGCGGCGGGACGTACCGGTCGCGGCCCCAGCGCAGGTCGAAGCCGGCGTCGGCGAGCAGCCGGTCCAGCTTCGGGTGCGGCGGCAGCGGCGCCAGCTCGGGGAAGCGCGCGGCGACCCGCTGGGCGATCTGCTCCGGGGCCAGGCCACGTCGCCCCTCGGGGGTGCTCGCCGGGGGTACCACGCCGGCCTGCGCCAGTCGCAGCGCCCGCACCGGGTCGAGGTCGCGCGGGTACAGCTCCAGCCGCGCGGTGGCGGCGGCCCGCTCCGAGGCGACGGCGGCCAGCAGCACCCGGCGCCGTTCGTCGATCGCGTCGGCCGCGCCGCCGGGCGCGATGACGGTCGCGAGGGTACGCAGCACCGTCGCCGGGCTGGGCAGCACCTCGCTGCCGGCGAGTTTGTCGGCGGCCTTGCCGAGCGCGTCCGCGTAGTCGAGCAGCGCCGGCGCGGCCGGGGTGTCGGGCGCGTCGTCCTCGCCGGCCTCCAGCGCGACGAGCAGCCGGTCGCCGCGTGGGTGCGGCTTGCCGTCGATGTCGGCGCGGGCGTGCCGGCGCAGCAGCAGGCGCGGTTCCTCGGCGAGCGCGTCGACCTCGACGGCGGACCGTACCGCGGCGACGGCCACCGCCATCCGCAGCTCGTCCCCGGTGCGCACCGAGCCGCGGCTGGTGAGTAGCGCCGTGGCCAGTTCGGCGACGCCCATCACCCGGCCGCCGTCGCGCAACAGCTCGATGATCTGGGTACGCACACTGCCCACCACCGGGAGGCCGTGCCAGCGCTTGCGCTGCTTGCCGAGGATCTGGGCGATCCGGCCGGGAGTCACCCCGACGGCGGCGGCCACCTGCGGCTGCTGCGGCCAGAGCTGCAGCGGCGGCAGGGCGCCGGATTCGTCGGGCAGGCTCAGCAGCAGACGGGTTGCCTCGACCTCGGCGGCGTTGCGGCCGTTCTTCGCCGGCACGAGGAGGGTGGCGATCGCGTCGAGGCCGACGCGTACCAGATCCGCCTGGCCCGTGTCGGCGGCGGTCTCCGTGGCGGCCTCGGCGGTGGCCTCCTTGCGGGCGGCGGCCGAGGTGGGGATGGTCTCCCGCTCCCCCAGCCGGGTGCGCCACTCCTTGACCCGGCGTTGCAGCTCCTGCCGGGTGCGGGCGCCGAGGCCGGGCAGGTGGGCCAACTTGTTGGCGACCGCGAGGAGCTCGCCGACGGTGGTGGCCTCCAGGCGGTGCGCGGCGGAGACGGCACGCAGGGTGAGGCCGGCGGCCTCCAGGACGGTGGCGCGGGTCGACTTTCCGGCGGCATCGTCGCGGGCCGCTTCGGCGGCCTTCTCGTCCGGCTCGTCGTCGGCGATCTCGGGATGGTCGCTGCCGACCGGGGCGCTGGCGTCGGAGCGGCGGAAGACCTGCTGCCAGGCGTCGCGCATGTCCTTGAGGGACGCGAAGCGCCGGCGGTGATCGCGGTGCAGGGCGAGGTCGAAGAACTCCACCAGCCCGTCGCGGATGGCCGGGTCGAACGCCTCCACGGCCAGCACCGGCGGACCCTCGGTGAGTTGCGGCTCGGTGCCGCCGTCCCCCCACACCGGCAGTTCACCGGAGGCCATCTCGTGCAGGGTGACCGCGAGGGCGTACCACTCGGCGTGCTTGTCGTAGTTGGGCCGGTTGGCGCTGCCGAGGAACGGGTCGAGGTAGCGCTGGGTGCCGGCGCTGATCTCCTTGACCGACACGCCGGCGAGCGAGAAGTCGAAGAGCACGAGTTGCCGGGTGCGGTTCGGGCGGACCCGGATGGCGATGTTGTCCGGCTTGACGTCGCGGTGGTAGACGCCCTCGCCTTCGAGGTAGTCCAGGGCGCCGAAGAGGTAGTCGCTGTACGTCTCCAGCTCGTCGACCGTCAGGCGGCCGTCATCGCGCAGCTTGCGGGCGAGCGTCAGCTCGCCGGCGTGCTCCAGCACGACGACGGTGCGGTTGCCGATCTGCAGCGGCTCGGGGCGGGCCAGCCGGATCACCCGGGAGTCGGTGAGCGGGGCCAGCACGCGGGCCTCGTGGGCGAGGCGAGCGCCCTTCTCGTCGGACAGGCCGACCTTGAGCACCTCGTCCTTGCCGGTGCGCTCGTTGTGGGCCAGGAACGCTCGGCAGGTCGACCCGGTGCCGAGTCGACGCTTGACGATCCACTCGCCCACCCGGTCACCGCCGCGCGCCTCCAGCGGGTCGACCTCCGGTTCGGGCTCCTGCGGGTGCACCGACGCCGGGGGCGGCGCGGTGAGTTCGTTCTCGACCTCCTCGAGCATCTCGACGAAGTCGGCGACGGTGGTGAGGCGCTGCGCCGGGATCGGCGCGCTGGCCGCCTGGATCAACTCGTCGGCGAACTCGGAGACCCCGTCGGCGACGACGGAGGCCCGCAGGCCGTTGTCCCGAGCGATGCGGGTGAGCAGTTCCTGTCGCTTCGCCGCCGGTGGCTGGCCGGTGAGGATCAGGTACGCCAGCGCGCCCAGCCCGAAGACATCCATCGCGACCGGGTCCGGCCGGGGCGCGGTCAGCTCCGGAGCGAGGTACGCCTCGGCGGAACGCTCGATGTGCGAGGCCGCGTGCGTGGAGAGGGTGAGCGGGTCGCCGCTGCTCCCCCCGGCGGTGTCGGCGGCGCGGGT
Organism: Micromonospora sp. WMMC415; assembly: GCF_009707425.1. Lineage (GTDB taxonomy): Bacteria > Actinomycetota > Actinomycetes > Mycobacteriales > Micromonosporaceae > Micromonospora. The sequence continues at coordinate 3,679,954 of NZ_CP046104.1, read as the reverse complement.
GGCCGCCTGCCAGTCGCTGATCTGCAGCTGCGGGGTGAGCCACGCCTCGTCCTCCGTGCCGCCTTTTCGCTTCCGGCCAGGAGTGACGAGGACGCTGCGGGCGGAGAGGGCACGGTGGTACAGCCGCCGGCGGTGGGCGTACGCGACGGCCTCCGACAGTTGCCGGATCATCGCCAGCCGGCTGAGGGCGTCCAGGCGGTCGCCGTACTGGGCGACGTAGTGGTCCAGCCGGACCGACCGCGGGTCGTGGCGGAAAATCAGGGCCGGTCCCGCCTCGTGCGACTCCATCGAATCGACCCGGACGATGCCGGGGTGGTTGATGTTGTGCAGCGCCACCATCTCGCGCTTGGCGGCACGCTCGATGCTGGCCCGTTCGGCCTGCACGGCGTTCCGCTCGACCAGGTAGATCCGGATCCGGCGGTGCTCCCGCTCCAGCTCACGGTGCCGGGCGTGGTGGTCCTGCCAGGTGGGGCCGAGGTCGAACGGACGGCTGTCGAGCTCCCAGGACCCGACCTGGTAGTGCTTGCGGCTACGGGCGATGCCGACGGCGTGCAGCAGGTTGGGTAGCGCAGCCGACTGCTCCTTGGTGACCCGGTACTTCTCGTCCTGCGGAGGCCGCTGCAGCAGCGAGCCGATGCTCGGCAGCACACCGGGCTGGTGGCCGGGTGCCGGCTCCGGGCCGTACACGGCGTGCAGGTGGTGCTCGGCGAGCTCGACCTTCAGGCCGGGTTTCGACAGGAAGACCGCCGCCTGCACGAACGGGATCTTGATCGGCGGGCCCTTGCGCTGGCCGGCAGCCACCTGCAGCAGCGACCGCAGCTTCTTCGCCTTCAGGTCGGCCAGATGTAGCGGGTTGTCGAAGACCCGCGTGCTTCCATGGTTGGTGAGGAACCAGTTGGAGCCGCTGGAGGTCAGCCGCCCGTTGAGGCTCTTGATCTCGATGAGGTAGAGCCCGCCGGGCGCGGCGACGAGCAGGTCGACCTCGTACGGGTGGCCCGACTGGGCGGTGAAGGTGAAGTTCGACCAGGCGCGGTAGGGCTCGGTGTCGGGGAGCAGCGCCTGGACGTGCGCCAGCGCCTCCCGCTCGTGCGTGAACTGCGACGGCGTGATCGTCGTCCACCGGCCCTCCTGCATGCAGGAGATCCTAAGGTCCCGAGCCTGGTCGCTGGCGACCCGGCACACCCCGGGCAGCGGGCCGCCTGCGGGCTCCACGGCGACCCTATCGCCGCTGCTGCAGGGCAGCGGTCACCGCCTTCGCGTCGAAGCGGGCCGGGTCGAAGTCGGTCGGCTCATCCAGGTCCAGCCAGGCCAGCCGGTCGCGGTGCTCAGGATGCGTGGGGTCGCCGAGCACGTCCACCAGGTCGGCGTAGCCCCACACGCCGCCGCAGTCCTCCGGAGGCGCGGCCCGCCGTCCGCCGACACAGCGCGGGTACGCCACGGACGCATCCCGGCCGAGGATCTTCTCCACCAGGATGTCGTGTTCCCAGTTGTCCCCGAAGTCGTACGTGTACCGCAGCTTGTCCCCGGCAACGGGGGCGACCTGCTCCAGGCTGACCCGGGAGGCAGCGCGGTGGCCGAGTTCGGCGTCGGGACGGCCGAAGCTGCCGTACCGGGTCTCGAAGACGTGCAGATGGCTGTCGGTCCAACCGAAGGCAACCTGGATCAGCTCGTGCAGCCGGGCGAGCGTGACGTCGGCTGGCACCTCAAGTCGCCGCCAGATCGGTGGGCGGGCCCCGCGCAGGCCCACCTTGATCTGGTAGATCGGCGCCGGGCCGTCGGACTTCCTGCGCTTCGCGGGCAGGCTGGCGAGCCGGCGCTGGGCCGGTACGGGGAAGCCGCCCCGGCGGGGAGCCAGAACTTCGAGCAGCGCGGACATCGAGGCGACGTCCAGCTCGCCGTCGTGGCGCGGAGTCCGCCTGCGCCGCCGGGACTCCGGCAGCCACCGGATCCAGCTCCGCAGCAGCAGCGCCAGAGCCTGGTAGCCCGGGCCGTCCTCCTCGCGGAGGTCGTCGAGCACCCCGGGGTCGCCCTCGTCGTGTTCGGCGCGCGCGTCCAGCGCATCCTCCACGGCTCGGCGGAAGTCCGCCGGCCGTAGCTTCTCCTGCGTGACGTCGGCACCGCCGGCGCGCAGGTCGGACAGGAGCCCTTCACGCGCCTCGTCCCACCGGTCGGAGTCGATCAACAGGACCTGACCAGCGGCACCGCAGTCCTGGTCGTCCACGGTGACGAAGACGGCGTTCGCTCGACCGGCCCGGTGGAACCTGCCGGCCAGCAGGAACGTCTCTCCCCACGGACTGACCAGGCGACAGGAGTCCTCGACCGTGACCGGGGCGTCCAGGTCGGCCAGCCACGGTGGTGCGGTGACGCCGGCATCGGCAAGCCGGCCGGCCGCGTCCGCCGCCGCTCGACCGATCTCACCGTGGGCGATTGCCGCGATCGCCGCGAGCATCGCCCGCGCCTCCGGGGTGGCCTTCGCCTCGAACGCCGGCACGAACAGGTCCAGCAGCGCCCGGTCGAAGTCATCGCCCATCGCCGCCCCGGTCGCCAGCAGCATCGCGGCGGCGATCTCCACCTCGATCGGATCCTGCAGGGCGCCGACCGCCTGTGGGAGCAGGTCCTCGACCTCCCCCGGCGTTCCCTGAGCCCCGGAACAGTACGGGCAGTCGCACTCCTCCGGCGCCCGTACGACGGCGAGCGGTGCTCCGCCACGAACTGATCGCCTCTTGCCGTTGCGCCGACGGTTGCGACTCACTGGGCTCACCCACGCATTCTGCCGCAACCCACCGGCGCAACCGCAAGCCGCGACACCCAGAACGGCGCCGTCGTGTCGAACGAACCGACCCCGCAGTCCAGCTTCGGCCAGCCCGGGATGTCCCACGGATGACCGACGACCCCGGGTCGCCGGACCGCGAGCCGCTGCCGGTCCGGTGGCCGACACCTTGTTAACGTGAGCACGCAGCGCTGCCGCACCTGCCGGGCGTCCCCCTCGTACCCGGCACCGACCGCACCGCGCCCCGGCCATCCGCCATCGGGCTGCGGTCCGGTCCGCGGACGAGGGAGGGGGACATGGCCGAGGGTCCACCTGCGGAGGCGACCCCGCCGGACCGGCAAGTCCAGGTCGACCAGGATCGGGACCACGCGTCGGCCGGCACGACTACCGGCCCGGGGCGATCCTGGGCGCGACTGGTCAGGATGTGCCGGCGTCGCACGAAACGACTGGTCGGGGCGTCCCGGCGGCTCTGGGCACGGGTGGCCCCCAGGTCAAAACGGCTCACGGCGCGGCTGGTGCCGGCTGCACAACGTCTGTGGGGGTGGATGCTCTCCGTCGCCCGCAAGGTGGACGCGGCGGCGAAGGAGGGCCCGCCCCCACCCCCACCCGAGGAGCCGATCGAGCGGCGCGAGTCGGCCGGCCCGTTCACCGTGCCAGCGCGGGGGTACGTCTTCGCCTTCAGCGTCCGCGCCGCGTTCACCTGGTCGGCCCAGGGCCTGCGGCCGGAGCAGCTGGCCTGGTACGCGCACTACTTCATGCCGCAGGCGACCCAGCGGCTGACCCGCATCGCCGGTGACCTGGCGCGTACCGTCCCGCCGCACCGGGCGGGCGAGCTGGAGGAACGGTTGCAGCGGGTGCTCGGCCGGCAGGAGCCGTGGTCGTTCGAACGCGGCGGGAGGACAGTGACCTGCCGGCCCGAGGCGTGGGTACGCCTCGACGAGCGGGTCCGGCGGGCCCTCCAGCCGTACTGGGAACGTCTGATCACCCTGGACTGCGAGTACGAGGAGCAGACGCGGCGCGCGCAGTACGCCGAGCGGATCAACCGGCGGTGGGCGGCCATCCTGGACGACCTCGCCGGCGCCGACGTGCCCGAGGACCTGCGCGAGAAGGTGAACCTCGCCCGGAAGCACACGATGGCCGAGCAGCGGACCGCCGCGCAGTGGACGGGCGACCTCCTCCGCCAACGGCGCCGCCAGGAGAACCTCTTCGAACCCTTCACCGAGATCGACCCGACCGCGAAACCCGCGCCGCCGCAGCAGTCCGGCGACACGATGCGGCCGACCGGTCCCGCAACCCGGCCGACCGCCGAGCGCCCGGCCGGACCCGGTACGGGCGACCCGACCTCTGAGTCCGGCTGAGCTGTCAGCACAATCGCTTCCTCGACACAATGGCGGTGACGGGTAAACGACACCGCTTGCCGGCGAATATGGACGACTGTCGCCGATCATCGGCAGGTCCGTCGCCCACATCCACCGCAAGTCGGTTGGTGAATGAAACACGCTCCGGCAGGGTCATAGTCGCTCGACAACTGTCCTATTTGCAATCACTCAGCGAATGCCGAGGTCCGGATATGAGCGAGGTGGTAGCCATTATCGCGACGTTGGTGGTCGGCGGAATCGTGACGGCGGTGCTCTGCGTCGTCGTCCACCGGAAGTGGTCGGCGAACCCCGGCGCCGCCGTGCTGCTCGGCATCATCGGCGTGGCGGCGACGGTCCTGCTGGCGACGGTCGCGCGGCCGGTCGAACGATTGTGGGACAGCACGCTCGGTCCCTTGACCTCGGATCCCGAGGTGCTCGCGTCGCCGGTAGCGACCGCGCCCATCCCGTCGACTCCGGCCGCTCCACCGACGACCGGATCGATGAGCCCACCGACGGAAACAGCCTCTCCCAGCCCCGACATCAGCGACGACACCGAAGGAACACCAGACACGTCCGCGACTCCCGACCTGCCGGCGACGCTCTACCTGTCCGAGTACCCCGCCATCAAGAACAACGGCGCACGCGGGACGTTCTCCATGGACGGTGTGGCGTACAGCCAGAGCAAGAAGGTCTACTGCGGTGAGACTCCGTCTGCGTCGGTCTGGTCCGTCGCCGGCTATCAAACGATGGACGCGACCATCGGCATCGCCGACAACGAGAAGCGCGGACTGGGCGTCATCGGGCGAATGTCCTTCCGCAACGAGGACAATCAGGATCTGATTCCGCCGGTCGATGTCTCTCTGGGGTGGTCACCGAAGAAGGTGACCGTGCAGTTGAAGGGCGCCGTCCAGTTGCAGATCGGGTGCGTCGGCAGGGAGCGCGACAACGGAACCTCGCAAGGCTTGTTCTACGCGGTCCTGGGAGACGCCTACCTGAACCGCTAGGAACCGCTGGCCGCCGACCGCGAGACCCGGTGACCAGTGCCTTCCGGCGCGTATCGGTCACCGGCGGCTGGCGAGGACGGCGAGGGTCACCCGGCGGACCTTGTCGGGTTCGTGGACCAGGCGGCGGTGCGAGAACCGGACGGTCAGGATCCCGGCGGTGGCGAGCAGAGCGTCCCGCCGCAGGTCTATCTCGCGCTGCCGCTGGTTGCCGTGCGTGGCGGCACCGTCGAGCTCGATGTCGACCCGCTCGTGCTCGGCGTACAGGTCGAGGTACACGCTCCGTTGGCCGATCCGCAGTCGGAACTGCCGGTGGAGCTTCGGCATGCCGGGGCCGACGAAGACGTGCTCGTGTCCCCAGATCTCCAGCGGGCTGCGGCAGCCGTCCGCGAGGCGGGTGAGCAGGGTACGCAGCGGGGCACGGCCGGGCAGCCTCGGTAGGGGCGTGAGCGCGGCGCGCAGCCGGTCGGGAGTGGTGAGCCGCTCGTTGACCGCCCTGATCACCGGTCCGTGTCGGTCGGCGAGCGGCAGCAGCGGCCACGAGTCGACCAGCGCCGCCTCGAGCCGGGTCGCTGGCAGGTCGTGCCGAATCCGGACGTGCGGAGGATCGAGGCGGAAGCCCTGACGATGGTGCACGATGATGCCGGGCCGGCTACGGAGGCCCGATGCGCTCGGTGTGGTCAGGTGCAGCAGGTCCCCGGGGGCCTGCTGGTACAGGCCCCACACGTCGAGGGCGGTCAAGTGGCTCAGGGCGGCGCGCCCGTCCGCCCAGGCGAGCGCCGCACGGCGGCCGAGCGCCGGGACGAGGCGACCGATGAAAGGCTGGCTGTCGTCATGCCTCGAAACCAGCTCACCGGCCACGTACACCGTGGGCAGGACTCGGACCAGCTGTCCAGACCCGCATGCCCGCCGCAGCGTCCATTCGGGCACGACCTGTCAAGCCAGCGGAGTGGTGACCACCCCGTCGTGAGCCTCGACCAGATCCCGCAGCAGCCCGTCCACGCGTCCGAACCCTGCCGCCCCGACCTCGGCCGAGCAACCGCCACAACCTCGGATCTGTGGACAAGAGCGAGCTGTGGACGACAGCCACGCCCCGGGCCGACGGTGATATGCAAGATCGGATACGCCTGAGCGGCAGGAGGCCCGGCGTGTCGAGTCGGTGAGACGTATTGGATCTTGGCGCACACCTCGACTACCCGGGTTCGCGTCGATCTTCGTCGGTGTTCGCCGGCCCGTCGGACGCCGGTGGCCTGGGCGATGGACCCTACCGGCGTGCGGACTCCGGACGCTCCGAGACCGGTGCGGTTCGTGGCGCTCGGTGACTCGATCACCGTGGGCCTCGGCGACCCGATGCCCGACGGGACGTGGCGTGGGTGGGCAGCGCTGCTCGCCGACGCGGTGGGGCCACCCGGCACGGTCGAGTTCCACAATCTCGCCCGCACCGGCGCGCTCACCGGCGACGTGTTCCGCGACCAGCTGCCGGCCGCCCTCGCGTTGCGCCCGACGGTCGCCGCCGTGGTCGTCGGGGTGAACGACACGCTGCGCGCCCACTTCGACGTGCCGGTGGTCAGCGCGGCGCTGCTGGGCACGGTGGGCGCGCTCAGCCGGGCCGGAGCCGTGGTGCTGACCGCCCGGCTGCCGGAGCCGGGCCGGATGTTCGGGTTGCCGTCGGGGTTGGCCCGGCCCCTGGCGCGGCGGATCGCCGCGGTGAACGCGGTCACCGACCACGCGGCAGCGCTGTACGGCACCGTCCACTTCGACGCGGCGACCCACCCGGACACGTACCGGCGGGACATGTGGAGCGTCGACCGGCTGCACCCGAGCGAGCGGGGGCACCGCCTGCTCGCCGGCGCGTACGTGGATCTGCTGCGGGAGCGGGACGTGCCGGTGCACCGGCGCCCGGACCCGCGACCGGGCAACCCGCCGCCGACGCGGGCGGCCCAGCTGGCGTGGTTGGCCGTGAAGGGCACCCGGTGGGTGCGGGACCGCTGCACCGATCTGGTGCCGCAGCTGCTGTGGCTGGCCGCCGCCGAATCCTGGTACTCGCTGCGCGGCCAGGCGAGCCGCCTCGACGAGCACCTCGGCCGGGACCTGGCCGCCGCCCTCGCCGCAGGCACCGGCACCCCGGCCGTCGGCGTCGACCCGACCGCCCACCCCAAGCACCCACCCGCCCCGACCTAGCCACCGAGCGGCCGGAGGCGCATGCCGCTAGCCGCGACCGCGCGTTAACAGGGGCCCCTTCCACTACCGCAGGCGTTAACAGGGGGCCCTTCCTTCCACCTCAGGTGGGGACGTCGCGGTGGCGGAAGCCGGCCAGGCCGGCGGTGAGCAGCAGCGCGCCGACGCCGGTGAGCACCGCGAGGGGTGGGACGGACAGATCCACCGCCGGCACCGACGGCACGTGCGTGTACGGGGACAGGTTGAGCACCGCCTGCGGCAGGTCCAGCACCGCGCCGAGCTGCCCGAGCAGCAGGAACGCCATCAGCACCGCCCAGGACAGCGCCACCGACCAGCGGGGCGCCAGCCCGAGCAGCGCGGTCACCACCCCGGCCACGACGAGCAGCGCCGGCAGCCGCAGCAGTGCCGCCCAGCCCAGCTCCAGGGTGTGCCCGAGCGCGTCGCCGGCCACCAGCCCGTAGCCCAGGCCGGTCGAGACGCCGGCCAGCAGCATCAGCGCCACCGCACCGAGCACCGCGCCGGCGATCTGGGTCAGCAGCCAGCGGTGCCGGCTGACGGCGGTCGCCAGCACCGCCTCCAGGATCCCGTCGGACTCGTCGGCCCGCGTTCGCAGCAGGGCCTGCACGACGTACGCGCCGAGGGTCAGGGCGAACAGCCCGAGCATCGCGGCGAGGAACGCGTCGACGAGGTCGGTCCCGCCGCCCAGCGCGGCGATCGCCTCGGCGGCGGCGGGGTTCTCGGCGATCATGTCGTTGACCTCGTCGGCGGCGACACCCATCGAGAACCCGAGGGTCACCACCGCGACGGCCCAGCCGAGCAGGGCGCCGCGGTGCAGCCGCCAGAGCAGGCCGGTGGGGCTGAGCAGCCCGGCGGCGGCACGGGCGGGCCCCCGGCGGGCGGCGAGCAGGCCGGCGCCGAGGTCCCGCCGGCCGGCGAGGGCGAAGGCGGCCGCCACGCCGGCCACCAGCAGCGCGACCGGCAACGCCAGCACCCACCAGCGTTCCCCGCCGAACGCCCGTACCTGGTTGCCCCAGCCGAGTGGGGACAGCCAGGACGGCCAGGCGCTCTCCACCCGCAGGCCGTCCCGCTCGCCGAGGACGTCCCCGGCGGCGCGGAGCAGGAACGCCACGCCGACGGTGGCGGCGGCGAGCGCGTTCGCGCCGCGCGAGGTGACCGACAGCTGGGCGGTGACGGCGGCGACGGCGGTGAAGGCGACACCGACCCCGGCGACGGCTCCGGCGGCGGCGAGCGACCCGGCGAGCGGCAGGCCGGTCGCGGCGAAGGCCAGTCCGAGGAGTACGCCGGACGCCACGTTCGCCGCGACGACGACGAGCAGGGCGGCGGTGAGCAGCGCGTACCGGCCGACGACGGCGGCGCCGAGCAGCTCGGCGCGGCCGGTCTCCTCGTTCTGCCGGGTGTGCCGGACGACGGCGAAGGTGCTGACCAGCGCGGCGAGCACGGCGAGGGTGATGTACGTCTCGGCGACCACGACCGCGCCGAGGTCGGCCCCGACGATCGGCCCGTTGAAGGCGCGCGCGACGACGCTGGTGGCGGCGGTCTCGGCGTACAGCATGCGGGACGGCTCGTCCGGGTAGACGCCGGAGACGCTGCCGGCGAGACCGACGCCGAGCAACGGCGTGCCGAGCACCCAGATGCCCAGCTTGATGCGGTCGCGGCGCAGGGCGAGCCGGGCCAGCCGGCCGGTGCCGGTGTACGCGCTCACCGGGTACGCTCCGCGCCGGTCGGGACCCGGCCGTTGGACGCGCCGTCGTAGTGCCGCAGGAACAGCTCCTCGAGGGTCGGCGGGGCGCTGGTGAGGGCGCGGACGCCGAAGCGGACCAGGTGCGCCAGCAGTTCGTCGAGGTGCTCCGGCTCCACCTCGAGGCGGGTGCGGCCGTCGACGGGCCGGACCTCGTGGACGCCGGGCAGCTCCGCCACCCCGGTCAGCGGGTGGGCCGTCTCGACGGTGACCGTGGTGCGGGCGAGGTGCCGCAGCTCGGTGAGGGTGCCGGACTCGACGGTGCGGCCGGCGCGGATGATGCTCACCCGGTCGCAGAGGGCCTCGACCTCGGCGAGGACGTGGCTGGAGAGCAGCACGGTGGCGCCGCCGTCGGTGAGCCGCCGGACCTCCTCCTGGAACACCGCCTCCATGAGCGGGTCGAGCCCGGAGGTCGGCTCGTCGAGGACGTACAGCTCGACGTCGGAGGCGAACGCGGCGACGATCGCGACCTTCTGCCGGTTGCCCTTGGAGTAGGCGCGGCACTTCTTGGTCGGGTCGAGGTCGAACCGGTCCAGCAGTTCGTCGCGGCGGCGCCGGTCCAGCCCGCCGCGCAGCGCGCCGAAGAGGTCGATGGCCTCGCCGCCGGACAGGTTGGGCCACAGGTTCACGTCACCGGGCACGTACGCGAGCCGCCGGTGCAGCGTCACCGCGTCGCGCCAGGGGTCGGCGTCGAGCACCCGCACGTCGCCGGCGTCGCGCCGCAGCAGCCCGAGCAGGACCCGGATGGTGGTGGACTTGCCGGAGCCGTTCGGCCCCAGGAAGCCGTGCACCTCCCCCGCCTCGACCCGCAGGTCGAGCCCGTCGAGCGCGCGGACCGCGCCGAAACTCTTGACCAGGCCGTCGATCGCGATGACGGGCATGGCACCTCCTGTGGCCGCCGGTTCGTCGCACCCAGCGTACTGACCATCGGTCAGCCGGATCAACCCGGCGGTCAGGACGGCGGCTACGCTGGGCGGCATGACCGTCGAGGCGCCGGACGACACTCGGACCCGGATCCTGCGGGTCGCGCTGGACCTGTTCAGCCAGCACGGCTACCAGCGCACCTCGCTGCGGCAGATCGCCGAACGGCTGCGGCTGACCAAGGCGGCGATCCTCTACCACTTCCCCGCCAAGGAGGACCTGCTCACCGCGCTGACCGAGCCGTTGCTGGTGGACCTGGAGATGCTGCTGGACGCCACCGCCGCGCTGCCGCTCCCCCGGGCCCGGGAGGCGCTGCTCGCCGGCTGGGTGGACACGATGCTCACCCACCGCCGCTCGCTCGGCATGCTGTTCCACGACATCGCGATGGTCAGCCGGGGCCGGACGTACCACCGGCTGATGCAGATCGCGATGCGGGCCAACGAGATCGTCGCCGGGCCGGACGCCGGGCGCCGGGAACGGGTCCGCGCCGTGCAGGCGATCGCCATGTGCAGCGACCCGGTCGTCTTCTTCGCCGACGTACCCGAGGAGACCCTGCGCGCCGACATGCTCGACGGCGTACGCCGGCTGCTGGGTGACACCGGCGGCGCGGCGGCCGGGGACGGCGCGCAACCGGCGACGGACGCCGCCCGCGCCGCGCGGCGCGGGCCGGGACGCCCCCGGTCGATGGGGCCGGAGCAGGTCCGCACCGCCCGCCGGCTGCACGCCGCCGGCACCCACTCGGTCGACGACATCGCCGCCGCACTCGGGGTCTCGCGGGCGACGGTGTACCGGCACCTGGACGGGCCCGGAGCGGAATAATGAGACGGGTTTCGCGACGGTTTTGAGACCCGTTTGGTCGCCCCGGCAGCGGGTAGCCGACCCGCCCGTCCTGCGGACGGGACCGGGCCGCGCACGTGGCCCGCGGCCGGCGCGACGGGACGGTGGCGGATGGGTGCGGTGCTCGCCGGGCGGGCGATCCGGCGGCGGACGGGTGGACGCTGATCGTGTGCGGCATCGGCGGGGAGGTACGCCTCGACGGGTCGACACCCGACGCGGAGGCGGTGGCCCGGATGACCGACGCGATGCGGTCCCGGGGGCCGGACGGCGAGGGCCTGTGGAGCGACGGCTGGGTGACCCTCGGGCACCGCCGGCTCACCATCATCGACCTGTCCGACGCCGGCGCCCAGCCGATGGTCCGCGAGGACCTGGGGCTCGCGCTGGTCTTCAACGGCTGCGTCTACAACTACCCCGAGCTGCGCGAGGAGCTACGCGCCGCGGGGCACACCTTCCGCTCCACCAGCGACACCGAGGTGATCCTGGTGGCGTACGCGCAGTGGGGTGAGGCGTTCGTCGACCACCTGGTCGGCATGTTCGCCATCGGGCTCGTCGACCGGGCCCGGCGGCGGCTCGTGCTGGCCCGCGACCGGCTCGGCATCAAGCCGCTGTACCTCGCCGAGACACCCGGGCGGCTGCGCTTCGCCTCGACCCTGCCGGCGCTGCTGCGCGGCGGCGACGTCGACACGGGCATCGACCCGGTGGCCCTGCACCACTACCTGTCCTGGCACTCGATCGTGCCGGCGCCCCGGACCGTCCTGCGCGGCGTCCGCAAGCTGCCCCCGGCGACGCTGCGGGTGGTCGAGGCGGACGGGCGCAGCCGGGAGCGGGTGTACTGGCAGCCGGAGTACGTCCGCGATCCCGCCCACGCCGGCATGGACGCCCGGGACTGGCGGGCCGCCGTCGGTGGCGCGCTGCGGACGGCCGTACGGCGGCGGCTGGTCGCCGACGTCCCGGTCGGGGTGCTGCTCTCCGGCGGTCTGGACTCCAGCCTCATCGTGGCGCTGCTCGCCGAGGCCGGCCAGGACCAGCTCCGCACGTTCAGCATCGGCTTCGACAGCCGGGGCGGCGAGGCCGGCGACGAGTTCCACTGGTCCGACCTGGTGGCCGGCACGTACCGGACCGACCACCACCGCATCCGGCTGGCCGACGACGACCTGGTGCCGGCGGTGCGGGCGACGGTGACCGCGATGACCGAGCCGATGGGCAGCCACGACGTGGTGGCCTTCCACCTGCTGAGCGAGCAGGTGGCGAAACACGTGAAGGTGGCGCAGTCCGGGCAGGGCGCCGACGAGGTCTTCGCCGGGTACGGCTACCACCAGCCCCTCACCGGGGCGCCCCGCGACGGCGCGGCGGCGGCGTTCGCGGCGGCCTTCTTCGACCGCGACCACGCCGAGCTGACCCGGGTGGTCGACCCCGCGTACGCCTGCGACCACGACGCCAGCCGCGACCTGCTCACCGCCGAACTGGCCGCGCCGGGCGCGCAGACCGCGCTGGACGCGGTGCTGCGCCTGGACACCCACCGGATGCTCCCCGACGACCCGGTGAAGCGGGTCGACAGCATGAGCATGGCCTGGGGGCTGGAGGTGCGGACCCCGTTCCTGGACCAGGACCTGGTGGCCCTCGCGGCGGCCTGCCCGCCGGAGCACAAGGTGGCGCAGGGCGGCAAGGGGGTGCTCAAGGAGGTCGCCCGGGAGGTGCTGCCCCCCGAGCTGGTCGACCGCCCGAAGGGCTACTTCCCGGTGCCGGCGCTGCGCAACGTGGACGGCCCGGTGCGTGACCTGGTCGTCGAGGCGTTGCGGGCGCCGGTGGCGCGGGAGCGCGGCCTGTTCCGGCCGGAGTACGTGGCGGAGCTGCTCGCCGACCCGGAGGCGGCGCAGTCGGCGGCCGGCAGCAACAAACTCTGGCAGCTCGGGCTGCTGGAGCTGTGGCTCCAGACGCACGACATCCGCTGAGGTGCAAGGAAGGGCCCCTTGTTAACGCCTGGCGTTGTACAAGGGCCCCCTGCAATCACGCCGCCGGGCGGGTCTGGGCCGCGAGATGGTCCAGCACGGCGCGGACGTCGCAGCCGGTCCGGGCCAGGACGCGGCGCTGCCGGGCCGCGCCGTTGCCGTCGCGGCGGACCCGGTGCAGCTGGTCGAGCACGTACGTCAGGTCGCCGTGCCGCAGCAGCGCGGGCGCGACGGTGGCGAACAGCTCGTCGACCAGGTCCCACGCCGGCCGGGCAAGGCCCGAGCGCAGGTCGATGAGGTCGCCGTCGAGCCCGTCGTGGGCGGCGCGCCAGTGGGCGGCGGAGAGCAGGCAGTCCCGGATCCGGGGGGCGAGGATCCCGTGGCGGACGTCGCCCGCCACGGTCGCGACGAGGGCGCGGACGAGCCCGGCGACGAGCACGGTGTCGTCGACGGTCGGGCAGACGTCGCCCACCCGCACCTCGACCGTGGGGTACGCGACGGACGGGCGGGCGTACCAGTAGACCATCGCTGCGTCCAGCATGATGCCCGCCCGGATCAGCTCCTCGACGGTGGCGTCGTAGTCGGCGACCGACTCGAAGTGCGGGGTGGGGCCGATGCTCGGCCAGCGTTCCAGCTGCATCGACCGCCAGCTCGCGTGCCCCGTGTCCCGGCCGTCGTGCAGCGGCGAGTTGGCGGTGATCGCCTGCACCACCGGCAGCCAGGGGCGCAGGTGGTTGCAGACCTGCACGGCGAGTTCCCGGTCCGGGACACCGACGTGCACGTGGCAGCCGCAGACCGCCGGATCGTGCGCGACCGGCCCGAATCGCCGGGACATCGCGTGGTAGCGGGGTTTGTCCGGCACCGTCCGGTGCGGTTCGTGCACCGGCGTGGCCCCCACGGCGACGAGGCGGGCGCCGGCGGCCTCGGCCGCGTCGGCGGCGGCCCCGCGCAGCGCCACCAGGTGCTCGCGTACCTCGGCGAGCTCGGACGAGACCGGCGTGACCATCTCGACCATGCTGTGCCGGAACTCCTGCCGGCTCTGCTCACGCGCGGCGCCCGACAGCTCGTCGAGCACCTGTCCGGCGACCGGCAGGCTCGCCCCCGTGTCGGGGTCCAGCAACAGGTACTCCTCCTCGACGCCGAGGGTCAGCGTGGTGAGGTCGGGGAGGGTGGGGGCCGGACGGTACGTCATGAGCGGTCGGCGTCCGTTCGTCGGGCGGCGCGCCGGGCGCCGCACTGCCGTGCCTCGGGAGTTCCCGCCCGCCGCGGCGGAAAACGCTCGGGGTCCGCGGCCCGCGTTAAGAAGGGACCCTTCCTCTACCGGAGGCGTTAACAGGGGGCCCTTCCTTGCACCTCGTCCGCCCGGGTGGTGAGGTCGTGGCGCACGGGCCCCTCCTCGGGCGAGGGCGTACCGGCGGCCCCACGGCACCGACGGTTTCGACAACACCGAGCGACATTTCTCCGGGGGCACGTCGTCCCGGACGTTCCCCGGGAGAAGGACCCTCGCATTCCGGGCGCGGCCACTAGAGTCGACCGGGGGGTGCCGGGGATGTCGGAGGCGACGGAGACGTTCTTCGCCGGGCTCGTCCGGCACGGGCACGAGCGCCTGACCCGCAAGACCTGCGGCTCCATCCGCTTCGACCTGATTCACCCCGACGGGACCGACCACTGGCTGGTGACGATCGACCGGGGCACGGTGCGGGTCACCCGGGAGGCGCGCACGGCCGACACGGTGATCCACGCGGACGAGTCGTTGTTCGAGCGGATGGCCCGCGGCGAGGTCAAGCCCCTCTCCGCCTGGCTACGCAACGACATCACCACCGAGGGCCAGTTCCGGTACGTCGTGCTGCTGGAACGCCTGTTCGCGCCGCCGCCCGGCGCCCGCCACCCGCGCGCCGTCAGCCCGACAGCCCGGGACCGGGCGTGAAGGCCGACCTGGTCCGGATCCTGGACGGCAACATCTTCGTCCTCAGCGAGGAGAACGGCGACATCGCGGCGACCCCGGCGAACCCGTGCGGATTCTTCGACTTCGACACCCGCTTCCTGTCCCGCTGGCGGCTCACCATCAACGGCGAAACGCTGCACCCGCTCGCCGTGCACGAACCGCACTACTTCGAGGCCCGGTTCTTCCTGGTGCCCGGCGTTCCGACCCACTACGTCGACGCGAAGGTGTCGGTCATCCGGGACCGCGTCATCACCGGCGGCAGCTTCCAGGAGACGCTCACCGTCCTCAACCATCGGTCCGAACCGACGGACTACACGGTACGGATCGACGCCGGCAGCGACTTCGTGCCGATCCTCGCGATGCAGCAGCCGCACGGCCCCGCCGGGCGCTTCTACCGCCGGACAGAGAACGGCTCCCTACGCCTGGGCTACCAGCGGGAGCGGTTCCAGCGGGAGACGGTCATCTCCAGCACGGCACCCGCGGACGTCGACGAGAACGGGCTGACCTACCACGTACGGATCGACCGGAACGGGCGGTGGACGACCACTGTGCGGGTCCGGAGCCTGGTTCTCCGCCCGGACGGCGAGGACGTGCGCGAACGGTTGCACCGCCGTCGGCGGCGCGCCGCCGACCAGCTCCGGACCGACCTGGGTCACTGGCTGGCCGAGTCGCCGCGGCTCAGCTGCGACTGGGAGGTCCTGACGACGGCGTGGCGGCGCAGCCTGGTGGACCTCGCCGGCCTGCGGTTCTCGCCGCTGACCCTGCCCGAGGAGGCGATGCCCGCCGCCGGCCTGCCGTGGACCGCCACCATCACCGGCCGGGACAGCATCCTGACGAGCCTGCAGGCCCTCCCGGTCGCTCCGGGGCTCGCCGCCGCGACGCTGCGCATGCTCGGCATCGACCAGGGCGCGGTCCTCGACGACTTCCGCGACGAGGAGCCGGGAAAGATCCTGACCGAGTTCCGGTACGGGGAACGCGCCGCGTTCGAGGAGCGTCCGCAGTCGCCGTACTACGGCAGCGCCGACACCACCCCGTTGTACGTCGTCCTGCTCGACGAGTACGAGCGGTGGACCGGTGACACCGCGCTGGCGCGGGAGTTCGAGGAGGAGGCCCGGGCGGCGTTGCGGTGGATCGAAGAGTACGGCGACATCCGTAACGACGGGTACGTCTGGTACCAGCGCCGCAACAACGACACGGGCCTGCTCAACCAGGGCTGGAAGGACTCTCCCGACGCGGTCTGCTACCGCGACGGGCACCTGCCCGGCCTGCCCCGGGCGACCTGCGAACTTCAGGGGTACGCGTACGACGCGAAGCGGCGGGGCGCCCGGCTGGCCCGCGACGTCTGGGGCGACCCGGCGTACGCCGACCGGTTGGAGCGGGAGGCAGCGGACCTGAAGGTGCGCTTCAACCGGGACTTCTGGCTGGCCGGCGACGGCTACTTCGCGCTCGCCCTCGACAGCGACGGCACCCCGGTCGACGCCCTGTCGTCGAACATCGGGCACCTGCTGTGGAGCGGCATCGTCGACGATTCGCGGGCGGCGTCGGTGGTCGAGCACCTGCTCGGCCCGCGGCTCTTCTCCGGCTGGGGGGTACGCACCCTGGCGGAGGGCCAGGCCCGGTACAACCCGCTCGGCTACCACGTCGGCACCGTGTGGCCCTTCGACAACGCGCTGATCGCCGCCGGGCTGCGCCGGTACGGCTTCCGACGCGAGGCCGGCGTCATCGCGGAGGGGATCATCGCGGCGTCGGCGTACTTCGACGCCCGCCTGCCGGAGGCGTTCGCCGGGTTCGACCGGGAGCGGACCGGTTACCCGGTGCGCTACCCGACGGCGAACAGTCCCCACGCGCTGGCGACGAGCGCGACCATCATGCTGGTCCGTACGCTGCTCGGACTGGAGCCGTACGGCGAGCACCTGGTGGTGGCCCCCGAGGTGCCGGCGCGGTTCGGTCGCGTCGAACTGCTGGACATTCCCGGCCGCTGGGGCCGGATGGACGCCATCGGCACCGCTCGCGCCGATCATCAGAGCTAGCTTAAATAAGTACTGCCTGATATAAAGATCCGGTGCACGCGTTCGATGTGCTCGGCGATCCGGTGCGACGCCGGATCCTGGAGCTGCTGGCCGACGGCGAGATGACCGCCGGTGAGCTGGTCGAGGTGGTCCGGGCGGAGTTCGGGATCTCCCAGCCGGCTGTCTCCCAGCATCTGAAGGTGTTGCGCGACAACGGCTTCGCCACCGTCCGCCCGGCCGGCACGCGCCGGCTGTACGCGGTCGACACCCGGCCGCTGCGGGAGGTCGACCAGTGGTTGGAGCATTTCCGCCGGTTCTGGACCAACCCGCTCCAGGCACTGGCCACCGAGCTGGCCCGGGGCCAGCGCGAGCGGCGGCGACGCGAGCCGCCGCCCCCCGACGACAGGAGTGAACGATGATCGACGCCAGCAGCCAGATCAGCGCCGTCCGGCGCCAGCTCGGCCGCCGTGCCCTCGAGGCCGGCGAGGCCCGGGTGATGACGATCAGCCAAACGTACGACGCGTCCCCGGAGGACGTCTGGGACGCCTGCACCAACCCCGAACGCATCCCCCGCTGGTTCCTGCCCGTCTCCGGGGACCTGCGGCTGGGCGGCCGCTACCAGTTGCAGGGCAACGCCGGCGGCACGATCGAACGCTGCGATCCGCCGAAGGGCTTCGCCGCGACCTGGGAGTACGGCGACGAGGTGAGCTGGATCGAGGTGCGGCTCGCCCCGGTCGAGGACGGCCGGACGCGGTTCGAGCTGGACCACATCGCGCACGTCGACGACGACCGCTGGACACAGTTCGGCCCCGGGGCGGTGGGCGTGGGCTGGGACCTGGCGGCGCTCGGCCTCGCCTCGCACCTGGCCGCCGCGGGCGCCGGCGTCACCCCCGAGGAGAGCGAGGCCTGGATGGCCTCCGACGAGGGCCGACGGTTCGTCGCGCTGAGCAGCGAGCAGTGGTACGAGGCGAGCGTCGCCGGCGGCACCGACCGGGCCGAGGCCCGGGCCGCGGCCGACCGCACCACCGCCTTCTACACCGGCGCCGAGCAGGCCTGACCCGACAGGTGCCGCCGCGCGGCGGTGTCGCGCACCCGCGGACACCGCCGCGCCCCCGGGAGCGACCGCACGCCCTGCGATGCGACGGGTAACGTGCGACGGCATGACCGCGACGCCGTACTCGCACTGCTCCTACTGCGGCACGGCCTACCCGCCACCGACCGCGTGGCCCCGCGTCTGCGCGGCCTGCGGCGAGACCGTCTGGCGCAATCCGCTGCCGGTGGCGGTGGCGGTGCTGCCGGTGCGCACCGACGCGGGCCTGGGCGTGGTGGTCGTCCGCCGGGACATCGAGCCGGCGCGTGGGCAGCTCGCGCTGCCGGGCGGCTTCATCGAGTACGGCGAGGAGTGGCAGGACGCGCTGGTGCGGGAGCTTCGCGAGGAGACCGGCCTGCTCGCCGACCCGGCCGACGCGACGCTGTTCGCGGTGCACAGCGCCCCGGCGGGCGGCACGATGATGATCTTCGGGGAGTTGTCCGCCCGGCCGGCCGCGACGCTGCCGCCGTCGGCGCCCACCGAGGAGGCGACCGAGTGGCTGGTGCTCACCGAGCCGGTCGAGCTGGCGTTCTCGACCCACACCCGGGTGCTCGCCGACTTCCTCTCCCGGCACGCCGGCTGAACCCGGCGGCTCCGACCGGGCGGCCGGGCAGCGGGCGGGCCGACGGCGCCGGGCCGGCAGGCCGAGCGGGCCGAGCGGCCCGAGCGGGCCGGCCGGGCAGCGGCGGCGGTCAGGCCTCCAGATAACGGGCGGGGACGGTGTCGGTCAACCAGACACCGTTGGCGCTGCGGTAGAAGGCGTGGCCGTCGCGCGCCATGCCGGCCGCGTCGACGGTCAGGACCACGGTCCGGCCGGCGCGCCGGGCCCCCACCCGCCGCGCGGTCTCCACGTCCGGCGAGAGGTGGACGTGGTGCCGGCCGCCCCGGTGCAGCCCGCTCACCCGGATCGAGTCCAGCACGGCGGCGCTGGTGCCGTGGTAGAGCACGGCCGGCGGGTCCACCGGCGACAGCCCGAGATCGACGGGGATCGAGTGCCCCTGGTTGGCCCGGATACGCTCGACGCCGTCCGGGCCGCGCTCCACCGCGAAGCGCTGCTTGTCGTTGCCGGCCACCGCGTCGTCGAGGTCGGCGCGGCGGATGCCCAGAGCGGCGAGGACGTCGTCGACGGGCACCCAGCCGGCGCGGTCCGGGGCCAGCCCGAAGCGGTCCGGACGGTGCCGCAGGGCGAGGGACATCCGCTTGCTCAGCCGGACCAGCCGCGCATCATCCACGCCCGGATTGTGGCCGGACACCCCGGCCCGCCGCCACCCGATCGGGTATCGGGCGGCAGGCGTGACCGGGCGTCGAACGGGTAGACGGCGCCCACCGCGCGGCCCGGGGCGGCCGTGCCGCCGTACGACGCCTCCGGGGGGCCGATGTCGGACGCGCCAGCACCTCCGGGCGGACGCCCGGACGACGTCGTGGAGCTACGCGTGCACGGCGCCTCCGGCGCCAGCGCGGAACAGGTGCTGAACCGCCCGAACGTCGAGCAGGTCGCCGGTGACCGCAGCGGCGGCTTCTACCGGCCCCGCACCGGCTACCCGGACACCAGGGGGCCGGGCGGGGTCGTCCTGGAGGCGTACCGCTGGAGCGAGCTGCCGTCGGGCACCGCCGTCCGCACGTTGTCGCTGGTGTTCCTGCTGCCGTTCATGCTCTGCAACGTGGCGTTCTGGATGCGCCCGACCAGCTCCGACGCCTGGGCCCTCACCGTCAAGGGCCTCTGCCGGGTGCTCGCGCTGACCCTCACCGCCCTGTACGTGCTCGCCGTGGCCGGGGTGGCACTGGACCTGGTCGCCTGGAAGTGCATGTCGTCGCCGCAGTGCCTGGCCGAGCGGAGCTGGCTGTCCTGGCTCGGGGGCCGGCCGGTGGGGCTGCGGCTGGCGGTGCTGGCGCTCGTCCCGGCCGCCGCCGTCGGGCTGGTCTGGTGGCTCGGGGCACGGCCGGAGCGGATGTTCGCGTCGTTCCGCGTTCCCCCGACCGTCACCGGCGTGCACCAGCTCACCGCCGTCGGCCAGTGGGACGCCGCGCCGCTGGTCGGGCGGCTGCGCGCGATCCACGTCGCCGCCGCGTTCGGCACGCTGGACGCCGTCCTGCTCACCGCCCGCGTCAACCTCGGGGCCTCGCCCACCACGGTGACGCTCAGCGTCCTGACCTGCGCGGTCCTGGCCACCTGTGTCGTCCTGGTCTGCGCGCATCCGCTGATCGATCAGCCCGGGACGGGGCGGATCGACCGCACGACCCGGGTCCTGCGGACGCTCGCGTGCGGGTTGACCGCGGTGGTCCTGGCCGTGCTCGCGGCCGACCCCGCACGACCGCCGACCGGCGTTGGGCTGCCCGGGTACGGCGACATGGTGGCCCGGCTCTTCCTCGCGCAGACCGTCCTGCTGCTCGTGCTCTGGCTGGTCGTGCCGCTGTCGCGACGCGGCGGCGGGCCGCCGCTGCGGGCGGTCGGCACGCCCGTGTTCGGTGCGGTGGCGACCGGTCTGGCGGTGGCCTTCTCCGCCGAGCTGGTCTACCGGATGGCGGACTTCCTGGACCGCGACGTCGGGACGGGTGAGCAGTCGGCGACCGGCCCGCCGCTGACGTACAAGTGGGCGATCTTCGCGTTCTTCCTGGCGGTGGTGGCCGCGGCGACGGTCGCCGCCGTGGTGGCCGTCACGTCGCGACCGGCCCGGTGGCAGGCGGCGGGCGCGGCCGTGGCGCGGGACTACCCGGACGCGCCGCCCGAGGCCGGGCGCCGGCTGCGGGAGGTCGAGACGGTCATGGCGCGGGCGCGGTTCACCGAGCGGCTCGTCCCACTCGCGATCACGTACGCCTGGCTCGCCGGCTTCGGCATGGCGACCAGCGCCGTGGGCATGTTCGAGCTGGAGCCCGGCGCGACGCTCGAGCAGTGGTTCGGGTTCCCCGCCGGCCTGGTGCGGTTCGGCCTGCGCTTCGGTAGCTGGGTGATCTTCGGGCTCATCCTCGCCCTGGTCCTGGGCGGCATCTTCGCGTACCGGACGGCCGAGTTCCGCCGCTACGTGGGCGTGCTGTGGGACCTGGGCACGTTCTGGCCCCGGGCGGCGCACCCTTTCGCCCCACCCTGCTACGCCGAACGGGCGGTGCCGGAGCTGAGCCGCCGGATCGCCTGGCTGACCGGCCAGGGGCACCGGGTGCTGCTCACCGGGCACAGCCACGGCTCGGTGCTGCTCGCGGCGACCGTGCTCCAACTCCCACCGGGCGCCGGTGACCGGGTCGCGCTGCTGACGTACGGGTCACCGCTGCGCCGGCTCTACTCCCGGTGGTTCCCGGCGTACGTCGGCGACGAGGTCCTGCGCGAGGTGGGCGAGCGGATCGGTTGGCGCTGGCTCAACCTGTGGCGGGACACCGACCCGATCGGCGGCTGGATGTTCTCCCCGCACCGGCCGGGCGAGCCGCCCACGGTCTACGGGCCGGCGGGAACCGTCGACCGGCGGCTGCGCGACCCGAGCGACGTGGTCATCCCGCCCGACGACAGCGTCCCGCCGCCGATCGTGGGGCACTGGCCGGGCGAGTTCGACCCGCGCTTCGCCAAGGCGGTCCGGGAACTGGCGGACCGGCTGCGGCGGACGGCCTGACCGCACCGGCTGCGGCGGACCGCCTGAGCAGGCGGCATATCCTGCCCGGGTGAGCACCGCCCGGAAGCCCGACCGCACGCTGATCGCCTCGAACAAGAAGGCCCGGCACGACTACACCGTCGTCAAGACGTACGAGGCGGGGATCGTGCTGGCCGGCACGGAGGTCAAGTCGCTGCGCGAGGGACGTGCGTCCCTGGTCGACGCGTTCGCGCAGGAGCGCGACGGCGAACTGATGCTGTACGGCCTGCACATCGCCGAGTACGGCTACGGCACGTGGACCAACCACGCGCCGCGGCGCACCCGCAAGCTGCTGCTGCACCGGGTGGAGATCGACCGGATCCGGGAGAAGCTGCGCGACGGCGGGTTCACCCTGGTGCCGCTGTCGATGTACTTCTCCAACGGCTGGGCCAAGGTGGAGCTGGCGCTGGCCCGGGGCCGGAAGTCGTACGACAAGCGGCAGGCGCTGGCCGAGCGCGACGCGCAGCGGGAGATCGCCCGGGAGCTGGGCCGCCGTCTCAAGGGCCGCCCGCAGCGCCGGAGCTGACCGGGCGCGACTGCTGACGAGGCCGGCGGACGCTGCGGCCCACCCGCCCGCGCGGTCGGCTCCACCGGTCAGGCCCTGGCGCAGTCCGCGCAGGTGCCGAAGATCTCCAGCGTGTGGTCCACGTCGGTGAAGCCGTGCTCGGCCGCCACCTGGTCGGCCCAGCGCTCGACCGCCGGGCCGGCCACCTCGACCGTCCGGCCGCAGGAGCGGCAGACCAGGTGATGGTGGTGGCGGCTCTGGCTGCACCGGCGGAACAACTGCTCGCCGCCGGGCAGCCGGGTGGAGTCGATCTCACCGGCGTCGACCAGCAACTGGAGGGTGCGGTAGACGGTGGTCAGGCCGACCCGGGCGTCGCGGTCGCAGAGCATCCGGTGCAGCTGCTGCGCGGTGTGGAAGCCCTCGACCTCCCGCAGCAGCGCGAGCACCTCGGCACGCTGCCGGGTGTTCCGGGTCACGTTCGGGATCGCCTGCGTCACCGTACTCCCGCCATCTCCGCTGCTCCGACCGCGACCAGCGGTCCCGGACCGACACCTCGCCGGCTGCCCACCATTATGCGCGCCCGGCCGGCGCCCGCCTCACGGCCTGATCCGCACCTTCAGGGCGGTGCGCTCGTCCATCGCCCGGTAGCCGTCCGGCACCCCGTCGAGCGTGACCGTGCGGTCGAAGACCGGCGACGGGTCGATCCGGCCGGCCAGCACGTCGGCGAGCAGCTCCGGAATGTACGCGCGGGCCGGGGCGACGCCGCCGCCGAGCCGCACGTTGCGGCCGAACATCTGGCGGATGTCCACGCCGGCGCTGCCGCCGTGCGGCACGCCCACGTAGCCGACGGCGCCGCCGTCGCGCGCCACCGAGATGGCGGTGCGCATCGACTCCTCGGTGCCGACGGCCTCCAGCACCGCGTGCGCGCCCTGCCCCTTGGTCAGTTCCCGCACCGCCGCGACGGCGGCCTCGCCGCGCTCGGCGACCACGTCGGTGGCGCCGAACCGGCGGGCGATGTCGGTCCGCGCGGTGTGCCGGCCGAGCGCGATGACCTGTTCCGCGCCGAGCCGGCGGGCCGCGAGCACCCCGCACAGCCCGACCGCGCCGTCCCCGACGACAGCCACCGTCGCGCCGGGCCGCACACCGGCGGCGAGGGCGGCGTGGTGCCCGGTGGACATCACGTCGGACAGCGCCAGGATCGCGGTGAGCAGCCGGTCGTCGCCGGCCGCCTCGGCGGGCAGCCGCACCAGCGTGCCGTCGGCGTACGGGACGCGCACCGCCTCGCCCTGGCCGCCGTCCGAGCCGGGCTCACCCCAGAAGCCGCCGTGCGGGCAGGACGTGTGCAGGCCCTCGACGCAGAAGTCGCAGGTGCCGTCCGACCAGACGAACGGCGCCACCACCAGGTCGCCCCGGCGGACCGTGCTCACCTCGGCGCCGGTCTCCTCGACCACGCCGAGGAACTCGTGCCCGATCCGCTGCCCGGGCCGGCGCGCGGCCACCCCCCGGTACGCCCACAGGTCGCTGCCGCAGACGCACGCCTGCACGACCCGGACGACCGCGTCGGTCGGGTTCCGGACGGCGGCGTCGGGCACCTCCTCGACCCGGATGTCGAACGGCGCGTGGATCAGGGTGGCACGCACGGGCTTCCTCCGCTGCTCGGGGCGGCGCCACTGCGCCGTCCGCCGAGGCTAGCGGGACGTCGCGCCGGCCCGACAGACCGTGCCCACCGGCGGTGGCTCTCCTCACCCGGGCCGCGTCGACAGCGGCCGTTGCCGGCGGGCCGGGGTGGGTGTCCGGCGCCGGGCCGGCTGGCGCGTCCGCGGCCCGCCGCACCGCGTCCCCGGTTGGCCAGTCGCCCTATCGCGGATGCCGGGACGGCAGGGGGGTTGAGTGTGCAGCAGCGAGCCGCCATCCATGGTTCCGCTCGTGGATGCGACAGCATATGGTGTCCTCCGTGGCGATGTTCCGGATCGGGGAGGCGGCCGAACTGCTCGGCGTCAGCGCGGACACCGTGCGCCGCTGGGTGGACGCCGGTCGGCTGCGGGCGGTCCGCGACGAGCACGGGCACCGCACGGTCGACGGGGTGGACCTTGCCGCGTTCGCCCGAGCCCAGGCGGCCGACCCGGACGAGCGGGCGGACGCCTCGTCCGCCCGCAACCGGCTGCGCGGCATCGTCGTGAACGTCGTCAAGGACACCGTGATGGCGCAGGTCGACATCCAGGCTGGCCCGTTCCGGATCGTCTCGCTGATGAGCCGGGAGGCGGTCGACGAGCTGGACCTGCGGGTCGGGTCCCTCGCGGTCGCGGTGATCAAGTCCACGACGGTGGTGGTGGAGCGTGCCACCCCGGCGGCCGGTCCCCGGGGAAGGCAGGCGTCATGAGAGCACGCGTCGTCCGTACCGTGGCCGTCGCCGCCACGCTCGCCCTGGCCGCCTGCGGAGACGGCGGGTCCACGGGCGCGGGCGGATCCGCCGGGGGTGTGACCGGGACGGTGACCGTGTTCGCCGCCGCGTCGCTGACCGAGTCGTTCACGCGGATCGGCCGGGACTTCGAGGCGGCCAATCCCGGCACCGCCGTGGTCTTCAACTTCGCCGGCAGCTCCGCCCTCGCCACGCAGATCACCGAGGGCGCACCCGCGGACGTCTTCGCCTCCGCCTCGCCGCGCACCATGGCCACCGTCGGGGAGGCCGGCGGCACCGACGGCGAGCCCACCGTCTTCGTCCGCAACCAGCTCGTCGTCGCGGTCGCGCCCGGCAATCCCGAGGGCGTCCGCGGCCTGGCCGACCTGACCCGGCCGGGGCTGAAGGTGGCGCTCTGCGCCGAGCAGGTCCCGTGCGGCGCGGCGGCCCGCACCGCCCTCGACACGGCCCGGGTCACGCTGACCCCGGTCACCCTCGAACAGGACGTGAAGGGGGCACTGTCGAAGGTGCGGCTCGGCGAGGTGGACGCCGCGCTCGTGTACCGCACCGACGCGCGCGCCGCCGGCGCGGACGTGACCGCCGTGGAGTTCCCCGAGTCCGCCCGGGCGGTGAACGACTACCCGATCGCCGTCCTGGCCGACGCCCCGAACCCGGCCGGGGCGCGGGCCTTCGTCGCGTACGTCCAGTCGGCGCCGGGGCAGGCGGTGCTCACCGAGGCCGGGTTCCAGGCGCCGTGACGGTCGCGGGGACCGGGTCGCCGACCGGGCGCGAACGGCGGCCCCTCGGCGTACGCGGGCGGGCGGGCGGCGTACCGGTGGCGCTGCTGCTGCCGGCGGTGCTCGGCCTGGTGTTCCTGGTCCTGCCGCTCGTCGGCCTCCTGGCCCGGACCCCGTGGAGCACCCTGCCGCAGCGGCTCGCCGAGCCGGGGGTACTCACCGCGCTGCGGCTGTCGCTGCTCACCGCCACCCTGGCGACGCTGCTCTGCCTGATGCTCGGGGTGCCGCTGGCGTGGCTGCTCGCCCGGGTGGAGTTCCCCGGCCGGCGCCTGGTCCGCGCGCTCGTGACCGTGCCGCTGGTGCTCCCGCCGGTGGTCGGCGGCGTGGCGCTGCTGCTGGTGTTCGGGCGGCGCGGCCTGCTGGGTGGCTGGCTCGACTCGACGTTCGGGATCACGCTGCCGTTCACCACCACGGGGGTGGTGCTCGCCGAGGCGTTCGTCGCGATGCCGTTCCTGGTCATCGCGGTGGAGGGCGCGCTGCGCGGCGCCGACCGCCGGTACGAGGAGGCGGCGGCGACTCTCGGCGCGGGCCGCTGGACGACGTTCACCCACGTCACGGTGCCCCTGGTGGCGCCCGGGCTGGCCGCCGGCGCGGTGCTGTGCTGGGCGCGGGCGCTGGGCGAGTTCGGCGCCACGATCACGTTCGCCGGCAACTACCCGGGCCGGACGCAGACCATGCCGCTCGCCGTGTACCTGGCGCTGGAGACGGACCTGCAGTCGGCCGTCGTGCTCAGCCTGATCCTGCTCGTCGTCTCGGTCGCGATCCTGGCCGGCCTGCGCGACCGCTGGATCACCGCGTCGTGACCGCGTGCCCGCTGGACGCGCACCTCGTCGTGGACCGGGGCGGTTTCCGCCTGGACGTGCCGCTGCGCGTGGCGGCCGGCGAGGTGGTGGCGCTGCTCGGCCCGAACGGCGCCGGCAAGACCACCGCCCTGCGGGCGCTCGCCGGCCTCCAGCCGTTGACCGCCGGCCACGTCACCGTCGACGGTGCCGACCTCGACCGCCCCGACCGGCGCGCGTTCACCCCCACCGAACGCCGCTCGGTCGGCGTGGTCTTCCAGGACTACCTGCTCTTCCCGCACCTGAGCGCGCTGGACAACGTGGCCTTCGGGCCGCGCCGGCACGGCGCCGACCGGCGCGCCGCCCGGGGGACGGCCCGCGCCTGGCTGGACCGGGTGGGGCTGGCCGAGCACGCCCACCGGCGGCCCCGGCAACTCTCCGGTGGGCAGGCGCAGCGGGTCGCGCTGGCCCGTGCCCTCGCGGTCGCGCCGGCGCTGCTGCTGCTGGACGAACCACTCGCCGCGCTGGACGCGCGCACCCGGCTGGACACCCGCGCCGAGCTGCACCGGCACCTCGCCGCGCACCCGGGCGCCACGGTGCTGGTCACCCACGACCCGCTGGACGCGCTGGTGCTCGCCGACCGGCTGGTCATCGTGGAGGGTGGCCGGGTGGTGCAGGAGGGCGACGCGGCGAGCGTCACCGCGCGGCCCCGGACCGATTACGTGGCCCGCCTGGTCGGCCTCAACCTGCACCGGGGCCGGGCGGAGGGGCACGCCGTCCGGGTCGCCGACGGCCTCGTCCTCACCGTCGCCGACCGGCTCGACGGGGACGCCTTCGTGGCGTTCCGGCCGTCGGCGGTGGCCCTGCACCCCGCCCGACCGGAGGGCAGCCCGCGCAACACCTGGCCGGCGACCGTGGTGGGCGTGCAGCGGCACGGCGACAACCTGCGCGTCCAACTGGACGGACCGATCGCGGTCGCCGCCGACGTCACGCCCGCCGCCGCAGCGGCCCTGCGCCTGGTGCCCGGCCAGCCGGTCTGGGCCGCGGTCAAGGCGACGGAGACGCACGCGTACCCGGCGGTGTGAGCCCGGGTGGCCGCGGTGGCCGGCGCGCGGGCATGGCTCCCGGCGCTCAGCCGGCCAGCAGGTCGGCGTGGGCGGCGCGCAGCCGGGCGAGCGTCGGGTCGGTGCCCGGCGGGATCCGCCGGTCGAGCTCGGCCCACACCTCGGCGAGCGCGGTGGTCACGGCTCGCAGCTCGGCGGCGTGCCGCTGGGCGCCGCGCCGGTGGGCCTCGTCGAGCCGGCGGGCCCAGCCGGCGGTGACGGCCGCGAGGCGGTCCGCGTCGGCGCGGGCCGGCGCGGCGCTGCGGGCGGCGGTGGCCGGGACGATCGCGGCGACCGGCCGGGGATCGCCGTCGCGGGTGAGCAGGGTGACGGTGTCGGTCAGCTCGGCCAGGGCGACGAGCTGGGTGAACCGGGTGCGCGCCTCGCGCAGCGGAACGGAGCGCGGCCGGCCGGCGTCAGGGGTGAGGGCGGGGACAGCCATGGATGCATGGTGCCGCCCGGGTACGACAGAAACCGTCCATGCCGGAGCCTGGACAACTACAGTTAACAATCCTAATAATTGTGCATCCGTCGATCCGACGGCCCCACGTACCGGGAGGTCCGGATGCGTCGCCCTGCCCGAAATCTGTTGCTGGCCGCCGTCGCGGCCCTCGTCACCGTCGCCGGCACCACGCTGGTCCTGGCCGCGCCCGCCCGGGCGGCCGGTCCCACCGCCACGTTCGTCAAGACCTCCGACTGGGGCACCGGATGGGAGGGGAAGTACACGATCACCAACGGCGGCACGAGCACGCTGACCGGATGGCAGGTCGCCTTCACCCTGCCCACCGGCACCACCCTCGGCTCGTACTGGGACGCCACGGTGAGCAGCTCCGGCGGGCGGCACACGTTCACGAACCGGTCCTGGAACGGCACCGTCGCGCCGGGCGCCTCCGTCTCCTTCGGCTTCCTCGCCACCGGTCCCGGCTCCCCCACCGACTGCACCCTGAACGGCGCGCCGTGCGGAGGCGGCCCGACCAGCCCGCCCACCACCACTCCCCCGCCCACCACCGCGCCACCCACCACGCCGCCGCCGACCACTCCGCCCCCGACCACCCCGCCACCCGGCGGGTTGCCGAAACACGCTCTGATCGGCTACCTGCACGCGAGCTTCGCCAACGGTTCCGGGTACCTGCGGATGGCCGACGTGCCGGCCGACTGGGACATCATCAACCTCGCCTTCGGCGAGCCCACCAGCGTGACCTCGGGCGACATCCGCTTCCAGCTCTGCCCGGCGGCCGAGTGCCCCGGCGTCGAGACGGAGGCCGAGTTCATCGCGGCGATCCGCGCCAAGCAGCAGCAGGGCAAGAAGGTGCTGCTCTCCATCGGCGGGCAGAACGGCCAGGTCCAGCTCACCACGACCGCCGCCCGGGACACCTTCGTCCGGTCGGTCTCGGCGATCATCGACCGGTACGGCCTGAACGGCCTCGACATCGACTTCGAGGGGCACTCGCTCTACCTGAACGCCGGCGACACGGACTTCCGCAACCCGACCACGCCGGTGATCGTCAACCTGATCGCCGCGATCCGCGCGCTCAAGCAGCGGTACGGCGCGAACTTCGTGCTCACCATGGCGCCCGAGACGTTCTTCGTGCAGCTCGGCTACCAGTTCTACGGGCCGGGCCCGTGGGGCGGCCAGGACCCGCGCGCCGGCTCGTACCTGCCGGTGATCCACGCCCTGCGCAACGACCTCACGGTGCTGCACGTGCAGGACTACAACTCCGGCCCGATCGTCGGGCTCGACAACCAGTACCACACCATGGGCGGCGCCGACTTCCACATCGCGATGACCGACATGCTGCTCGCCGGCTTCCCGGTCGCCGGCAACGCGGACCGCGTCTTCCCCGCCCTGCGCGAGGACCAGGTCGCCTTCGGCGCGCCGTCGTCGGTCAGCGCCGGCAACGGGTACGTGGCGCCGGCGGGCGTGCAGGCCGCCGTCACCTGCCTGGTACGAGGCCAGAGCTGCGGCTCGTACGCCCCGCGCAGCGGCACCAACCCGAACTTCCGGGGACTGATGACCTGGTCGATCAACTGGGACCGGTACTACAACTGGGAGTTCCGGCTCAACCACGGACCGTTCCTCAAAGCCCTGCCCTGACGCACCGGGAGGCGGCTCCGCCCGGAATTCGCTGGGCGGCGCCGCCTCCGCCGCAGGATGATGGCGGGCGATGAGGAGGTCGCCCGTGCCCGGGCCGGTGTCGGCATCACCGCCCGGCCGCGCCGGGACGTCGCCGCATGTCCTGGTTCCGGCCCTCGACGACGCCGTCCGCGCGGTCGTGCTCGTCGAGGGCGCCAGCGACCACGTCGCCCTGGAGACGCTCGCCGCCCGGGTGGGGCGGGACCTGCCGGCCGAGGGGGTCCGCGTGCTGCCGATGGGCGGCGTGACGAACGTCGGTCACTTCCTCGACGCGCTCGGGCCGCCGGGCCTCGGCCTCCGGCTGGCCGGCCTCTACGACGCGCCGGAGGAGGGCTTCGTCCGGCGCGGCCTGGCCCGCGCCGGGCTCGGCGCCGCCCTCACCCGCGCCGACCTGGCGGCGTACGGCTTCCACGTCTGCGTCGCCGACCTGGAGGACGAACTGATCCGGGCCGCCGGGGTGGACGGGGTCCGGGCGGTCCTCACCGCGGCCGGTGACCTGCACTCGTGGGACCTGTTCCAGCGGCAGCCCGCGCAGCGCGGCCGGCCGGTCGAGGCGCAACTGCGCCGGTTCATCGGCACCCGGTCGGGGCGCAAGGCGGCGTACGCGCGGCTGCTGGTCGACGCGCTGCGCCCGGAGCGGGCGCCCCGGTCACTGCACGCGGTGCTCGACCACCTCTGACCCGCGCGCCCGCCACTCGTCGGCGAGCACCGACCAGACCTCCATGTCGACCCGCCCCTCGCCCACCGGCGCCGGGTAGACCGAGCGCAGCGTGCCGTCGAGGGAGAACCCGAGCCGGCGGGCCACGGCGATGCTGCGGTCGTTGCGCGCGTTGCAGCGCCACTCCACCCGCTGGATGCCGCGTTCCTGGACGGCCCAGTCGACCAGGTGGGTGACCGCCCGGCTGACCAGCCCCCGCCCCTCGGCCGCCGGCTCCAGCCAGCACCCCGCCTCGCAGAGCCCGAGGGCGGCGTCGAAGGACACGAACAGCACCCCACCGACGAGGACGCCCCGGTCCCACAGGCCCCAGATGCCGCCGGCGTCGTGGGCCCAACGGTCGGCGTGGCGCTGGAGCACCGCGCGGGCCGAGTCGAGGTCGGTGGCCACGAACGACGGCCCCACCCAGGGACGGATGTGCTCCCGGGCCCGGTCCAGGTGGGCGAGGAACTCCTCGGCCCGCCAGGGCTCCAGCGGACGCAGGACCACGTCCTCGGTCAACGGCAGCGTGAACACTTGAGACCTCCCCGTGCGGCGGGCTCCCATCCTTGCCGATCATCGGCCGCTGCCGCAGCCGGGTTATCTGTTCGCACGGACAGCCCCACCCGGGGTGGTGCCACCGACACCACCCGGCCGCCCGTCGTCACCGCCGGATCTGCGAGGTGATGGTCGGGTCGGTGATCTGCGTGTCCCGGGCGAGCAGCAGCGCCTTGCTGAGGATGACGCCGAGCATCCGGTCGCCCTCGAAGGGAAGGAAGACGCCGGTCGGCCCGGCCTCCACCGCCTGTTTCGGGACGATGCACAGGTACTGGTCGTTGGGGCTCATCAGGATGTTGCCCGACCCGAGGTGGATCTTGTAGTCGCGCAGGTCACCCCGGACTCGCAGGAAGCGGCCGTCCACCTCGCACCGGTCGGCCACCGCCAGCCGAGGCACCAGCCGGGCGAGCAGGTCACGGCGGGTCTCCGCGGTGGCCGACAGCTCGCCGAACCCGTACGAGTGCCAGTACTCGCGGTACCGGCCGGTGGGCCCGCCGTCGGACCAGGTCGGGTCGTTGCCGACGCTCGCCACACCGACGAAGAGGTCGACGTCGCGCATCACCTCGCTGAGCACCAGCGGCGGGACCTGGTCCAGCGGCAGCGGCGCGACCGGACCGGCGCCGCCGCGCACCCACTGCTCGTACCCGCCACCGCCGGCGTGGGCCAGGTTCTCCGGGGCGTGCACCGGGTAGAAGCGCACCTGGTCGGTCACCACGCGCAGGTACGCCCCCGACTCGCTGGTGTCCACGCCGTAGTCGTCGCCGGCGCCCTCGACCCAGAACTCGGCCCGCAGGCCCCACTCGGGCAGCTCCCGCGTCGCCGGCGGGTAGTCGTCGTCGACCATCAACCGCAGCCGGTTGCGCCAGCCCCGGACCGCGGCGAGCGCGTGGAACTGGTGCTGGCGCAGGACGTGGGCGGCGAACCGGTTCGAGTAGACCCGGGTGCGTTCCTCGGCGGCGGTCAGCAGGTAGACCTCCCGGTGGGCCTGCTTGAACGGCTGCACGACGCCGTGCCGTTCCAGCCACGCGCGCCAGGCCAGGACCTCGGCCACGTCCCGCCCGATCGGGTGCCACAGCGTCACGGCGGCGCCGCCGGTCGCCGTGACCGGGTCGCCGTCGAGGGTGCGCAGCGCGCCGTCGGCGAACCCGCACGGCTGGCCGTCGACCAGCCAGATCAGCCGCCGGCCGAGGGTGCCGACCAGCGGATGGTCGAGGTAGCGGGCGCGCCACGTGGCGTACGGCCAGCTACGCCGGCCGAGGACCTGCCGGTCGAGGCGCTCGGCCTGGGCGGCCAGCATCTTCTCGACGTCCTTGACCGCCGCCTTCAGCTCGCGCAGCTCCTCGGGACGGTCGCGGCGGACGGCCGCCGGCGGGCTCTTCACCACCCGGCCGGCGGCGGTGCGCCAGGTGAGCGACACCGATCCGGCGGTGACGGTCAGCTCGGCCTCGGCGTCGCCGAGCCGCTCCACCCGGCGGCCCACCTCGGTCAGGCCGTACGTCGGCACGGCGAGTTCCTCCACCTCGGCCCGGGACAGGCCGAGGGCCTCGGCGCGCCGGTCCAGCGCCGCGGTCAACTCCTTGAGCGTGCCCTTGTAGGTGACCCGGGTGGCGAGGCGGGCGAGCTGGGCGAGGGCGTCGTCGCCGTCCAGCCGGTCCAGCGCCCACACCGCGGCGTTGGCGACCTTGGGGTTGCGCGGGCCGATGCCGGCGACCTTGCGCAGCGACGTCTCGACCAGGCCACCGAGCGTGCGCGCGGTGGCGGCGTCGGCCGGGCCGTCGACGGCCAGCGCGAGCAGCCACACCAGGCCCCGCAGCGCGGTGGCGTTGTACGGGTCGTACGCGTGGGCGATGTCCGGGTCGTACTCTCCCCGGTCGAGCGGGAAGGTGCGGGGCCGCCCGACCAGGGCCAGCCACCCGGTCACCGTGTCGCGGTACCCGGCCGGCCCCACCTGATCGAGCAGGGACCGGGCCTGCCGCTCCCAGCGGGCCGACGGGCGCGCCGAGGTGGCGGTCAGGGCGTGCCGCACCAGCTCGGGCCAGCCGGCCCCGAGGTCGGGCAGGTCGGCGAGCACCCGGTCGGCCCACGCCTCGCCGGGGCTGAGCAGCGGCGCGTCCACCGTGGCCAGAACGTCGTGCAGCGGGCCGCTGGCGTGGTAGGTCGCCAGCGCCGTGCGGCGGGCCACCGCGACGGCGTGGCCGGGCAGCTCGCCGTCGACCCGCCGCACCTCCCGGCACAGTCGGGCGAGCTGGTCGAGCCGCCAGTACGTCCAACACCGGGACGCGGCGTCGAGCTGCGCGCGAAGGCGCTCATCGGTGGGGGCGCCTGGGCGCAGGGCGGACGGCAGGACGCTCATCAGCCACCCACCAGCGGGACAAGCTTGAGGAAGCACACCTCGGTGCCGACCCGCAGGTCGACCTCGACGTCCAGCTCCTCCACCTGGCGGTCGTCGACGAGCACCACGAACCCGTTGCGGGTGAACGCCTCCACCGCCCGCGCGAACTGCTCGTCGGCGTCCACCCGGCGCCGCTCCCGCATCCGGTAGCCGTTCAGCGTGCGCTCGGTGCCGCCCGGCTGCACCAGCCCCCGGAACACCTCCGGCTGGCGCGCGTTGTGCTCGGCCACCTCCTGGAAGACGCGCCGGCGGATCAGCTCCCGCAGCGGCAGCCGCTCCTCGAAGATCTCCAGATGCCAGGCCTCGTCCCGGGCGCCGGACGTCGTCTCGTCGACGAACCTCACCATCACCATGCCGGGCACAATAGGGACGCCCACCGACAGGATTCCGCGCCGTTCACGGCGGCTCGGCGAGCAGGTAACCCCGTCCGTGCACGGTCCGCAGGTACGGCCTGCCCGGCGTGACGGCGTCCAGCTTGCGCCGGAGGTTGACCATGTGCGCGTCGACGGCCCGGTCCGAGACGTACCGGTCGGCCCCGTACGCGACGTCGATGATCTGCCGTCGACTGTGGACGCGACCGGCCGCCCGCGCCAGCACGACC
Source organism: Micromonospora sp. WMMC415 (assembly GCF_009707425.1). Lineage (GTDB taxonomy): Bacteria > Actinomycetota > Actinomycetes > Mycobacteriales > Micromonosporaceae > Micromonospora. The sequence goes on along the minus strand of NZ_CP046104.1, from coordinate 3,646,562 downwards.
AGGATCTCGAACTCCCGGGCGGTCAGCTCGACCCGGGCCCCGCCGAGGCGGACCTCCACCGCGCGGGTGTCGATCTCCAGGGCACCGACCCGCAGAACGACGTCCGCACCGGGCGTCGGTGCGCGCCGCAGCAGCGCCCATACCCGGGCGGCGAACTCGGGAACGGGGTACGGCACGGACAGCACGTCGTCCGCGCCGGCGTCCAGGGCCCGCACCGTCTCGTCGGCGACGCCGACGGTGTCCGGAGTGTCCGGTGACCGGCCGGACGACCCCGCCGGCGGGCCGTCCGCTGCGGGCGGGTCGACGAGGACGAGGATCGGCACGTCCGACCGGGACCGCAGGATGCGGCAGAAGTCGGCTCCGTCCAGCGGGGGCAGCCGCCGCCCGACGATGACCAGGTCCGGGCGCTCCGAGCGCCACCGGTCCAGTCCGCGCCGCGCGTCCGACGCGAGTCCCACCTCGTAGCCGGCCCGCTCCAGGTGCGTCCGCGTGGTCGCGGCCTCCGCCGCGTCGCCCGCCACCACCAGCACGGACCGCCGCCGTCCCGCCCTCCGGCCCGGAAGGACCGTCGCCGGTCCCGCGTTCCGCCCGCCCCGTACCGTCGCCATGCGCGCTCCGTCCCCGCCGGGGCCGTCCGGTGGGCCCGGGTCCTGGGGGTACGGAACCGGGGCCCCGCCGGATCGACACCGGGAGGTGGATCACCCGCCGGCCACCGGCCGGCGATCCGGCGCGGCCGGCGGCATTCCTAGATCAGGTACCGTGAGAGGACCGTCGATGGAGCGAGAGGGGCGGTCATGGCGACCCTGTCGGACGTGGCCCGACGGGCCGGCGTCTCCCCCGCCACCGCGTCGCGGGTCATCAACGGCAGCAGCAAGCCGGTCACCGACGAGCTGCGCGAGCGGGTGCTGCGCGCCGTCGCCGAGTTGCAGTACGTCCCGAACGCGCACGCCCAGTTGCTGGCCCGCCCGCAGCGCACCGCCGTCGGCGTGATCGTGCACGACGTCTCGGACCCGTACTTCGCCGAGGTCACCCGGGGGCTGCAACGGGTCGCCGGTGACCAGGGCCGGCTGCTGATGATCTGCAACAGCTACCGCGACCCGGACCGGGAGCTGGAGTACGTCGAGCTGCTGCGGGGGCAGCAGGTGGCGGCGATCATCCTGGCCGGCTCCGGGTACCACGACGCGGAGTTCACCCGGCGGCTCAACGAGAAGCTGGCCGCGTACGAGGCGACCGGCGGCCGGGTGGCCGTGATCGGGCGGCACGAGCACTCCGGTGACGCGGTGATGCCGGACAACCGCACCGGCGGCTGGCTGCTCGGCACCGAGCTGTGCCGGCTGGGGCACCGGGCGATCGGCGTGGTCGCCGGTCCCGAGGTGCTCACCACCACGACCGACCGGCTCGCCGGGCTGCGGGCGGCGCTCGCCGAGCACGGCCGCGACCTGCCGGAGCGGCGGATCCGGTACGCGGCGTTCGACCGGGACGGTGGGGTCGCCGCGACCGGTGACCTGCTCGACGCGGAGCCGGGGATCACCGCGATCGTGGCGCTCAACGACACGATGGCGATCGGGGCGCTCGCCGCCCTGCGCGCGCGTTGCGTGGCGGTGCCGCGGGAGGTGACGGTGACCGGCTTCGACGACATGCCGATCGCCCGGGACGTCACCCCGGCCCTGACGACGGTCCGGCTGCCGCTGGTGGAGATGGGCGCACGGGCGATGTCGCTGGCGCTGGACGCGGGCGGCCCGGCCCCCCGGGTCGAGGTGCTCGCGGCCGAACTGGTCCGCCGCGACAGCGCGGGCCCGGTCAGATGATGAAGTGCGTCCAGTACGCGAGCCAGGCGACGAACAGCGCACCCTGGAGCAGGGCGAGGGCGGCGGTCAACCAGACGTCGACGGTGACCCGCCGGGTCCAGCTGGCGAGCACCAGGGCCACCGGGAAGACCGCCAGCAGGTAGCGCAGCAGGCTCTTGTAGACCGGTGGGCCCATGGACACCGGCACCAGCACCATCATCACGCCGTACACCAGGTAGGGCAGCCCGAGCCGGCGGGCGCCCGCGACCAGGACGGCCAGGACCACGACGGCGATCCAGACCCGCAGGGCGTCGCGCGGTGCCGTTCCGGTGAGGCCGTGCCAGAGCACGCCGAGCGGGTTCTGCACGCGGATGCCCCACCCCTCCTCCTGGGTGTGCTTGTAGGCGAACCAGTCGCCGCCCTGCCACCGGCAGAACGCCATGAAGGCGAGCCAACCGGCGGGCACCAGCAGCAGCGGCCAGCCGGTGCGCAGGTAGGTCCAGAGCGAGCGCGGGTCGAGCCGGTAGCGGTGCTGGCGGAGCAGCACCAGGGCCAGCGGGACGACGACGAAGAACCCGGCCGAGCGGCTCAGCGCCAGGAAGAAGCCGATCACCCCGACCAGCAGCCAGCGCCGGTGCTCCGCGTAGTGGAAGGTGGCCAGGGCGAGGCAGAGGAAGAGCGACTCGGTCAGCGCCGCGTGGAACAGGAACGCGGCCGGCAACAGCACCAGGTAGCGGACGAACCGCCGGGCCGCCGCGTCGCCGCCGTTGTCGCCGTTGTCGCCGTTGTCGCCGGCGCCGCTGCGGTCGGTGCCGTCGCCGAGCAGCCGCTCGCCGAGCCGGTGGGCGTAGTACAGCATGCCGACGAGGGCCGCGTTGGCGACGAGCAGTAGCGCCAGCGCGGTGTCGCCGCCGAGCAGCGGGGCGAGCGGCCGGGCGAGGAACGGGTACAACAGGGGGAAACCGAAGTCCCGCCACGGCTCGTCGAGCGGCTGGCGGGCCAGGTGGTCGTAGAGGAACGAGTCCCAGGCGAACCAGAGCGAGAGCCACCGGTGCGGTGAGACCTCCCGCTGCTGCTGGCGCATCACCGCCTCGTCCGGCGGCGGCGACCACGGGATCTCGTCAAAGGCGGCGAGCGCGACCACGCCGACCAGGCTGAGGACGACCTTCGTGCCGACGAAGACCGCGAGCACGTACGGCCAGGGGGCGGGCACCCGCGCGAGCAGTCCGCGCACCCGCCCCCCGTCGACCATCCGTCCCCCGACCGTCCCCACCACGAACGGTGCCGCGTACCCCGCCCGGGGCCGTCGACACCTGCGGTCGGCAGGTGACATCGCCGCCGGGCCGGGTAAGCGGCCGGCCGTCCGGTCGACGGGGTGTCGACGGGGTACGGAGGCGCGGGCGTATGGGCGACGAGAACGGCACCGTGGTGATCGGTGCGGGTCCGGCGGGGCTGACCGCCGCGTACGAGCTGCTCCGCTGGGGCGCCCCGGTGCGGGTGTTCGAGGCCGACGAGGTGGTCGGCGGGATCAGCCGGACCGTGGAGCGGGACGGGTGGCGCTTCGACATCGGCGGGCACCGCTTCTTCACGAAGGTGTCCCGGGTCGAGGACTTCTGGCACGAGATCCTCCCCGACGAGGACTTCCTGCTCCGGCCCCGGATGAGCCGGATCTACTACCGGGGAGCGCTCTACGACTACCCGCTGAGCGCCGCCAACGCGCTGCGGAACCTGGGTCTGTGGGAGGCCGCCCGGTGCATGGGCTCGTACGCGCGGGCCCGCCTGCGGCCGCCGCGCGACCAGTCGCACTTCGAGGGGTGGGTGTCGGCCCGGTTCGGCTGGCGGCTGTACTCGATCTTCTTCAAGACGTACACCGAAAAGGTCTGGGGTATGCCGGCCGACCGCCTGCAGGCCGACTGGGCGGCGCAGCGGATCAAGAACCTGTCACTGGCCAAGGCCGTCCGCAACGCGGTGCTCCCGAAGCGCAACCGCAAGGACGTGACCAGCCTCATCGAGGAGTTCCAGTACCCGAAGCTGGGTCCCGGAATGATGTGGGAGCGCTGCGCCGAGGTGGTTCGGCGGCGCGGCGGCCGGGTGGCCACCGGCACGTGGGTCACCGCCGTGCACCGGGATCCGGAGCACCGGCGGGCGGTCGCGGTCACCGTCGACGGTGCCGGCGGCCGGCGGACCGAGCCGGCCGACCACGTCGTCTCCTCGATGCCCATCTCCGAGCTGGTGGCCGCGCTGCGGCCGGCGCCACCGCCGGAGGTCCGGGCCGCCGCGGAGGACCTGCGGTACCGGGACTTCCTCACCGTGGCGCTGGTGGTCCCGGCCGAGTTCTCGTTCCCGGACAACTGGATCTACGTGCACGACCCGGGCGTGCAGGTGGGCCGGATCCAGAACTTCGGCTCCTGGTCACCGCACCTCGTGAAGGACGGCCGCACCTGCCTCGGCCTGGAGTACTTCGTCTCGGTGGACGACGAGACGTGGCGGACGCCCGACGCGGACCTGATCGCCTCGGCGACGGCGGAACTGGAGGCGCTGGGGCTGGTGCGCCCGGGCGTCGTCGAGGCCGGCTACGTGGTGCGGATGCCGAAGGCGTACCCGGTCTACGACGAGCGCTACCAGCGCAACGTCGACGTGATCCGGGAGTGGCTGGCCCGCGAGGTGCCGAACGTGCATCCGGTGGGTCGCAACGGCATGCACCGCTACAACAACCAGGACCACTCGATGCTGACGGCGATGCTGACCGCCGAGAACATCGCGCGGGGAGCCCGGCACGACGTCTGGGCGGTCAACGTCGAGCAGGACTACCACGAGGAGACCGCGACACCGGACGGCGACGGCCGTCGCGGCACCGGCCGGGACGCGCCGATGTTGCCGGCGCCGCCGCTGCGCCCCACGGCCACCGTCGGGCTGGCGGCCGACCACGACGGCGGCGCCCCGGCCCACCGGCCGACCGGGGTACGCCCCGGACTCAGCCGCCTGGCGGGCGGCGGCGGCGCCGGCAGCGGCACGCCCGCCCACCGGCCGACCGGGGTACGCCCCGGCTGAGCCGCCGTCGGCGGGGACGCGGTCGGCGGCCGGCCCGGGTAGTGTCCGCGGATGCACCCACCGGGAGGAATCCGCTTGCGACCGCGGCGCCCGGCTGCCTAGCGTCCGTCCCGATGCGGATCCGAGAGTTCGACGACGCCGACTGGGCTCAGGTGTGGCTGATCGTCGCGGAGGTGGTCCGGGCGGCCGACACCTTCGCGTACGACCCGGGCCTGACCGCCGGGGCCGCGTACCCGATGTGGGTGGAGGCGCCGCCGGGACGGACCGTCGTCGCGGTGGACGGCGGCGCGGTGCTGGGCACCGCGAAGATGGGGACCAACCGCCCCGGTCCGGGCGACCACGTCGCGACGGCGAGTTTCATGGTCGCCCGGGAGGCCCGGGGCCGGGGTGTGGGGACCGCGCTGTGCCGGCACGCGCTGGCCTGGGCCCGCGAGCGGGGGTACGCGGGGATGCAGTTCAACGCGGTGGTGGAGAGCAACGCCCGGGCCGTCGACCTCTACCGGCGGGAGGGTTTCGCGGTGGTGGGCACGGTGCCGGGCGCCTTCCGGCACCCCGAGCGGGGCCGGGTCGGCCTGCACGTCATGTACCGGGAGCTGTGATCCGGAGGCGTGTCCCGGCCGGCGACCTCGCCGGCCGGGACGTTCCCGGGTCAGCCGGCGAGCTTCTTCGCGCCCTTGATGGCGGTGGCCAGGTTCTCCAGCAGCGGCGCGGCGCCCGCGTACGAGAAGCGCGGCACGGCGTCCCAGGGGGTGACCTGGTTGGCCTTGACGGCGGGCAGCTGGGCCCAGGTGGGCTTGGCGGCGAGGTCCTTGGGTTGGAGCGCGGTGCTGCGGTTGTCCAGCAGGATCAGGTCGGCCGGGAACTTCCCGGCGTTCTCCCAGCTGAGCGCCTCGAAGTAGTCGCCGGCCTCCAGCTTGGTGGGCACCACGATGTCGACGCCCAGCTCGGCGAAGAACATGAGGTCGGTGCTGACCTTCGGGTTGGACACGTAGAACAGGTCGGGGCTGCCGGAGCAGGCCATCACCCTGATGCCGGGGTTGGCCTTGACGGCCTGGCGGACCGATTCGGCGGCGGCCTCGAAGCGGGCCTTGGCGTCGGTGACCTTCGCGGCCGACAGGTCGGCGCCGAGGGACTCGGCGAGCTGCGCGTACCGCTCGATGGGCTTGGTCATCGGCACCCGCGCGGTGGTGATCGCGGCGACCGGCGCGAGCGGGACGATCTTGTCCTTGCTCTCGTCGGGGACGTACCAGAGCGCGCCGGGGTCGTACATGTGGGTGACCAGCAGTTCGGGGCGCAGGGCGGCGTACTTCTCCAGGTTGAACTCGCCCCACACGTTGCCCAGGATCTCGACGCCCTCGACGTTGAGGTCGCCGGCCTGCGGGTCCTTGCTGCCGTCGGCGCGCTTGGTCTCGCCGAAGACGCCGACGATCTGCTTGTCGAGCCCGAAGTCGACCAGGGCGGCGGCCACGCCGGTGAAGGCGACCACGCGGGTCGGGCGGGCGACGGCGGTGAGCTTCTCGCCGCGGTCGTCGGTGAACGACCACGGCCCGCTGGAGGTGGCGCCGGCGGACGGGGTGTCGGTGTCGTCCCGGCCGCAGCCGGCGAGGAGGGCGGCCAGGGTGGCGCCGCCGGCGGCGGCGAGCAGGCCGCGACGGGAGAGTCGGCGGGCGGGCACGGGATGCGACATGGCAGGTCTTTCGGTCGGGGGTCGCGATGACCATGGACAGCGGGGGTTAGGTTAACCTAACCTAAGGTGCTGTCAAGCCCCGCCCCGGCGTTCCGCACCACATCGGAGTCCACCCTGTCCGTCACTCATCCACCACTGTCCGATCTCGTGGCGGGCGCCCCGGACGCGCCGTCACGCCGCGGCCGTGCCGCCACGCGGGCCGGCGGGCTGGTGGCCGCCACGCTCGTGCTCGCCACCGTCGCGGTGCTCAGCATCACCGTCGGCGCGAAGTCGCTCCCCCTCGCCGACGTGTGGCGGGGACTGCTCGACCCGGGCGCCGCCGAGTACGCCGTGGTGCACCGCATGCGGCTGCCGCGTACGCTGCTCGGCCTGCTCGCCGGCGTCGCACTCGGCGTGGCCGGCGCGGTCATGCAGGCGCTGACCCGTAACCCGCTCGCGGATCCCGGCCTGCTCGGCATCAACGCCGGCGCCTCGGCGGCGGTGGCCACCGGCACCGCGCTGGTCGGCGTAGCCACCGTCGGGGGGCAGGTCTGGTTCGCGCTGCTCGGCGCCGCCGCCGTCACGGCCGCCGTCTACCTGGTCGGCGGCGGACGCGGCGCCACGCCCGCCCGGCTGGCCCTGGCCGGCGCGGCGCTCAACGCGACGCTCTACTCGTACGTGAGCGCCGTCATGCTGCTCGACACCGCCTCGTTGGAACGGCTGCGGTTCTGGACCGTCGGTTCCCTCGCGAGCGCCAACGCCACCACCGTCGGCACGGTCGCCCCGTTCGCCGGAGCGGGGCTGCTGGTCGCCCTCGCCGTCGCCCGGCCGCTCAACGCGCTCGCGCTCGGCGACGACACCGCCCGCGCACTCGGCGCGCGGCCCGCCCTGGTCCGGGGCGCGGTCATCGTGGCGGTCACCCTGCTCTGCGGGGCCGCGACCGCGGCGTGCGGGCCGATCGTCTTCGTCGGGCTGCTCGTGCCGCACCTGGTCCGCGCGCTCACCGGGCCGGACCTGCGCTGGCTGCTGCCGTACTGCGCGGTGCTCGCGCCGGTGCTCCTGCTCGGGGCCGACGTGGTCGGCCGGGTGCTGAGCCGGCCGGGCGAACTCCAGGTCGGCATGGTGACCGCCGTGCTCGGCGGGCCGCTCTTCCTCTGGCTGGTGCTGCGGGGGCGGGTGGCCCACCCGTGATCGTCCTGCGTACCCCCGGCGGGCTGTCGTTGCGCCTGCGCCCCCGCGCCCTCGCCGTGGGCGCCACCTGCGCCCTGCTCACCCTGGTGGTGGGCGTGCTCGCGCTGGGCAGCGGCGACTACCCGATGAGCGCCGCCGACGTGCTGCGCACCCTGGCCGGCGACGGCACGCCGGCCGAGCACTTCATCGTCCACGAGTTGCGGCTGCCCCGTTTGGTCACCGCCGCCGCCGTCGGCGCCGCGCTGGCGCTGGCCGGCGCGGTCTTCCAGTCGCTGGTCCGCAACCCGCTGGGCAGCCCCGACCTGCTGGGCTTCACCCAGGGCGCGGCCACCGGCGCGCTCGTCGTGGTCGTCGTCGGCGGCACCAGCGCGATGCTGTCCGGCGCCGCGGTGGCCAGCGGCCTCGCCACCGGCGCGCTGGTGTACGCGCTGGCCTGGCGCCGCGGCGTGCACGGGTACCGGCTGGTCCTCGTCGGCATCGGCGTCGCCGCGATCCTCACCGGCGTCAACGGGTGGCTGCTCACCCGCGCCCCGCTGATGGACGCCGCCCGGGCCGTGCTCTGGCTGACCGGCAGCCTCGACGGGCGCGGTTGGACGCACGCCGTACCGCTGCTGGTCGCCCTGGCCGGGCTGGGAACGGTGGTGCTGGCCGCCGCCGGGCCGGCGCTGCGGCTGGTGGAGATGGGCGACGACGCCGCCAGCGCCCTCGGCGTCCCGGTGCAGCGGCTCCGGCTGGCCCTGCTCGCCACCGCGGTGCTGCTGGTGTCCCTCGCGGCGGCAGCCGCCGGGCCGGTCAACTTCGTCGCGCTCACCGCGCCGCACCTGGCCCGGCGGCTCACCCGCGCGCCGGGGCCGAACCTGCTGCCCTCGGCCGCTCTCGGTGCGCTGCTGCTGGTCGCCGCCGACCAGGTGGCGCAGCGCGCCTTCCCCGGCCACCAGCTGCCGGTGGGCGTCGTGACCGGGGTGCTCGGCGGCGGATACCTGGTCTGGCTCCTCGCCAGCGAGCGCCGGGCCGGTCGGCTGTGACGGCCCCGAGCCGGCCGGCCCCGAACGGGCCGGCGGTGACGGCCCCGAACGAGAACGGAGCACCGAGCATGCAGTCCCGGTTGCGCGGCACCGCGATGACCCTCGCGTACGAGCGGCGGACCATCGCCCGCGACCTGACCGTCGACATCCCCGACCACTCCTTCACCGTGGTGATCGGCCCGAACGCGTGCGGCAAGTCCACCCTGCTGCGGGCCCTGTCGCGGCTGCTCAAGCCGGCCGTGGGGGCGGTGCTGCTGGACGGGGAGGACATCCAGCGGCGACCGGCCCGGGCCGTCGCCCGGACCCTCGGCCTGCTGCCGCAGTCGTCGGTCGCGCCGGACGGCATCGGTGTCGCCGAGCTGGTCGCCCGGGGCCGCTACCCGCACCAGGGGCTGCTGCGGCAGTGGTCCCGCGAGGACGAGCGGGTGGTCACCGAGTCGATGGCCGCAACCGGCGTCGCGGACCTCGCCGACCGCGCGGTCGACGAGCTCTCCGGCGGGCAGCGGCAACGGGTGTGGCTGGCGATGGCCCTCGCCCAGCAGACTCCCCTGCTGCTGCTGGACGAGCCGACGACCTATCTGGACATCGCCCACCAGATCGAGATCCTGGACCTCTGCGCACGGCTGCACGAGGAGCAGGGCCGTACGCTGGTCGCGGTGCTCCACGACCTGAACCACGCGGCGCGGTACGCCAGCCACCTGATCGCGATGCGCGACGGGCGGGTGGTCGCGGCCGGCCCGCCCCGGGAGGTGGTGACGGCCGCCCTCGTCGCGGAGGTGTTCGGGCTGCCCTGCCGCGTCATCGACGACCCCGAGACCGGGACCCCGCTGGTCGTACCGGCGGCCCGCCGCCGCACCGCGACCGAGGTCACGGCGTGAGTTGCCCTGTGTCAAGCCATCGCCGGTTGATCTTGGCTGAGCAAGTGTTGGAGGGCTCGGTGCCGGTCGGGGTTGTAGGGGGTGTTGGTGGTCCAGCACTTCCAGATGATGTCGAGCCAGGCGCGGGCGAGGATGCGGACGGCGTGGGGGTGGTCGTGGCCGCGGGCGCGGGCTCGTTGGTAGAGGTTGGCTGCCCAGGGGTTGGCGTGGCGGCTGTCGCCAGCGAAGTCGCAGACGGCGTCGCGGAGTTGTTTGTCCACGGCCCAGCGGAAGGCGACGATGCGGACCTTGCCGGATTCGCGGGTCGACGGGGCGACGCCGGCGAGGCAGGCCAGGGATGCTGGGGTGGGGAATCGGCCGCGGGCGTCGCCGATTTCGGCGAGCAGCCGGGCGGCGCGGACGGTGCCGGAGCGGGGCAGGCTGGTGAAGATGTCCCGGTCGGGGTGCCGGTCGAGGGTGTCGGTGATCTGCTGGTTGAGGGTGTCGATCTGGGCCACGATCGCGGCCAGGGTGGCGAGGTAGGCGCGGGTGATACCGGCCAGGGTCTGTCCGTAGTCGCCGGTGGCGCCGCGAGGCGCGGCGGTGATGCGGGCGTGCAGCACGGCTGGGTCGGTGCGGCCGCTGTAGCTCACGCTCTTGAGCCAGCCGGCCAGGCGTGTGGGCGACAGCCGGTCCAGGGCGTCCTGGGTGGTGAACCGGGTCAGGAACTGCCGGCTGATCGGCGAGTCGATGTCGTTGAACAGCTCGACGGTGCCCGGCAGGGCCGTGGCCAGGTGAGCGCGCAGCTGGTTGGCGACCGCGATGCGGTGGGCGATGAGGTCTTTGCGGGCGCGGCACAGCTTGCGCAGCGCGGTGGTCGGTGGGCTGTCCAGCACGAGCGGGGTCAGCCGTCGCCGGTCGGTGCGTACCGTGTCGGCCAGGACGTAGGCGTCGAACCGGTCGTCCTTGTTCCCGGCCGAGCCGTACCGTCGGCGCAGTGCTTTGACCTGCGAGGGTGGGATCACGTATACGGTCGTGTCGGCGGCCAGCAGCGCATCGACGATCGGGCCGTCCGGGCGTTCGATGCCGACCGCGTCCACCCGATGCCGGTCGAGCAGGTCGATCAGCCGTCTCAGGCCGGTCTTGGTGTATGTCAGCGTCAGCCGCTCCAACGGCTCACCGTCGGCGTCGATGACGCAGACGGCGTAGTCGTCCTTGGCCCAGTCCACCCCGGCCGAGTTCCCTCGCGCCGACGCGGCACTGTCGGTCACACTCATGGTTGCCTCTCCGCTGCGCTACCAGTGGGGAAGCACCTGGCGGTTCCGGGACACCACTGCCGGTCGCTCATTGAGCGGCGCTCGACGGCGCATAGCCCTGTTGCCAGTCGGGGTGTCCCGGGCCGCCGGGCCTCGCAGAACTCACGCTGGACCTCAAAGATCGAGCGAGCTGGGCGATGGCCCGACGGTCACCGGTGCACTCGAACCAACATCAGCTCGAGTGAGACAAGGGTGCACCAATGAGCGCGCGCGCCGAGCACACCCAGGGGCACCGGACCGCCGGGCCCCGCGCCGGCACCGAGCGCGGTGCCCGCGCGGGTGGCCGGGTGTTCCGGGACCGGTGGGGCGTGCCGCACCTGCGGGCCGGCGACCCCGGCGAGCTGGCCCACGCGCAGGGCCGGGTGACCGCCTACGACCGGGCGTGGCAGCTGGAGGTCGAACGGCACCGGTCGCTCGGCGCCAGCGCCGCGTTCCTCGGCGCCGACGCGGTGCCGTGGGACCGGTTCGCCCGGCAGGCCCGCCTCGACGACACCGCCCGGCGGTGCCACGCCCGGCTCGACGAGGCCACCGCCGGCTGGGTGGCCCGGTACGTCGACGGCGTCAACGACGGCCTGGCCGCCGGCGCGGCGCGCGACCCCCGGTTCGCCGCCGTCGGCCTCGCCCCCGGGCGGTGGGAGCCGTGGACCCCGCTGGCGATCTGGCTCACCCACCACGTGCTCTTCGCCGGCTTCCCCACCAAGCTCTGGCGTGAGCACGTCGCCCGGCGGCTCGGCCCGGACGCCGTGACGCTGTTCCACGCCGACGGGCCGACCAGCTCCGGCAGCAACGGCTGGCTGCTCGCCGGGGACCGCACCGCCACCGGCGCCGCGCTGCTGGCCGGCGACCCGCACCGGTACATCGAGGACCCCGGCATCTACCAGCAGATCCGGCTGGCCTGCCCGGAGTACGACGTGGTCGGCCTGGCCGTTCCCGGGGTGCCGGGCGTCGCCCACTTCGGGCACGCCGGCGACGTCGCCTGGGCGATCACCAACGCGATGGCCGACTACCAGGACCTGTACGCCGAGCGGCTGCGCCGCGACGGCGGCGGCGTCGAGGCGTACGGGCCGGACGGCTGGCGCCCCGCGCGGGCCCACACCGAGACGATCACCGTGGCCGGGGGCGACCCGGTCGACGTGGAGGTCGTCGAGACCGACCGGGGACCGGTGGTGGTCGGGGGGCCGGACGCGCCCGAGGCGATCAGCCTCCGCTACCCGCCCCGCGTCACCGGCGAGCTGGGCTTCGCCGCGCTGCCGGCGCTGCTGCGCGCCCGGACCGTCGCCGACGTGGACGCCGCCGTGGACGTGTGGGTGGAGCCGGTCAACGTCGTCCTCGCCGCGGACACCACCGGCGGCCTGCTGCACCGCGCCGCCGGGATGGTGCCCGCGCGCCACCCCGACAACCGCCTGCGTGTGGTGCCCGGTTGGGAGCCCGGGCACGCGTGGCAGGGCTGGCACGCGATGCCCTGCGCCGAGGTGCCCGACGTCGCGGTGATGGCAAACGAACGTGGCGTCTCCACGCCACTGGGGGTGGAGTTCGCGCCCCCGTACCGGGCGCGGCGCATCCGGGACCTGCTCGACGCGTCCCCCGGCTGGACCGCCGGGCGGATGGCCGAGGTGCACACCGACACGTACGCGGCCGCCGCCGGGTCGCTGCTCGCGATCCTGTCCGACCTGGACGGTCTGCCGCCGGAAGCGGCCGCGCTGCGGGACCGGCTGCTGCGCTGGGACCGCCGGATGGCCGCCGACAGCGGAGACGCGGGCGCGTACGCCGCCGTGCGGGCCGCCCTGGTGCGGCGGATCGCCGCCCACCCGGCCCTCGCGGCGCTCGCCGAGCCACCGGCGTACCCGGAGCTGTTCGCGCCCTGGCTGGCGCTGACGCCGCGGGTGGGGACGGCGCTCGGCGCGCTCCTGGCCCCGGGGGTGCTGCCCGGGGCGGACGCGGCGGCGCTCGCCCGGGAGGCGCTCGTGGAGGTCGCCGGCGGCGACCTGGACCCGGCCGTCGGCGGCGCGGGCGCCCGCTGGGGCGCCCGGCACCGGCTCGCCGCGTGGCGGGCCCTGCCCGACGCCGGCCCGGAAGGCGGGCCGGAGCTGGACGGGGACCACGACTGCGTGCTCGCGACCTCCAGCGTGCCCGGGATCACCGACCGGTGCCTGCGCGGGCCGGCGGCGCGGTACGCGTGGGACCTGGCGCGGCGCGAGGACAGCCGGTGGGTCGTGCCGCTCGGCGCCGACGGGGTGCCCGGCGCGGCGCACCACACCGACCAGCTCGCGGCGTGGCAGCACGGGGAGCTGCTGCCGGTGGTCACGAACTGGGACGACCTCACCGAGGAGCGGGATGGGTGACGCCGTGTTCGGACGGGATGTCGCGGGGTTCGGTCGCGTCGAGCTGCGGCCGGTGGAGCCGGACCGTGACGCGGACCTGATCCACGGCTGGGTCAGCCAGGAACGGGCCCGCTTCTGGGGGATGCGCGACGCCGGCCGGGACCGGGTGGCGGAGATCTACCGGTACGTGGACTCCCTCCCCACCCACCACGCCTGGCTGGCGCACCGGGACGGGCGGCCGGCGGCGCTGTTCCAGACGTACGAGCCGGCCGCCGACCCGGTCGGCGAGGTGTACGACGTCCGGCCCGGCGACCACGGCGTGCACCTGCTGATCGGCCCGCCGGCCCACCCCGAGCCCGGCTTCACCGGCCACCTGCTCGGGGTGCTGGTCGCGTTCGTGTTCGCTGACCCGGCGCACCGGCGGATCGTCGCCGAGCCGGACGCCCGCAACGACCGGGCGGTGGCCCGCCTGCGTCGCAGCGGGTTCGTGGCGGGTCCGCTGGTCGACCTGCCGGACAAGCGGGCCCGGCTGATGTTCCTCGACCGCGGGACGGCCGCTCAGCCGGCGCAGCGGTCGGAGAGCGCGTAGCGCACCAGCGCGACGTCGCCGATCTGGCGGACCTCGGCGACGCGGGCGCGGCGACCGGCGTGCCAGGGGAAGCAGCCGTCGCCGCCGAAGCGCGGGGCGCGGCTGTCGCCCACGAAGAACGGCGCGACCACCAGGTGCAGCTCGTCGGCGAGACCGGCGGTGAGGAACTGGGCGTGCACGCTCGCGCCGCCCTCCACCATCAACCGGCGTACGCCCCGGGCGGCGAGGTCCCCCAGCGCCCGGGTCAGGTCGACCGGCTCCCCGGCGTCGACCACGGTGGCCCGGTCGCCGAGGCGCTCGCGGGTCTTCTCGACCGCCGAGGTCGCGCAGTAGATGAACCGGTCGGTGTCACCGACGGTGAAGAACCGGGCCCCCGGGTCGAGGTCGCCGCAGCCGGTGAGCGTCACCCGCGCCGGCGAGGCCGGCAGACCCCGGGCGACCCGGTCGGCGCGGCGGGCGTCGGAGCGCACCAGCAGGCGCGGGTCGTCCCGGCGGACCGTGCCCGCGCCGACCAGGATCGCGTCGCACCCGGCCCGCACCTCGTCGATCCGGTCCAGGTCGGCCTCGTTGGACAGCACCAACCGCTGGCCGGTGGCGTCGTCGATGTAGCCGTCGATCGAGGCGGCGCAGCTGAGCAGGACGTACGGTCGCTCAGTCATGGACGAGAGGTAGGTCGAGGGCGTGGTCGCCGCGGGTCACCTTCGCGGCCAGGTAGCCGGCGTTCGCCGGGGAGAGGTACACGCCCGTGGGCACCCGCTCGGTGATGGTGACCCCGAGCCGGTGCAGCTGGGCGGCCTTGTCCGGGTTGTTGCTGAGCAGGGCGACCTGCTCCACGCCGAGCGCGGCGAGCATCTGCGCCGCCACCGTGTAGTCCCGCTCGTCCTCGCGGTGGCCGAGCGCGAGGTTCGCGTCGTACGTGTCGAGGCCGGCCTCCTGGAGCGCGTACGCCTCCAGCTTCGCGTACAGGCCGATGCCGCGGCCCTCCTGCCGCAGGTAGAGCAGGTACCCGCCGCTGTCGGCGATCCGCTCGACGGCCTCCCGCAACTGGGGACCGCAGTCGCAGCGCTGGCTGCCGAACACGTCCCCGGTGAGGCACTCGCTGTGCGGGCGGACCAGCGGCACGGGCCGGCGCGTGCCCGCCGGGTCGAGGGGGTGGGCCCGGTCGCCGAGCCCGAACGCCAGGTGCTCCCGCCCGTCGGCCAGGCCCTCGAAGGAGAAGACCCGCGCCGTGGTGGTGTACCCGTCGGGGAAGCGCAGCGGGACGGTGACCTCGGTACGGATCGTGGTGGCGGGCGGTGCGGAATGCATCGGACTCCTTGTCAGACGGTGCCGGCCGGCACGCGGACACGACGGGCCACCAGGACGGCGGCACCGGGAAGGCTCGCGACGAGCACCAGGGCTCCGTACACCATCGCCGTCGAGACGCCCTCGGCGGCGGAGAGGCCGGCGGCGCCGAACGCCCACGCGGCCACGCCCTCGCGGGGCCCGAAGCCGGCGACGTTCGCCGGCACCCCCATCGCGAGCAGCGCCAGCAGCGTCAACGGCACCAGCAGGGACAGCGGCGCGGTGGAGCCGGCGGTGCGGGCGGCGAGCACGAACGTCGCCAGGTGACCGGCGACCGCGAGCGCGGAGGCGAGCAGCACCCCGCACCAGGTGCGGCGGGCCAGCAGCCCGGCACGGACGTCGGCGACCGCGGCGCCGAGCGCCCGCGCGAAGCGGGACGGCTTGGCCACCGGCAGCGCCCGGGCCAGCAGGAACACGCCGAGCCCGAGCGCGGCGAGGGTCGCCGCCACCGCCGGCAGGTACGGCCGGACCGGGGACGGGAACGCGGCGAGCACCACCACCGCCACCGCGGCGAGCACGACCTGTCCGGCGGTTCGCTCCCACACGACGGCACGGATACCCCGCCCGACGTCGCCGGAATCCCGCCCGTGGCGAACCGCGCGGTGCACGTCGCCGAGGATCCCGCCGGGGAGCGTCGCGTTGAGGAACACCGCCCGGTAGCAGTGCGCCACGGCGGTTCGCAGCGGCAGCCGGACCCCGAGCCCGCCGGCGACCAGGCTCCACCGCCACGCGCAGCACACCGTGGTGAGCACGCCGATGGCCAGCGCCGCCGCCAGCGCGGGGGCGTCGATCAGGCGCAGCCCGTCGAGGAACGGGCCGGCGCCGACCCAGCAGAGGAGCCCGCCGAGCATGCCGACACCGCCCAGCGTCCGGACCCATGCCAGGGCCCGCCCCGAGACCCTCCGGCCCGCCGCGGGTGCGGTGGTCACCGCCGTGTCCATCCGGACCTCCCTCACGATCTTTCCCGTGGGTAGGCACGTACGGCGACGCTCACGGGTTCACCGTAGGCAGGGCGAGCAGGTCGCGGTGGTCGATCAGAACGGTCAGCCGGCCGGCCGCGACGGCGGCGCGCCGGCTCCGCGCGTACGCCCCGACCGGGCCGATCAGCTCCGGCCGCTGCTCGCAGGCCGCGTCGAGCCAGCCGGCGAACCACCCCTCGAACAGGTCCGGTTCCTTCGGGCCGAGCCGCCACGGGCTGGGCCGGAGCACGACGTCGGCGCCGTGCCGGACGAACGCGGCGGCCGCCACGTCGACGGCGTCCGGCCCGAGCAGGGCACGGCCGCCGACGGTACGGCGCTGGTGCTCGTTGAACGCCTCCGCGATCTCGGTGTCGAGGGCGTCGACCGGATCGAACCGCACCCGGCCGACGACGGACAGGGCGAACAGGGCCGGCCGGCCGGCGCAGGCGGCGACGACCCGCTCGACCTCGTCGGCGGTGAGCATGTCCAGCAGCGCGGACGCGGTGACCAGGGAGGCGCCGGCCAGGTCGGCGGCGGTGAGCCGGGTCAGGTCACCGGGGCGGGTCTCGACGGTCACCGGGGCACCGTCGGCGGCGGCCGCGGGCAGGTCGGCGGCGGCGCGGGCGAGCAGACCGGCGTCCCCGTCGTGCAGGATCCAGTGCTGCGGACCGGGCAGCCGCGGGGCGAGCCAGCGGCCCATCGACCCGGTGCCGCAGCCGAGGTCGTGCACGACCAGCGGGGTGCCGGTGAGCCAGGACCGCACCCGGTCGACGAGGTCCGTGGCGCGGGCCGCCGCGTCGGCGGGCTCGCGCAGGGTGAGCCAGTCCGCGAAGCCCGCGGGCAGGTCGACGGTCATGCCGCTCCTTCCAGCGCCGTCGCCAGCGCGGTGGTCGTCGTCGTCCAGTCGTCGAGGGCGGCCCGCCGCTCGCGGGCGGACCGGCGCAGGCGTCCGCGCAGCGCCGGGTCGGTGAGCCAGCGCCGCAGCGCGCCGGCCAGGGCGGCCGGGTCACCGGGGGGCACGAGCAGCCCCGGCGGGGTGCCGTCCGGGGCGCGGCCCAGGGTGTCGGGCAGCCCGCCGGCCGCGGTCGCCAGCACCGGTACGCCACGGGCGAGGGCCTCGGTGACCGCCATGCCGTACGTCTCGATCCGCGACGCCAGCACCAGCAGGTCGGCCGCCGCGTACGCGGCGTCCAGATCGGCCCCGGGGTACGGGCCGGCCAGGTGCACCCGCCCGGCGAGACCCTGGTCGGCGACGCGCCGCCGCAGCCGGTCGACGAACACCGGGTCCCGGGTGAGCGACCCGGCGCAGACGCAGCGCCAGGGCAGGTCGGCGACCCGGGCGAGCGCGTCGACCAGGGTGTCGTGTCCCTTGAGCGGGGTGACCGCCGCGACGCAGAGCAGTTCCCCGCCGGTCGACGAGCCGGCCGCCGGGGGTGCCGGGTCGACGCCGGGCGCGGCGACGTGGATCCGCCCGGCGGGCAGCGCGTACCGGTCGATGAGCCACCGCCGCGTCCAGCCGCTGGTGGTGACGACCGCCGCCGCGCACGCCAGTGCCGCGCGCTCGGCGTCGTGGTCCAGCGGCAGGTGCACGAGCACGACCGGGCGCAGCCGTCCGGCACGCGGCGCGAGGATCTCGGGCACGGCCGAGGCGACCAGGCCGTCGAGCAGGGTGACCGCCCCGTCGGGCAGCGCGTCGAGCACCCGGGCGAGACCGGCCCGGTCGGCCGGCTCCGGGTCCGGCCAGCGACCGGGTACCGGGTGCTCGTGCACGGTCCACCCGGCGGCGGCCAGGCCGTCGAGGACGCGCCGGTCGTACCGGTTGCCTCCGCTCGGTGTGGCCGGGTCGTCGATGTCGCCGGGCAGCACCGCGTGGACGGTGCCCGTCACAGCGACCGTTCGTAGCTGGCCCACGCCACGTGCGACTCGTGCAGGGTCACCGTGATCCCGGCCAGGCCACGCGCACCCTCGCCGAGGTCACCGGCGTGCGCCGCCTCGGCGAGCCGGTCGGCGACGGTGCGGGCGAGCACCTCGGTGGTGGTGTTCACGCCCGCGAACGCCGGCTCGTCGTCGAGGTTGCGGTAGGTCAGTTCGCCCAGCACCGCGCGCAGCCGGTCGGTGGCCCGCCCGATGTCGACCACGATGCCGTCGGCGTCGAGGTCGGCGCGGCGGAAGGTGGCGTCGACGACGAAGGTGGCGCCGTGCAGGCGCTGGGCCGGACCGAACACCTCACCCCGGAAGCTGTGGGCGATCATCATGTGGTCACGGACGGTAACGCTGAACACGGTTAGTCCTCTCCGTCGTAGGTGATGAGGTGGCACAGGGCCGGCAGCCGCCCGGCGGCGAGCCGGGGCAGCACGTCGGGCAGGTCGGCGAAGCGGGACTCCCCGGTGAGCAGCACGTCGAACACCGGATCGGCGAGCAGGTCCAGCGCCAGCGCGAGCCGGTCGGGGTAGCTGCGGCTGCTCCGCCGGGCCGGCGCGATCCGGCCCACCTGGCTGCTGCGCAGGGTGAGCCGCCCGGAGTGGAACTCGCCGCCCAGCGGGAGGGTCACCTCGCGGTCGCCGTACCAGCTCAGCTCCAGCACCGTGCCCTCCGGCGCCACCAGCTCCAGGCAGCGCCGCAGGCCGGCGGAGGTGGCGCTGGCGTGCACCACCAGGTCGCGTCCGCCCGCCGCGTCGGCCGGCGCGGCGAACTCGACGCCGAGGGCCGCGGCCAGCGCCGCCCGCGCCGGGTCGACGTCGACGAGCTGCACCCGTACCCCGGGGAAGCGCGCCGCCAGGGCCGCGACGGTGGCACCGACCATGCCGGCGCCGACCACGGTTATCCGGTCGCCGACCAGCGGCGGCGCGTCCCACAGCGCGTTCACCGCGGTCTCCACCGTGCCGGCCAGCACCGCGCGGGCCGCCGGAACGCCGTCGGGTACGACCGCCACCGCGTCGACCGGGACCACGTACGCGGTCTGGTGCGGGTGCAGGCAGAACACGGTGCGCCCGCGCAGGTCCTCCGGCCCCTCCTCGACCACGCCCACGCTGAGGTAGCCGTACTTGACCGGCGCCGGGAAGTCTCCCTCCTGGAACGGGGCGCGCATCGCCGCGTACTGGCCGGTGGGGACGCCGCCGGTGAACACCAGCGTCTCGGTGCCGCGGCTCACGCCGGAGTACCGCGCCCGGACGAGCACCTCGCCGGGGCCGGGGGCGGGCAGCGGCGCCGGCCGGATCTCCCCCTGGCCGGGTGTCCGCAGCCAGAAGGCCCGGGCCGTCCGTGTCACCGGCTGCTCCTTTCCGCGTCCGGGCGAACCGGACCGTCGTTTCATGCGTACTACCCAGTCAGGGAGTTGTCGATCATAGACACGGAGGCACGGTGGCCACGGTTCGAAACGGTCCGCTGATCGGGCTGGGCGTCCAGATTGTCCTGCTGGCCGGGCTCGCCGGGACGGTCGGTCTCGGCCCCACCGGCTGGTTCGCCGGCCTCGGGTACGGGCTGGCGGTGTGCCTGACGCTGCTCGTGGGCCTGCACCGGGCGGGGGTGACCGCTCTCGGGCCGGCCGACCGGGTGACCCTGGGCCGGGCGGTGCTCGTCGGCGCGGTCACCGCGCTGGTCGCCGACGGGTTCGCCGGCCGGCCGGTGCCGATCGGGCTGTTCACCGTCCTCACCGCGGTGGCCCTCGCGTTGGACGCCGTGGACGGGTACGTGGCCCGGCGCACCGGCACGGCCAGCGCGCTCGGCGCCCGGTTCGACATGGAGATCGACAGCATCCTCGTCGCCGTGCTCAGCCTGCACGTGGCGCCGGCGGTCGGGGTCTGGGTGCTCGCCCTCGGCGCGATGCGGTACCTGTTCGTCGCCGCCGGCTGGGCGCTGCCCTGGATGTGCCGGCCGCTGCCACCCCGGTACTGGCGCAAGGTCACCGCGGCGGCGCTGGGCGTGCTGCTGCTGGTCGCCGCGTCGCGGGTGCTGCCGCCGCCGGCCGCGGTGGCGCTGCTCGTCGGGGCGCTGGCGCTCCAGGTGGAGTCGTTCGGTCGGGACGTGCTCTGGCTGTGGCGGCGCCGCTCCGCGCCGGTCCCCACGCCGGCCACGGCACCCGTCGGGCAGCCCGCGATGCCGGTCGCCGGCGCGCCGCTGCCGGGCGTGCCGGTGGGCGCGGGCCGGCCGGCGGCGCGCCGGGAACTCGTCGCCGTCCACGACTGACCGAGGAGCACCGTGCAGAACGACGAGAACACCGCGCGGCCCGACGAGAACACCGCGCGGCCCGACGAGAGCAGCGCGCGGCCCGACGAGAGCAGCGCGCGGCCCGACGGGAGCACCGTCCCGGTCGACGAGCCAGGCACGGGGCGTACCCCGGGGCAGGTGGACCGGCCGGCGCGGTGGCGGCGGGTCGTGGGGTGGCTGGCCACCGCGGTGGCCGTGGCGCTGGTGCTGGTCGCCCTGGGCGCGCCGCACCGACCGGGCCACCTGACGCCCGCCGCGCTGGTCCGGATCCCCCTGGAGGGTCTGGTGCTGGCGGCGGTCCTGCTCGCCCTGCCCACCCGGGCCCGCCGCCCGGTGGCGACGCTGGCCGGGGTGGCGCTCGGGCTGCTGGTGGTCCTCAAGGCCGCCGACCTCGGCTTCGGCTCGGCGCTCGGCCGGCCGTTCGACCTGGTGCTCGACTGGGCGCTGCTCGACGAGGCGTTCACCTTCGTGAGCGGTTCGGTCGGGCGGGCCGGCGCCGTCGCCGCCGCCGTCGGCGCCGTGCTGCTGGCCGTCGGGCTGCTCGCCACCCTGACCTGGGCGACCCGGCGGCTGTGCCGGCTGCTGGCCGGCCACCCGGACCGGTCCCGCCGCGCGCTGGCGGCGCTGGTGGTGCTCTGGCTCGTCGGCGCCGCCGCCGGGGTGCGGATCGCGCCGGCCGGGCCGGTGGCCGACGCCTCCGCGACCGTGCTGGTCAACGCGCACGCCCTGCAGGTGCAGGCGCGGCTGCGCGACCGGGCGGTGTTCGCCGGTGAGGTCGACGCCGACCCGTACGGCGACGCGCCCGGCGACCGGCTGCTCACCGCGCTGCGCGGGAAGGACGTGCTGGTCGCCTTCGTCGAGAGCTACGGGCGCGACGCGGTGCAGGAGGAGGAGTTCGCCAACGTCGGCGTGGTGCTCGACCAGGGGCAACGTCGGCTGTCCGCGGCCGGCTACGGCACCCGCAGCGCGTTCCTCACCTCGCCCACCACCGGCGGCGGCAGCTGGCTGGCCCACGCCACGTTGCTCTCCGGCCTGTGGATCGACAACGACCAACGCCACCGTACGCTGCTGGCCAGCGACCGCAGCACCCTCGGCACCGCCTTCCAGCGGGCCGGCTGGCGGACGGTCGGCGTGATGCCGGCGGCCAACCAGGCGTGGCCCGAGGGGGCGTTCTACGACTACGAGCAGTTCTACGACGAGCACAGCCTCGGCTACCGGGGCCCGCGGTTCAGCTTCGCCCCGATGCCCGACCAGTACACCCTGTCGGTGTTCCACCAGCGGGAACGCACCGCCACGGACCGGCGGCCGGTGATGGCCGAGCTGGCCCTGATCTCCAGCCACTCCCCCTGGACGCACATCCCCCGGCTGCTGGACTGGAACGCGCTCGGCGACGGCAGCGTGTTCCGCGACGCCACCGAGCGCAGCTCGTCCAAGCAGCCCCGGCTGGGTTACCGGCGGTCGATCGAGTACACGCTGGGCGCCCTCACCTCGTACGTCCAGCGGTACGGCGGCGACAACCTGGTGCTGATCGTGGTCGGTGACCACCAGCCCGCGCCGATCGTCACCGGCCCGGACGCCAGCCAGGACGTGCCGATCCACCTCATCACGCGGGACCGGGCGGTGCTCGACCGGATCGCCGGCTGGAACTGGCAGGACGGCCTACGGCCGGGACCCGACGCGCCGGTGTGGCGGATGGACACCTTCCGGGACCGCTTCCTCACCACGTTCTCCCCCGGCCTCGACCCGCGCGCAGCGGCGGCCGGCCCGCCCGGCTGATCCCGGCGCCGGCCCCGTCGTCACCGTCAGGGGCGGCGGAGGACGGCGAACCGGCGGCCGTCCCGGTCGGCCACCTCGTGCACCGCGAGGCCGACCGCGGCGGCCACCGCCGGCAGCGCCCGCTCGTCGAGCCGGGCCCACCGGAACCACGGGCCCCGCCGGGACACGCCGTCGACCGTCCGGTACGCGAGATGGCTGACGCCGCGCCACAGGCCGGGGCCGGCCGGTTCCACCTCCACCACGACGGTGCCGCGCGGGCGGAGGAGGTCCCGGCAGCGGCGCAGCAGGGCGACCGGGTCGCCGCCGATGCCGATGTTGCCGTCGATCAGCAGCACGTGCGCCCAGCGCCCCTCGCCGGGCAGCGGGTCGAACACGTCCCGGCGCAGCGCGACCGCGCCGCGGGCCCGGGTACGGCGGACGGCCTCGGCGCACACGTCGAGCCCGACGGCCGTCACACCGGCCTCCACCAGCGCGCGGGTGACCCGGCCCGGCCCGCAGCCGACGTCCAGGGTGGGGCCGGCGCAGCGGCGCAGGACCGCCCGCAGCGCCGGCTCCGCCGCCGCGTGCCAGCGGTCGACCGGCAGGCGGGTCCGCCGCCCGTGGGTGTCGACCAGCCAGTGCGTCCCGGTCGGGGTGGTGAGCGCCGCCGCGAAGCCGGCGGCGTCCGGGTCGGTGGCGAGGGCGGTCACCGCCGTGTCCCGACCGTCTCCGGGTCCGGCCGGACGGCGTGGACCTGCCGCGCGAACCGGCTGCCCGGCAGCATCGCCGCCACGGCCAGCGCGTCGGCCCACTCGTCGACGTCCCGGAGCACCGGCAGCGGCTGAACGCGCAGGCGGCACGCGGCCAGTGCCTCGACGGTGCGTCGCCCGGTCAGCGGGGTGGACATGGGCACGTCCCGCAGGGCGGTCGCGTGTCGGGGATCGCGCAGGCCCAGGCCCCACCAGCCACCGTCGACCGCGGGGCCGAGCAGCGCGTCCGCGCCGGCCAGGCGCCGCGCCGCCGCGCCGAGCAGGACCGGGGACACCTGCGGCGTGTCCATGCCGATCTGGAGCACCGGCCGGCCGGGGTACGCGGCCGCGATGTCCGCGTACGCGGCGGCGAGCCGGTCGCCCAGCCCGGCGCCACGCTGCGGCAGGACCGTCCAGCCGGTGACGGCGGTCCGCAGCGCGTCGGCGGCCACGCCGTCGGCGAGCCGCCCGTGCAGGGCGAGCACCGGGGTCACGCCGGGGGTCGCCGCGACCGCGGCGAGCGTGTCGCGCAGCGCGGCGGCGGCGACCCGGGCCGCCTGGTCGGGGGTGGCGGGCGGGCACAGCCGGGTCTTCACCGCGCCCGGCACCGGCGCCTTCGCCACGACCAGCAGGACGGTCACCGGGTGCCGCCCATGCTGCGCAGCACGCCGGCGAAGTCGCGGGTCGCCCGCAGGGTGCCGCGCACGGAGCCGGAGACCTTCGAGCGGGTGCCGGCGGCGCGCGGCGCGTACGTGACGTCCAGTTCCCGGATGCGCCAACCCGCGGCGGCCGCCCGGACCAGCAGTTCGAGCGGGTAGCCGAAGGCCCGGTCGGTGACGCCGAGGCCGAGCAGCGCCTCGCGCCGCGCCACCCGGATCGGGCTCAGGTCGCGCAGCGGGACGCCACGCTGGCGCAGCAGCGCCGCGATCAGCGCGGTGCCGGCGCGGGCGTGCCACGGCCAGGCGGACGCCGACACGGGCCGGCGGCGGCCCACCGCGAGGTCGGCCGAGCCGTCCGCCACCGGGGCCACCAGGGCCGGCAGCTCCGCCGGGTCGAACGAACCGTCCGCGTCCAGGACGCACACCAGTTCGGTCTCGGCGGCGAGGAGCCCGGTGTGGACGGCGGCGCCGTAGCCGCGGCGGGGTTCGTGCACCACCCGGGCGCCGAGCCGGGCGGCCACCTCGGGCGACCCGTCCCGCGACCCGTTGTCCACCACGAGCGCCCGGTACCCGGGCGGCAGCGCGGCGAGGACGCCCGGCAGCGCCGCAGCCTCGTCCAGGCACGGCAGGACCACGTCGATCTGTGTGGACATGCCTCGACGCTAGGGCGGCGGCGGACCCGCGGCGGCCGGAACGTGCTTACAGATCGCTTACCGGGGGACAGATTCTTACCGACCGGTGACGGGACGCCGCTTCGCCTGCGCCACCGCGTCGCAGCCCGTACCGTGCGGTCGTTGTGACGTCCACACCGACACGAACCGCCGCCGCCCCCGCGGCGCCCGCCCGCCGGGGCCGCGCCGACCTGGTGGTGCTCGCCGTGGAGGCGGCGCTGCTGGCGGCCGCCGTGGTGGTGGGCGCGGTGCTCAACGCCCGGGGTTCGGGCCTGCACGCGGACGCCGCTCCGGCCTACGCCACCTGGCGTCCGCACGTCGGCTGGGGTACGCCGGCGGTGGTGCTGGTCGCCGTGGTGGTGCTGGTCTGGGGCGTTCCGTGGGCGCGGACCGCCCGCTGGGGCCGGCTGCTCCTCGCCGGCTGGCTGGCCTCGGTGGCGTGGACGCTCGCGCTGGCCCTGGTGGACGGCTGGTCGGCCGGTCTCGCCGAGCGGCTGACCACGCAGGCGGAGTACCTGCACGAGGTGCCCCGGGTCACCGACGTGTCCGCCGTGCTGGCCGGTTTCACCGGGCGGATCCTCGACTTCCAGCCGGACTCGTGGTCGACGCACACGGCCGGGCACCCGCCCGGGGCGCTGCTGGTCTTCGTGTGGCTCGACCGGGTCGGGCTGGGCGGCGGCGCGGTGGCCGGCCTGGTGTGCGTCCTGGCCGGCGCGACGGTTGCGGTGTCGGTGCCGGTGACCCTGCGGGCGCTGGGAGCCGACGGCGCCGCCCGGGCCCTGGTGCCGTTCCTGGTGCTGCTGCCGGGCGCGGTCTGGGTGGGGGCGTCGGCGGACGGGCTGTTCGCCGGGGTGGTGGCCGCCGGCCTGGCGCTGCTCGCGACCGGCGGCCGGTGGACGGCCTTCGCCGGCGGGCTCGTGCTGGGCTTCGCGCTGCACCTGTCGTACGGGTTCGTGCTGGTCGGGTTGCTGGCGGTGGCCGTGCTGGCGGTGCGGGCCCGGGACGGGTGGGCAGCGCTGGCCGCCGCCCTCGCCGGGGTCGCCGCCGTCGTGGTGGCGTTCACCACCGCCGGGTTCTGGTGGTGGGACGGCTACCGCCTGGTGGTCGAGCGCTACTACCAGGGGTGGGCGGCCGATCGCCCGTACGGCTACTGGGTGTGGGCGAACCTGGCCGCGCTGCTGCTGTCCGCCGGGCCGGCGGTGGGGCCGGCGCTGCGCCGGGCGCTGGTGGCCGCCGTCGGGCCGGTTCGTGGCGCGCTCGCGCGGCTCGCGGCCGGGTCGGCCGACGGCGGGGTGATCGCCGGGCCCGCGGGGCGGATCGGGCGTGCCGCGCGGTGGTGGTCGGCGATGGCGGGTGCCGTCCGGGGCGCGGGACCGGTCGTCGTGCTCCCGGTGGCCGCGGCGCTGGCGGTCGTGGCGGCGGACCTGTCCGGGCTGAGCAAGGCGGAGGTGGAGCGGATCTGGCTGCCGTTCGCGGTGTGGCTGCTGGTGGCCGTCGCGCACCTGCCGGCACGTACCCACCGGTGGTGGCTCGCCGGGCAGGCAGTGACCGCCGTGGCGGTCAACCACCTGCTGTTCACGGTCAGCTGACGGTCGCGGCGTCCGGCGGTGTGCGCCGGCTGCGACAGCGCAGGATGCGCCATGCCGTGCCGGCGCCCCGCCCGGGCATCGCGCCGGCCGGTCAGGCCGGCAGGGCGGACGGCTCCGCCGCCACGGCGGGCTCGGACGGGGCGGCCGGGGACGGCCCACCGGCGGGCACGGCGGCCGGTTCCCGCAGCGGGTCGCGGGCGAACGCGGCGACGCCCTCGGCGAAGCCGACCCGGGCGGTGTAGCCGAGGAGGCCGGCGGCGCGGCGCGGGTCGGCGACGACGTGGCGGACGTCGGCGGCGCGGGCACCGCCGACCACGAGGGGCGCGGGACCGCCCATCGCCGCGGCGAGGGTGGTCGCGAGTTCGCCGACGGTGTGCGGCTCGCCGGAGCAGACGTTGACCGGCACCAGGCCCTCCGGCGCCGGGGCGGTCAGCGCCAGCAGGTTGGCCCGCGCCACGTCGGTGACGTGCACGAAGTCGCGGCGCTGGCGGCCGTCCTCCAGCAAGCGGGGCGCCCGCCCGGCCGCCAGCGCCGAGCGGAAGATCGAGGCCACGCCCGCGTACGGGGTGTCGCGGGGCATCCGGGGGCCGTAGACGTTGTGGTAGCGCAGCGCCCACACCCCGCCGCCGGTCTGCCGGGCCCAGGCGGCGGCCAGGTGCTCCTGCGCCAGCTTGGTGGCCGCGTACGTGCTGCGGGGATCGAGGGGCGCGTCCTCCGGCACCAGGGCCGGGGTGAGTGGACGGTGGCAGGCGGGGCAGCTCGGGTCGTACCGGCCGGCGGCCAGGTCGGCGGGGCGGCGCGGAGCGGGGCGGACGACGCCGTGGGCGGCGCACCGGTACGTCCCCTCCCCGTAGACGACCATCGAACTGGCCAGCACGAGCCGGGTCACGCCGGCCCGGTGCATGGCGGCGAGCAGCACGGCGGTGCCGTGGTCGTTGTGGCTGGTGTACGCCGGGGCGTCGGACGGGTCGAGGCCGTGCCCGACCATGGCGGCCTGGTGGCAGACGGCGTCCACGTCGCGCAGCAGCCGGTCCAGCAGCGCCGCGTCGCGGACGTCGCCGACCACCGGCCGGTGCGTCCGGGACCAGACCGGCAGCCCGGCCCCGTGCGCCTGCGGGAGCAGCGCGTCCAGGCCGACCACGTCGTGCCCCTCGGCGACCGCCAGGTCGACGACGTGCGACCCGACGAAGCCGGCCGCGCCGGTGACGAGTATGCGCATTCCGGTCACGCTAGGCCGGCCGGGCGCGGCGGCCCGGGTGTTCGGCCGGACCGTCACGACTTCGTAAGACCGACCCACCGGACGGGGGACCCCGCGTCGGCGCGTAAGCGGCTCGTAATGCCGCAACCGGGGCCGGGCCGTCCGCGCCCGGTCTAGCGTCGCGGTGGAGACCCGGCCACAGTGAGGAGCGCCCATGCCCGGGGACGGTGACGGCAGGCCCGCCGGCGAGCGGGAGTACGGCTTTCCCGCGCCGCTGTGGCGTGCCCTCGCCCGGCACCGGCCGCCCGGCGCCGGGGCCGTGATGCGGGGCTGGCGCAGCCCGCTGCGCGGGCCGTGGCTGACGGCCGTGTACGGCGCCGTGCTGCTCGTCGGGCTGCCCCTGGTGTTCCTCACCGGGCTGCTCGATTACCTCGCCTACGGGCCGCAGTTCGGGCAGGCGTTCCCGCGCGACGTGGGCTGGCTGCGGCTGCCCCAGGTCGACTGGCCCACCCGCCCGTCCTGGCTGTTCCGGGTCACCCAGGGGCTGCACGTGACCCTCGGGATCATGCTGATCCCGGTGGTGCTGGCCAAGCTGTGGTCGGTGATCCCGAAGCTGTTCGACTGGCCGCCCGCCCGCTCGGTGGCGCAGGTCCTCGAACGGCTCTCCCTGCTCCTGCTGGTCGGCGGGATCCTCTTCGAGATCGCCACCGGCCTGCTCAACATCCATTACGCGTACCTGTTCGGTTTCGACTTCTACACCGCGCACTACTTCGGCGCGTGGGTGTTCGTCGCGGCCCTGGTGGCGCACGTGTCGCTCAAGCTGCCGAGGATGCTCTCCGCGCTGCGGTCCCGGCGGCCGGCCGACGAGGCGCGGACCGGCACGGCGGCCACCCGGCCGGAGCCACCCGACCCGGACGGCCTGGTGGCCCCGGCGCCCGACCCGGCGACGGTCAGCCGGCGCGGCGCGGTCGCTCTCGTCGGCGGGGGCGCGCTGCTGCTCGGCGCGCTGACCGTCGGGCAGAGCCTGGACGGCCCGCTGCGGCGCACCGCGCTGCTGCTGCCCCGGGGGCAGGACCCGGGCAGCGGCCCGAACGCCTTCCCGGTCAACCGCACCGCCGCGGCGGCCGGCATCTCCGCCGAGGACGCCGGCCCGAGCTGGCGGCTGTCCCTGCGCGGTGGTGGCCGCGAGGTCACCCTGGACCGGCCGGCCCTGCTCGCCATGGCCCAGCACACCGCGCGCCTGCCGATCGCCTGCGTGGAAGGGTGGTCCACCCTGCAGACCTGGACCGGTGTGCCGTTGCGGGACCTCGCCGCGCTGGTCGGGGTGACCGACCCGGCCGCCGCGCACGTCCGCAGCTTGGAGCAGGGCGGCCTGTTCGACCAGGCCACGCTCCAGGCCAACCAGGTCCTCGATGGGGACTCGCTGCTGGCGCTGCGGGTCAACGGCGTGGACCTGTCCGCCGACCACGGGTACCCGGCCCGGGTCATCGTGCCGGCCCTGCCCGGCGTGCACTGCACCAAGTGGGTCGCCGCCATCGACTTCCGGACCGATGGCTGAGCGGGTGGCGCGGCTCCGCGCGGCGTACGGGGCCGGGGCGCGGCACCTGCTGGTGCTGCTGGCCTGCTTCGCGGTCACCGGCTGGGTGGCGCTGCGGCTGGCCGGCGAGGCGGACGCGGTGCGGATGCTGATCTGGTTCCTCGGCGCCGTCGTGGCCCACGACCTGGTGCTGTTCCCGGTCTACGCCACGGTGGACCGGGCGCTGCGGCGGGTCGTCGGGGCGCGCCGCCGTGCCCTGCTCAACCACGTCCGCGTCCCCGCCCTCGCCTCGGCGCTGGTGTTCCTCGTGTACCTGCCCGGGATCCTCGGCCTCGGCGGCACCACCTACCGGTCGGCGACCGGCCGGGAACCGACCCCGCTGCTGGGCCGCTGGCTGGCGCTGAGTGCGCTGTTCTTCCTGGCCAGCGCGGTCGCGTACGCCGTCAGGCGGTGGCGCCGGCGGTAGGCCCGGGCCGGCTGACCGTCCCGCTCAGCCCGGAGGCTGGTCCACCGGGCAGGCGTACGCGGTGCGGGCGCCCAGCTCCCACACCCGGACCGCCGCCCCGCACCGGCGGCAGGTGTCCCGCTTGTACACCCAGCGTTCGTCCGGCGCGGCCGGGTCGCTCACCACCTGCCCGGCGTCCCGCCCGAGCGCGAGGTGCCGCACCGCGAGCGCCCACAGCTCGCCGGCGGTGCGCGGCGGCACGCCCCGCCGGTCCGGGTCGAGACCGGCGAGGAACAGCAGCTCCGCCCGCCAGGCGTTGCCGATGCCGGCCCACACCGCCTGGTCCAGCAGGGCCGCGCCGACCGCGCCGCGGGCCGCCGACAGCCGGCGTACCGCCTCGTCGGGGTCGGCGTCACCGCGCAGCGGGTCGGGGCCGAGCGAGTCCCGCAGGGCCCGCACCCGCTCCGGCGCGAGCGGTTCGCACCGTACAGGCGCGATCAGGTCGTACGCCGCCCGGTCACCGGCGAGGCGGACCCGGACACCCGGCCGGGGCGGTACGGCGGAATCGTCGTGGCGCAGGAAGAGGCCGCGCATGCCGAGGTGCACGTGCAGGGTGGGTGCGCCGTCGACGTGGTAGAGCAGGTGCTTGCCGTACGCCTCGACCGACCGCAGCGTCCGCCCGTCGTACGGCCGGGGGTCGAACCGGCCCTGCGGGCTGGACACGGCGAGCACCTGCCCGGCGAGCGCGGCGTCCTGCTCGCGCGCGTACCGGTGGACGAGGTGTCCCTCAGGCACGTCAGCGGACCGGGGCCGATGCTGCGGACATGCCGGCGGATACCCGGCGCGTCGGGGCGGAAACGCCCGGATCATCTCGGCGTGGATTGAACGACCCGGGTCCGGCAGCCGTACGTCCGGGTGGAGGGAGATGCCCATGAAGCGGATGACCCCGATGCTCACCCTGGCGACCGGGACCGTGCTCGCGGCCGTGCTGTTCACGATGAGTGCCCAGGCGGCACCACCGGCGCCGGCAGCGGGCGCGGGCGCGGGACAGGCGAACGCCGCCGCGCCACCGGGCGCCGCGCCCGGGGCGGCTCCGGACGCCCCCGGCGCCCCCGGGGCGCCCGCCGACGAGCCCGCCACGCCGGGCGCCCAGCCGGCTGCCACGTCGCCACCGCCGTCCCCGCCCGCCGCGTCGCCGGCACCGGGGACCGCCGCGGTGGACGGCACGTGGACCGGCCACCTCGACGGCGGCGCCACGATCGCCCTGACGGTCCGGCAGGGCAAGGCGGTCGCGTACGTCTGCGACGGCCGCAGCCTGGAGATCTGGCTTCGCGGCACGGTGACGGGCAAGGAGCTGGACCTCACCGGCAAGGACGGCGCGCGGCTCACCGGCACGGTCGAGGGTGACCGGGTCCGCGGCGAGGTACGCGTTGGCGACAAGCGGTGGGCGTTCACCGCCACCGCGACCGGTGGCACGTCCCCGGCGCTGTACCGGGCCACGGCGCAGGTCCGCGACGCCGGGGTCGACGGCGGTTGGATCCTGCTCGCCGACGGCACCCAGGTCGGTGTGGTGACGTGGAACGGGAAGCCGGTTGCCGCGCCGCCGCTGGACCCGGCCTTCGGCACCACGATCGTCAACGGCGTCACGATCACCGCCGTACCGGTGTTCCCCGACGCCCCGGCGGGCCGGTGATGGCGGACCACCGCCGGGGCGGCACGCACGCGCTGCCCGATCTGGACGACGGTCCGGCCGTCCAGGTGCTGCCGGACCCGTACGCGGACCCGCCCGCCCCCGCGCCGCGCGCCTCGCTCGTCGTGCCGCTGCTGGTCGGCGCGGCGGTCGCGGTGGCGCTCGGCGTCTACGGCCGTACGCACACCCCGACCGGGATCGCGGTCAACGTGGCCGGCTTCTCCGGCCCGCAGACGGTGAAGGTGTGGCTCGGGACCGGCGCGGCGTTCTTCGCCGTGGTGCAGCTGCTGTCGGCGCTGGCGATGTGGGGCCGGCTGGGCCGCGTAACCGCGTCCTGGGCCGGCGGCGCGCACCGCTGGTCCGGGCGGATCGCCTTCCTGCTGGCCGTGCCGGTCGCGGTGCACTGCCTCTACGCGCTCGGCTTCGCCGACCACGACCTGCGCACGCTCGCCCACTCGGTGTTCGGCTGCTTCTTCTTCGGCGCGTTCACCACCAAGATGCTGGCGCTGCCCCGCCGGGGGCTCGCCGGCTGGGTCCTCCCGGTCGTCGGTGGTGTGGTCTTCACCGTGCTGATGCTGGTCTGGTTGACCTCGTCGGTCTGGTACTTCACGACGTTCGGGTTCCAGCGGTGACGCGGGCCCCATCCGGAGAGGACACGCCCATGAACGAGGACGCGGGCACCGCGTCACGGCGGGCCGTGCTGGCGGGCACCGGGGCGGCCGGCGTCACCGCGGTGCTGGCCGGCTGCCAGACGTACGGGGCGGCGTCCGCCCCGGCTCCGGCGGCTCCGGCGGCTCCCGTCGCCCCGGCGGCGACCGGGACGGCGGGGCCGCCCCCGGCGGGCGGGGAGGGTGCCGCTCCCGCGCTGGCCCGCCTGGCCGACATCCCGGTCGGGGGTGGACGCATCTTCGCCGAGCGGGGGGTGGTGCTGACCCAGCCGACGGCCGGCACGGTCAAGGCCTTCTCGGCGACGTGCACGCACGCCGGCTGCACGGTCAGCTCGGTCGCCGACGGCACGATCGTGTGCGCCTGCCACAACAGTCGGTTCGACATCGCCGACGGCTCGGTCCGCGGCGGCCCGGCCGGCTCCCCGCTGCCGCCCGCCGCGGTGACGGTCGACGGCGACGCCGTCCGCCTGGCCTGACCGGCGGCGGCTCAGGCCGGGTCGGCGCGGCCGATCCGCCAGTAGCCCATGAAGGCCACCGCCCGCCGGTCCAGCCCACGCTCGCTGACCAGGTGCCGGCGCAGCGTACGGATGACGCCGGCCTCACCGGCCAGCCACGCGTACACGGGCACCGGGGCGGCCGGCGTCGGGACCTCCCAGAGGATCTCCGCGTCGACGTCGACGTCGGCGACCGGTTCCTCGGCCCCGCCCGCCGCTCCGGCGAGCAGGTCGGTCGCCGCGGCCGACACCGCCGGCACCAGCCGCGACCCGTACGCGTCGCCGCCGCGGGCGAGCCAGCTCACCGTGACACCCGCGGGTGCGGTCACCGGCAGCACGTCGTCGGCCTCGGGCACCTCCAGCAGGACCCGCCCCGCGGCGGTCGCCGGCAACCGCTCCAGGATGGCGCAGATCGCCGGGACGGCCGTCTCGTCGCCGGCCAGCAGCAGGTGCCCGGCGGCGGGCGGGCGGAACTCGATGCCGCCGTGGTCGCCGTCGAAGCCCGCGTCGGGGCCGAGGATCGCGATGCCGTCGCCGGGTCGTACGCGACGCGCCCAGCGGGTCGCCGGGCCGCCGTCGCCGTGCAGGACGAGGTCGACGTCCACCTCGGACAGCTCCGGCCGGACCGCCCGGACGGTGTAGGTGCGGATCGGGTTGCGCTCGTGCTCGGGCAGGGCCCGCCACCGCGCGTACCAGTCCGGGCCCTCCGGCAGCCGCGCCCCGCGCTCGCCCGGCAGCGGGAACGCCAGCTTGATCCGCTGGTCGTAGCCGTTGTCGGCGAACCGGTCCAGGTCCGGCCCGGTGAAAGTGACCCGCACGAACGACGGGCTGAGCCGGTGTACCGCGCGGACCTCGACGGTGAACATCCGCCACGGTGCGACGGGCAGGGTCTGGGTCATGGTGCCTCTCTCGGACGGGCGCTACCGCGCGGCGGCGGCGGTGGCACGGGATCGCCACAGCAGCCAGACGAAGTACGGGGTGCCGATGATGGCCGTCACCAGGCCGGCCGGGATCTGGGCGGGGGCGATGACGGTGCGGCCGAGGGTGTCGGCGACGCTGACCAGGACGGCGCCGAGCAGCGCGGCGACCGGCAGCACCCGGGCGTGCCGCCCGCCGACGAGCGCGCGGGCGGCGTGCGGGGCGACCAGGCCGACGAAGCCGATCACACCGACGGCGGAGACGGCGGTCGACGTGAGCAGGGCCGCCGCGCCGAGCGCGACGAGGCGGGTGCGTTCCAGCCGTACGCCGAGCACCCGGGGCGTGTCGTCGTCGAGGGCCAGCAGGTCCAGCTCGCGCCGGGCGGCCACGACCGCCGGGGTGAGCACCAGCAGGGCGATCGCCACCGGGAGCACCTGGGCCGCGGTGCGGCCGTACGTCGAGCCGGAGAGCCAGGTCAGCGCCTTGCCGGTGTTCCACGGGTCGAACGCGACGATCAGGAAGGTGATCACCGCCATGCCGCCCTGCCAGGCGCCGAACCCGATGAGGACCAGCCGGTCGGAGCTGAGCCCGCCGCGCCAGGCGGCGCCGTAGACCAGGGCGAACGCCAGGATCGCGCCGAGGCCCGCGACGCCGGAGACGGCCCACACCCCGGCCAGCGGCACGAAGGTGAGCAGCGCGACCGCGCCGAGCCCGGCCCCGGCGGTGATGCCGAGGATGCCCGGCTCCGCGAGGGGGTTGCGGCAGACCGCCTGCACGGTGGTGCCGGCGACCGCGAGCGCCGCGCCGGCCAGCACCGCCGCGGCGACCCGCGGCCACCGCTGGTCCAGCACGAACGAGTACGCCGGTCCGGTTCGGCCCTGGAACCAGTTGACGATGTCGCCGAAGAGCACCCAGGTGTCCCCGGCGAGCATGCCGACGGACACCGCCGCGACGGCGGCCACCGCGGCGACGGCGACGACGGTCCGGTGGAAGGCGCCGGAGCGGACGGCGGCGTGGCCGCCGGGCGGTCGGCGGGTGGGTCCGGCGTCCCGGTGCCGGCGGGCGAGCCAGATGAGGACGGCCGCCCCGAGCAGCGTGGTGACCACGCCGGTGGGGATGTCCACGCCCGCCTGGCCGCCCATGACGGCGCGCAGCAGGACGTCCGAGCCGAGCACGATGGCCGCGCCGGCGATGCCGGACAGCGGCAGCAGGGCGCGGTGCCGGTGTACGCCGGGCACCACCGGCCCGAGCAGGCGGACGATGACCGGGGCGCAGAGGCCGACGAAGCCGACCGGCCCGGTCAGGGTGACCGCGGCGGCGGACAGCAGCACGGCGAGCACGGTGACGACGAGCCGGGTACGCCGCACGTCGAGCCCGAGGACGGTCGCGGTGTCGTCGCCGAGGGCGAGGATGTCGAGGCGGTGGCCGAGCAGCAGCAATGCGACGACGGCGGCCAGCATCACCGGGGCGAGCTGGGTCAGCGCGACCAGGTCGCTCTGGACGAGCGAGCCGTTGCCCCACGCGAACAGCCCGATGGTGGCCTGCTCGAAGAGGAGCAGCAGGAGCATCGTCAGCGAGCTGAGGGCGAGCGCGGTGGCCGACCCGGCGAGGATGAGCCGGGTGGTGCCGGCCTGCCCGCCCGCTGACATCGCCATCACCAGGGTCGCCGCCGCGAGGCCGCCACCGAAGGCGAGTGCGCCGGCCGGCAGGGCGGGCAGCGCGATGCCGAACGCGGCGATGGAGACGATGGCCAGGTGGGCGCCCGCGTTGACGGCGAGCGTGTCCGGCGAGGCGAGCGCGTTGCGGGCGATCGACTGGAGGGCGGCGCCGGCGAAGCCCAGGGCCACGCCGATGGCGAGCCCGGCGAGCAGCCGTGGGATGCGGGACGCCACCAGCACCCGGGCGGCCTCGTCGTCGCCGCCGGTGACCAGGCGCAGCAGGTCGAGGGCGCCGACGGTGGAGGTGCCCTGGGTGATGTGCACCGCGGCGACCACGAGCAGGAGCAGGGTCGCGGCGGCGAAGGCCCCGGTGAGGCGGGGGACGGAGGGCCGCCCGGCCGGAGCCGGCCGGGTGGCCGGCTCCGGGCGCGGGGGTGCGGACAGCTGGGTCACACCGTGTAGGTCTTCACGAGCTGGTCGATGTACTGCTTGCCGGAGAGCGGCCCGCCGAAGGTCCAGATCCCGTCCGGCATCTTGTGCAGGTTGCCCTTCTGCACGAACGGCAGGGACTTCCAGACGGCGTTGCCGGCGAGGCCGTCGGCGAAGACGTCGGTGCCGTCCGAGGCGTTGTAGAAGAAGTGCAGGTTCGGGTCCTTGAGGACGGTCAGCCCCTCGACGTCGGTCTGGCCCAGGCCCCACACCTCGTCGGTCTTGCCGGTCCAGGCGTTGGTCAGGCCGAGCTGGATGCCGAGCTGGGAGACCAGCGAGCCCTGACCGAACATCC
Organism: Micromonospora sp. WMMC415; assembly: GCF_009707425.1. GTDB lineage: Bacteria > Actinomycetota > Actinomycetes > Mycobacteriales > Micromonosporaceae > Micromonospora. The sequence goes on along the minus strand of NZ_CP046104.1, from coordinate 3,611,435 downwards.
GGATGCTGACCGTGCTGCCCTCCTTCCAGCCGTCCGCGATGGCGAACGGCCGGCCGGCCGCGCCGGCGTCGGCGATCTTCTTCTTGCCGTCGGCGAGGGCGGCGTCGAAGTCGGCGAGCAGCTTCTCCGCCTCGGTGGTCTTGCCGACGGCGGTGGCGATCATGTTCAGGTCCGACCGCATCCGGCCGAGGTTGTCCTTCGCGTCGCTGCCCTTGGTCACGATGACCGGGACGTACTTCTCCAACTGGGCGACGAGGGCACCGCCCCGGTCGTCCTCCATCACGACGAGGTCCGGCTGGAGGGCGACGACGGAGTCGACGCTGGGCTCGGAGCGGGTGCCGACGTCCTTGACCGACGGGTCGAGCTTGGCGGCGGTCACCCAGGTGGCGTAGCCCTTCGTGTCGGCGACGCCGACCGGCATGACGCCGAGGCTGACGAGCATCTCGACCTCACCCCACTCCAGGCCCACGACCTTGGTGGCCGGGGCCTTCAGGGTGACGGCCTTGCCGCGGCTGTCGGTGACGGTGACCGGGCCGGCGGCGGCGGAGCTGGTGGCCGCGGGGGTGGCGGTGTTCTCGGTGGTGCCGCAGGCGCTGAGCAGCAGCGCGGCCGCGGCGGCGAGCAGCGCGGTGACACGGGTACGGGTCATGGAGGTTTCTTTCTCGGGTAGTGACGGTTCAGCCGGGCACCCGGCTGGTGTGCCGGCCGACCGGGCGGGTGGAGAGCAGGCCGGTGACGGGGTCGGTGGTGACCTCGACGCGGATGCCGTAGGTGGCGCTGAGGTCCTCCTCGGTGAGCACGTCGACGGGCGCGCCGGTCGCGCGGACCCGTCCGGCGTGCAGGAGCACCACCTCGTCGGCGACGGCCGCGGCCTGGTTGAGGTCGTGCAGCACCACGCCGACCGCGACGTCGTGCTCGTCGGCGAGGTCCCGGACCAGGTCGAGGATCTCCACCTGGTACCGGAGGTCGAGGAAGGTCGTGGGTTCGTCGAGCAGCAGCACGGGGGTGTCCTGGGCCAGGCAGGTGGCCAGCCACACCCGTTGGAGCTCGCCGCCGGAGAGCTCGTCGACCGGCCGGTCGGCCATCGCGGCGACGCCGGTGACGGTCATGGCGCGGCCGACGGCGGCGGGGCCGTCGGGGTCGTCGGCCCGCCAGCGCCCGCGGTACGGGTGGCGGCCGTAGCCGACCACGTCGCGCACGGTGACCCCGCTGGGCACCGGTCGGCTCTGGGCGAGCAGGGTGACCCGGCGGGCGAACTCCCGGGCGGGCAGGCCGGCGGCGTCCCCGCCGTCGGCCAGCAGCACCTGGCCACCGCCGACCGGGTGCAGCCGGGCCAGTGCGCGCAGCAGTGTGGACTTGCCGCTGCCGTTGGGGCCGACGAGGGCGGTCACCGTGCCGGGGCGGAGCGCGATGGACGCGCCGTGCACCACGGTCGCTCCGTGGTAACCCAGGCTCAGCTCCACGCCGCGAAGGCGGGGCGTTGCGGCGCTCGACCGCACTGCACTCGACATGCGGTTAGGTTAGCCTTACCTGATCAAGTGTCAAGACGCGGGGGGGTCCTCGCGGTCCGAACGTCCGGGTCCGGCCGACCACCTCGCCACCTCTGCGTGCCGACAGGTGGGGCAGGGGTTCAACCCGTTCACCGACGGCGGTAGCGTGTCGCCACATCGTTGCCCGTGGGGCGGTCCCTCCCCGGCGTGGCGTTCGCGATCGTACGGAGGATGCAGCATGTCCCACGGCGACGAGCCGTTCGCGGTCCGCGACGACAACACGTCGCGGCCCACCTTCGACACCGCGCTGCGCGGCTACGACAAGCGGCAGGTGGACCGGCACCTCGACCAGCTCGACGGCGAGCTGGTCCGGACGGCGGCCGACCGCGACGAGGCGCGCTCCCGGCTGGACGCCCTGTCCGAGCAGGTCGGGCAGCTCGAGGCGGAGGTCGCCGAGCTGCGCGAACGGCCGGCGCGGGTCGACCGGGCCGCGTTCCGCGACCTCGGCCCGATGGTCGAGCAGATCCTGGCGCTGGCCGAGCGGCAGGCCGAGGTGATCGGGGAGGCCGCCGCAACCCGGGCGGCCGAGCTGGAGGCCGCGGCGGAGAAGGCACTCACCGACGCGCGGGAGCACGCGGCGCGTACCCTCCGCGAGTTCGAGGAGGAGCTGGCCGCGCGCCGCGCCACGCAGGAGAAGGTGGACGAGGAGCGGCGCGCCGCCGCCCAGGCCGAGCTGGCCGAGATCCGGGCCGCGGCCGAGCAGCTGCGGGAGGCCGGGGAGGCCGCCCACGAGCGGGCCCGGCAGGAGGCGAACCGCATCGAGGAGCAGAGCGCCCAGAAGATCGAGCAGGCCCGGGCCGAGGCCGAGGCGTTCCTGACCTCCGCGCGGACCCAGATCCAGCAGGAGGTGCAGGCCGCGCGTAGCCGTACGCAGGAGGAGCTGACGCGCTGGCAGGCCACCGTGGAGCGGGAGCTGAACGACCGGCGCACCGCCGCCGAGCAGGAGCTGACCGAGCAGAATGCCGCCGCCGAGCGGGAGCTGGCCGCGCAGCGCACCGCCGCCGAGCAGGAGATCGCCACGCTCATCGCCGAGGCGCAGCAGTACGCCGCCAAGGTCCGCCAGCGCGCTGACGAGCAGGCCACCACCCACCAGCAGCAGCTCGCCACGGTGCAGCAGAGCGTCCGGGACCGCCGGGAGACGCTCACCCGGCTCCAGTCCGAGTTGGAGACCACCCAGCAGCAGCTCGAACAGGTCCGCCAGGAGGGGGACACCACCGAGCGGGAGCTGGTCACGGTGCGCCAGCGTCTCGGCGAGACCCGGCGGGAGCTGGCCGACCAGTTGCACCGGCTGGAGGAGGCCCGACGGGCGGCGGACTCCGCCGAGACGCACGCCAAGGAGGTGCGGGCGCGGGTCAAGCGGGAGGCGAAGCGGGTGGCCGACCTGGCCGCGGCGGCGGTGATGGCGGCCGCCGGCGGTGGCGAGACGGCCGAGTACCCGCAGGTGGTCGCGCGTACCGGCAGCGAACCCGCGCCCGCCGGACGACTTGCGGGGGACTCGCCGGCCGAGGCGGGTGCCCACCGGGCGCCGGACGAGACCCCGGGACCGGCCGGCGACGAGCCGGCCGGCGCCGAGCGACCGTCCGGGGAGGAGTCGGCGGCGCCGGATCCGGCCGGCGCGAAGGAGACGGTGGCCGCCGGCGGCTGAGCGACGCCGGGCCGCGACGACGTGACCCACCCGAACGGCCGCGCCGGCTTCCGGATCGGCCGTTCGGCTCATGGGGTACGGCGATTGGTGGACCGGCGTACGCCGTTGCGTGCCGGCCGTCTTCGGCCGGACGGCGAGCGGCGGTCCTTTTCCGACGACGCCGGTACGACGGCGAGAATCGCCAACGGCCGGCGCGGAGTTCCACCCTCCCCGACACCGGCCCGGGGAATTCCCCAGCGTTAGCGCCAACCCCACCCGGGGCGGGCGCAGCGGGCGGCCGAGGGCATTTCCCGGGGCGCGGATCGGCCACGAAAAGCGACCCGGCATTCACGCTCGGCGTTCGCCGGCCACCCCGGCGCGACGGCCCGAGCCCCCGAGTCGATCTTCTCTGAGATTGCGCCACTGGTTCGGTATCGAACACGCTCCGCTATGGAAGTTGCGCATCCGAGTGACGACGGTTGCCGGCGTGGTGGGTGAGGGCCATCCGCCGCAGCGCGGTCAACGCCACGTCCAGGAGGACGAGGCGGGCGGTCAGGCGCATGCACGCCTCCGCGTCCGGCGGGTCGGCCGGCACGTCCGTGGCCTCGTACGCACCCAGCTCCCGCGCGGCCTCGGCGTACGCGTCGAACACCTCGACCCCGTCCGACCAGCCGAGCCGCCGCAGCATCGCCAGCACCTGGGCGAGCGTCCGCCGTTCCGCCGCGTCGTCGTCCACCTGCCAGCCCAGCCGCTCGACGTATCCGTCGACCTCGCGGCGCACGTCGTCCTCCCCGTCCACGGCCGGCATCGCCGCCACCGTGGCGTTGATCACCGTACACAGTCCACGGAGTGGACGGCCCCGCGAGTCGATCGCCGCCAGCACCTCGCGCACGTCCGAGATCCCGAGCCGACCGGGGCCGGTGAGGACCTGGATGAACCGCAGGCGGGCGAGGTGTTCCTCGGCGTACTCGGCCTGGTTGCGACCGGTGCGCACGCCGGGCTGGAGTAGCCCCTCACGCAGGTAGAACTTGATTGTCGGGACGGACAGGCCGCTCTGCTTGCTGAGCTCCGAAATGCGCATCTAATTCCATTACACTCGCCGCCGACCTCGCACGCCATAGTGTCCCACAGCGGCCGACCGGCAGCGCGAGCGCCGATCGGAGAGCAACTCTACATGCACACATGGCGACCCGGAAGTGTGTCGTGGACACCAGTGATTACCACTGTCGACCGACCCGTCCGGCGGCCCTGGGATTCTCATTCTTGCCGGTTACGAAGCGTTACCGGCGGCCGGCCGACACCTGGCAGGACGTTGCCGCACACAATCGTCTCGGCTAATATCCATTCCGTTCTGACCTGCCTGTCCATGTGCCTGAGGAGTTTATTGAACGGACGCCGACAGCCATTGAATGACTGACTGAACGTCCAGATCCGCAACCAGGCCGGTCACTCCAGAAACCGCTGGAGAAAGAACGCGCCCCGACATCGGACGATTCGCCCGACCGGCGACCGAAAATGTCGGCACAATGCGTTCGACGGTACTGGGCAACCATTTTCGACAAACCTGGGGGAGACGAAACGTGTCGCACACTGTCGAGAAAGTTGCCGAGCGTGTCATCGAGTTGATGCACAATGATCTGAGCAGGCAACTCACCATTGACGAAATGGCACGCACCGCCATGTTCAGCAAATTCCACTTCTCCCGCATCTTCCAGAAGGCGACCGGGGTGACCCCGGCGCGCTTCCTGTCGGCGCTGCGCCTGCAGCGCGCGAAGCAGCTGCTGGTCTCCACGTCCATGACGGTCGCGGACATCAGCATCCAGGTCGGGTACACCAGCGTGGGGACCTTCAGCTCGCGGTTCAGCCGCAGTGTCGGCCTCTCCCCCACCACCTACCGGCGGCTGGGAGGCTTCACGCCACAGGTACCGGTCATGGACCACGCCCTGCCGGAGTCGGCCACCGGGTCGGTGAGCGGTGCCATCCGGGCCTCGTCGTCCCACGAGCCCGCCCTCGTCTTCGCGGGGTTGTTCCCGGACCGGATCCCCGAGGGGCGTCCGGTCCGGTGCGCGATCATGCGGGAGCCCGGCCGGCTGCACCTCGACCGGGTGCCCGAGGGCGAGTGGTACCTGCTCGCCCACTCGGTCGCCGGCAACGATCCGGAGGGCTCCCTGGCCGAGCCGTACCCGGCCTGCGTCGGCAGCGTGGGGCCGTTGACGGTGCGACGTGGCATCGTCACGCGGTCCCGCGACCTCCAGCTCTCGCCGACCCGCTCGGTCGACCCGCCGGTGCTGCTGGCCCTGCTCGACGTCCGCCGCGCGGCGGTGCACGAACAGAGCCGGCGGGAACTGGCCGGAGCGGCCGCCTGAGCGGCCGCGCGACCCGCCTGCCCGACGGGACGCCGGTGGGGTCCACAGGGGACCCGGCCGGCGTCCCGCCGCGTACCCGGCACACCGCCGGGCACGGCGGTGTGCCCGACCGGGCGGCACCACGGCCACGGCGACGTCGTCGCCCGGCCGGCACGCGCGACGAATGGGCGGGTGCCTGCGCACCCGCCCACCCGTCGCGCCGACTCAGATCGCCGGCTGGACCGTCATCGACAGGCCGCCCCGCACCCGCAGCGACAGCATCGGCTCGGCCACCACCCGCTGTCCGGCCGGGGCCACCAGCGCGAACTCCCGCGACACCATCGCCACCACGAACACGGCCTCCATCAGGCCCAGGTGGTTGCCGACGCAGAACCTCGGCCCGGCACCGAACGGCACGTACGCGTACCGGGGCCGGTCCGCCGTCGCCTCCGGGTCGAACCGCGCCGGGTCGAACCGCTCCGGCTCCGGCCAGAACGCCGGGTGCCGGTGCAGGGTGTACGGGCAGATCAGCACGTCCGCGCCGGCCGGCACCCGATACCCGTCCACGACGTCGGCGCCGCGCGCCCGGCGGGACAGCATCCACACCGGCGGGTAGAGCCGCATCGCCTCGCTGACCACCATCTTCGTGTACGTCAGTCGGGCCAGGTCGGCGTACTCGGGAGGCCGGTCGCCGAGCACCTCGACCGCCTCCTCGCGCAGCCGCCGCCGTACCCACGGATGCCGGTCTACCAGGTGGAAGGTCCAGCCGAGCGTGCTCGCGGTGGTCTCGTGACCGGCCAGCAGCAGCGTCACCAGTTCGTCGCGCATCCGCTGCCGGGCCACCCGGGGATCCGGTTCGTCGCGGGTGGAGGCGATCAGCCGGGACAGCGCGTCGTCGGCGCCCGCCACGTCGCCGCGGGCGGTCCGGTCGGCGACCAGCCGGCCGACGATCCGCTCGAGTTCCCGGCGGGCCCGCCGGAACCGCAGCTGCTGCGGCAGCGGCACCCACATCGGCACCATGCTCATCGAGGCCATCTCGAACATGGCCTGGTTCTGCATCTCCTCGAAGGCCGCCCCGACGGTCGTGAACGCGTCGAGGTCGGCGTCGAGCAGCGTCCGGCCGAGGACGCCGAGGGTCAGCGCGGTGAACTCGTCGGTCAGGTTCACCACGCCCGCGCCGCGGCGGGCCCGCAGCCGGGCGATGAGCCGCTCGGCCTCCTCCGCCACCGCGTGGGCCTGGCCGGCGATGCGCTTGGCCTGGAACACCGGCTGGATCACCCGCCGCTGCTTGCGCCACAGCTCGCCCTCGCTGGTCAGCAGGCCGTCGCCGAGCGCCCGCCGGGCGTGCACGAGCCCGAGCCCCTTGGTGTAGTTCTGACTGTTGTCGGCCAGGACGTGCTTGGCGTGGTCGGGGTGGTTGAAGAAGTACAGCGCGCGGGGCCCGGCCCCGAGCCGGACGGCGTCGCCGTAGCGGGCGGCGGAGGTCATCAGACCCAGCCGGTCCCGGCCGAGCTGCCACAGCGACCGCAGGAGGGCGGGGCCGGTCGGCCCGGGATAGGTCCGGCCGGCCGCCACCAGCGTCACGTCGCCACCCCGCTCGGTTCGGCCGCGACGCGGCGGAAGCGGCCCCGGAGGAACAGCACCGGATCGTCGTCGCCGCGCCGCTCGGCCGACAGCAGCCGCCCCGTGACGATGCTGTGGTCGCCGCCGTCGTACACCTGCCAGACGGCGCACTCGAACCGGGCCAGCGCGCCGTCGATCAGCGGCGTCCCGGTCACCCGGCCCGGCGTCCACTCCACCGTGTCGAACTGGGCCGCGCCCAGCGGGCGCCGGCGGTCGGCGAAGTGCCGGGCCACCTTCTCCTGGTCGTCGGCGAGGACGGAGACGCCGAAGACCCCGCTGGCGAGGAGCCGGTCGTGCATGACGGCCCGGCGGTCCACGCAGACCAGCACCAGCGGCGGGTCGAGGGAGACCGACGTGAACGAGTTGGCCGTCATGCCGTGCGGCAGCGGGCCACCGACCGACACCACCGTCACCCCGGTCGCGAAGGTCCCGAACGCCCCGCGCAGCCCGTCCGGGTCGGTGGCCGCGACGGGTGTCACCTGGTCGATGCTCATCAGGTCCTCCTGGTTCCGGCCGGTTGCGCCCCGGTCGGGGCGCGGTACGGGCGCAGGGCCCGCACCAGCGCCTCCGGCACACGCGCCGGCCGGGTCCGGGTGTTCGGTCCCCGCATGCAGGCCACCCGCTGCCGGCCCCGGGCGACGAGCGTGCTGCCGCCGCCCGGGTCGAGCCGGACGTAGTCGAAGCTGAACTCCAGCTGCGTCTGGGCGAGGTCGACCAGCCGCATCCGGATGGACAACTCGTCGAAGGCGGTGATCTCGGCGAAGAACTCGCAGTCGACCTTCAGGGTGAACAGCTTCAGGTCGTCGCGGACGTCGGCGAGCACCTCCGGGGCGCGCTCGTGGAGGAACATCTCCCGGCACCGGCCCTGCCAGCGCAGGTAGTTGACGTAGTAGACGTTGCCGACGAGGTTGGTCTCCTCGAACCCGACGATGTGCCGGTACTCGTAGTAGTCGCCCATCGCGCGTCACCCGTCCTTTCCGGTCAGCACCGCGAAGACCACCGGCGCGGCCTGGTCGCGCAGGGTCGCCGGCGCGGTGGCGATCCGCAGGTCCCCGGAGGCGAGCAGCACCCGCCCGTCGCCGGTGGAGTGCAGCGCCAGCGGCGAGCGCTGCGGCAGCCCCGCCTTCTGGAGGCACTCCGTCGCCGTCCAGACCCGGGTCGCCGCGACGGCGAGATCCTCGCCGGTCTCGGCGGCGACCAGGTCGGCCAGGCCCCGGTTCGGGCCGAGCAGCCCGTCCCACTCCGGTGCCGGGCGGGCCGTCACCGGCTCCACGTCGCAACCGAGCGGGCCGGGGCCGACCACGCAGAAGGTGAGCCCCGCGCCGTGCGCCGCGGACACCTGCCGGTCGCCGTCGACCTCGGGGCGCCCGTCGGGCCGGTACCGCACGTCGACCGCGCGGCCGAAGGCCCGGCCGGCGGCGCGGGCGGTGCGGCCCCGACCGGCGGCGCCGGCACCGCCGTCGCCGGGGGCGTCGGGCTCGACCGCCACCGCGATCGGGACGCCCAGCAGGTCGCCGAACTCCCGTTCCAGGTACGGCCCGAGCAGCGGCGCCACCCAGCGCAGGTCGCTGCGCTTGCGGACGGCCTGCAACCGCAGCCCGTCCCAGCGCTCCAGGACCCGCCCGTCGGCGTCCCGCACGGCGATGTCGTAGACGTAGGTGTCCCCGTCGCGGCTGCGTTCGCGGGCGCAGTAGCGCACCTCCCCCGCCGCCGACAGGGCCGCCCCGCCGGGGTGGACCCGCTCGATGCCGGCGGGCAACAACGTGGCGTGCGGGACGCACACCTGGTTGCCGTGCATCAGCGCGTCCCGCACGCCGGGGTCGCCGAGGATCAGCTCGGCCGGCAGGAAGCCGGCGAACCAGTCCGTGTCGGGGTGCACCGCGAGGTCCGCGTCGACGTCCCGGGCGGCGGCGCGGTGGTAGCGGCGCAGCCGCTGGAACCGCCGCCCCTGGAACAGGACGTCGCCGTACAGGTCCCGGTCCGGCGCCAGCGGGACGTCCGGCAGCCCGGGCCCGACCTGCTCGGGCGGGCCGTCCGGCGCCGGGGCGTCGGTGAAGCGCAGGCGGGCGCGGAAGTGGTCGGCGGCGAAGCCGGTCTCCGCGCTGCGGATGCTCACCTGCACCGTGTCGTCGTCGGTCACGACCGCGGCGATCCGGACGGTGGTGCTGCCGTCCGGCGGCACCACGATCGGCCGGGCGAACTCCGCCGCCTCGATCAACGGGACCGACCGGCGACCGGTCAGCGCGGTCGCGACCTGGGCCATCGCCTCCATGCCGAACACGGCCGGGAAGAGCAGGTTGCCGTCGAGCAGGTGGTCGGGAAGGTAACGGTCGGTGTCCGCGCTGAGCGTGGTCTCGGAGACCAGTTCGACGCCGGGGTAGTGGACCGGCAGCCGGTCGACGAAACGCAGCAGCGGCAGGTCGGGCACGTGGTGCCGGACCGTGTCGATGCCCTGCGTACGGCCGCTGACGACGACGACCGGCGGGGCGTCCGCGTCGACCAGCAGCCGGCGCATGATCGCCACGCCCTGGTCGAGCGTGATCGGCGTGACGCCGTCGCGTTCGAGGGCTTCGACCACCGACAGCCGCTCCCCCATCCCGGCCCCCGACCAGACCGACCACTCCAGACAGAGCGTGCGGCACTCCGGGTGGTGGCGGCCGAACTCGGTGGTGAGGTCCGCGAGCCAGTCGTTGGCCATCGCGTAGTGCGCCTCGCCGCGCAGGCCGCTGCGACCGATGATGCTGCCGAACGTGATGAGCGCCTTCAACCGGCCGGTGTCGACCGCGTCCAGCACCGCCCGCAGGCCGTCGATCTTCGGCGCGAACGTCCGCCGGACCGCGTCCCGGTCGAGGTTGGTGAGCGCGGCCGGCTCGTTGCGGCCGGCGCCGTGCAGCACGCCGGTGACCGGGCCGAGCGCGGCCGTCACCTCGGCCACCGCCGCCCGGACCTGCCCGGCGTCGGTGACGTCGGCGCGGGCGTAGTGGACGGTGAGCCCCTGCTCGCTCATCCGTCGCAGGTTCGCGGCCAGCTCCTCGTCGGCGGCCGGGTCGGAGCGGCCGAGCACGGCCAGCCGCGCCCCGGTGTCGCGGGCCACCACGATGGCGCACTCCGCGGTGATGCCCTTGCCGCCGCCGGTGACCAGCAGCACGTCACCGCCGTCCAGCGGCGGCACCGGCCGCGCCGCTCGTACCGGCATGGCCCGCAGGGTCGGGACGAGCCGCCGTCCCTGCTCGTCGTGGTGGACCTCGGCGAACTCCTCGGTGGCGGCGACCTCGGCCAGCACCCTCTCGGCGGCCACGCCGTCGGTCGGGACGTGCACGACGGTCACCCGGAGCTGGGGTGCCTCCAACCGGAGCGTCTTGGCCAGGCCGGCCGCGCCGCGCCCGCGCTCGACGACGACGAACCGGTCGCCGAGCTGGCCGGTCAGGGCGGCCCGGGCACCCTGGAGGGCGAGGTCCAGGTGTTCCTCCTGGCAGTCGGCGGGCAGGCAGACCAGCACGCCGGAGCCGACCCGGCCGCGTTCGAGGCCACGCCGCAGCTTCTCGGCGAGCGGGTCGCCGTCCGGCGCGTACACCCGCCAGTGGCCGTTCTCCTCGGCCGGGCCGCGCGCGGGCAGTGGCACCGGGTCCAGGTCCAGCCGGAACGGCCGGGACCACGGCGCGGCGCCGGCCACCACCGGCCGCTGCTCGGCGTCGGCCGGGCGGGCCGTCCGGTGCAGCTCGTCGAACGCTTCCGCCAGCTCCCGCAGGGTGGCGGTGGCGAAGTTCGTCGGCGTCTCGGCGGCACCGATGCCGAGCTGCTGGGCGGCCTGGTTGACCACCTGGCCGACGGTGATCGAGCTGAGGTGCAGGTCGTCGAGGAGCCGGCTGTCGTCGCGCACCATCTCCAGCGGCAGCTCCGCCCGTTCGGCGGCCAGCCGGCGCAGCAGTTCCAGGCCGGACTCGCCGCTCCCGGCCGGTGCGGCGGGCTCGGTCTCGACCGGCGCCCCCGCCGCGACGGGGCGGACGTCGACGGTGGGAGCCGCCTCGCACGGGCTGGCGAAGAAGCTGAACTGCTGGCCGAGCTGCACGGGCCGGATGAGCCGGCCGTGGAACAGGCCCGGGTGGACGTCCGCGGCGCCGGTGACGTACGCGGCCGCGACCACCCGCAGCAGGCCGGTCAGCGACTCGTCGTCGGTGTCCAGCGCCACGGCCGGCACGTCGGTCACCGCGGCGGCCAGGCCGCTGAGCACCCGGCCGGGGCCGACCTCGACGAACAGGTCGATGTCCTTCGCGGCGAGGGCGACGGCCTGCGCGAAGAGCACCGGGTCGGTGATCTGCCGGTGCAGCAGCGCCGGGACGTCGGTGTCCGGGGCGAGCACCTCGCCGGTGACGGTGGAGACCACCGGCTCGCGTACCGGTCCGAAGTGTTCCTCGGCCAGCCGCTCGCCGAAGGCCGCGGCGGCGGGTGCCACCAGCGGGGAGTGGAACGCGTGCGACACGGACAGCCGGGTGGCGTTGATGCCGGCGTCCTTCGCGGCCCGGCTCACCGCCTCGACGGCGTCGACCGGTCCGGCGACCACCGTCTGCTGCGGGCCGTTGTAGCCGGCGACGACCACGTCGTGGCCGGGCAGCAGGCCGGCCACCGCGTCCGGCGAGGCGGCCAGGCTGGCCATGGTGCCGGAGGCGCTGTGCTCGGCCATGGTGCGCCCGCGTACGGCGGCGACCCGCAGCAGGGTCTCCCCGTCCATGGCGCCCGCCCAGTGCAGGGCGGACAGCTCGCCGAGGCTGTGCCCGACGGCCACCCGCGCCTCGACCCCCAGGTCGGACAGGACCCGCAGGCCGGCCATGGACCCGGTGACGATGCGGGGCTGGGCGACCGCGGTGGCCACCATGTCGCCGCTGGTCGGGAGGGCGGCCCGCTCGTACACGTCCTCGGCCCGGCCGAACCGGCGGCGCAGGGCGCCGCCGCTGGTGCCGCGGCCGGAACCCTGGCCGGGGAAGAGGAAGCCGATGCGGCCCTCCTCGACCACGTGCCCGCAGAACGCCCGCCCGTCGGCGGTGAGCAGCCGGGTCTCGCCGGCGTCCAGGGCGTCCCGGACGCGCCGCAGCTGGCGCTCCGCGTCCTCCGGCGAGGAGGCCACGACCGCCGCCCGGTACGGCCGGTCCTGCAGCTCCCGGTGCAGGGTGGCGGCCAGGTCGCCGAGCTGGGCGTACGCCACCTGGGGGACGAAGTCCAGCAGCTGCTGCACCCGGTCGCGCAGTAGGCCGGCCGACTCGGCGTCGACGGCGAGCAGCTCGGCGTCCTGCACCGAGCGGCTCAGGTTGCGGGTGCGGCTGTCCATCCTGGTGCGCCGCTTCGGTTCCCGCTTGTCCAACACCACGTGGGTGTTGATGCCGCCGAAGCCCATCGCGGTGATGCCGGCGCGTACCGGGGTGTCCCCCGGCCAGGGTTCGGCCCGGCGCAGCACCCGCAGCGCGGCGTCGTCGGCGGTGAGCAGCTCGTGCGGGTCGACGCAGCCGATCGCTGGCGGGATCATCTCGTGGTGCACCGCCATGGCGGCCTTGATGAGGCCGGCGACGCCGGCGGCCGCCTTGGTGTGGCCGATCATCCCCTTCACGGAGCTGATCGCGGCCTTCGGAGCGCGCGGGTCGGCCGCCCGGCGGGCCAGCGAGAGGGCCTTCAGCTCGGTGGCGTCGCCGACGGCGGTGCCGGTGCCGTGCCCTTCGAACAGGCCGACGGTGTCGATCCCGAACCCGGCCCGCTCGTACGCGCGGCGCAGCGCGAGCTGGTAGCCGTTGACCTCGGGGCGGGTGATGCCGCCCTTGCCGTCGGAGGAGATGCCCCAGCCGGCGATGGTGGCGTAGACGCGGTGCCCGGCGTCGAGGGCGTCCCGCTCGCGCATCAGCACGATCATCCCGCAGCCCTCGCCCGGCCAGAAGCCGTTGGACCTGCGGTCGTAGACGCGCATCTCGTCGCGGGCCAGCGCGCCGGTCTTGGCGAAGCCAATGATCTCGAAGGGGTCGATCGAGATGTCCACGCCGCCGGCCACCGCCACGTCGACCTCGCCGTCGAGCAGGGTCTTGCAGGCGGTGGCGACGGAGAGCAGGGAGGACGAGCAGGCGCCGTCCACCGTGTACCCGCCGCCCTTGAGGTCGAAGTGGTTGCAGATCCGGCCGGCGATGGTGTTGGACAGGCCACCGGCCAGGGTGTCCTCGTCGATGCCGGGGAACGGCGCCTTGTAGCGGGCCTCGAAGTCGGCCAGGAACGCGGCCAGCTGGTCGTCGTCCCAGTCCTGCTCCTTGAGCGCGGCGGCCACCATGCGCTGCACGTACGGCCACCGCAGCCGCAGCTGGTTGGCGCGGGAGAACTCGCCGGTGAGGCTGTTGCCGACCACGACGCAGGTGCGTTCGCGGGGCAGCCCCTCGGCCATCGGGAAACCGGCGTCGGCGAGCGCCATGGCGGCGACGTCCAGCGCCAGCCAGTGGGTGAGGTCGGTGGACCGGTACGTGCTGCCGGCGATCTTGTAGGCGATCCGGTCGAACTCGTACCCCTCGATGACGGCGGCGGTACGGGCGTAGAAGCGGTCCGGTGTCGCCGGGTCCGGGTCCCAGTAGTCGTCGAGCCGCATGCGCACGTCCGGTAGGCGGCGGAAGGCGCGGCGGCCGGCGACGGCGTTCTCCCACAGCTCGCCTGGGGAGGTGGCGTCGGGGTAACGGTTGGCCATCCCGACGATGGCGATCCTGCTCATGCCGGCACGACCTCCTTGCCGTGTTCGGGGGCGGCGACGACGGGTACGGTCGGCGCCCGGGTGACGGACGGGCCCGCCTGGGCATCGCGGCGTTCGCGGGCCTGGTTGACGAAGTGCAGCGCCCAGTGGAAGCCGCCGCGGGCGAGGCACACCAGGGCGGTGGCGAAGAAGATCCCGTACGCGATGCCGGCGCCGGTGAGGAGGCCGTAGACGACGGCGACGCCGGCGCCGAAGGCGAACTGGGCGGCGGGCGGGGACGGGCTGGTCCCCGGGTCGGTGACCATGTAGTTGGTGAACAGCACGAACGCGGTGCCGGTCATCATGGCGAGCGCCCCGGTGATCGAGACGTCCAGCACGACGCCGCGGATGACGGCCTGGAGGACGAAGAAGGACACCCAGCCCGCGATGAGCCACATGCGACCGGTGAGCTTCCCGTTGATCATGGTGCCGCCGACGATGATGATCGCCGGCACGAACCAGTCCCAGAAGCCGGTGATGTGCTCGGTGAAGTGGTACGGCGGGGCGATGCTGGCCCACGGGAAGAGCAGCAGGATCACCGCGATGCCGAAGTTCGACGGGTTCATGTAGTGCCGCATCCGGCCCTTGAAGGGGGCGCGGAGGACCCACTTGGCGCCGATCGCGACCGCCACGCCGAAGATCAGCACCAGGATCTGGTCGTTGACGTAGATCAGCATGTTCATCGCGAGGCTGGTGATGTGCGCCGGGTAGAGGAACTGGACCAGCCCGCGCAGCCCGTTGCCGAGGTAGCGTGGCCGGCGGCCCTCCGCCCGGGCGCCCACCGCCTCCAGGACGATCTCGATCGAGTAGCCGGTCGCCAGGGCGACGAACGGCCACAGCCAGGGCTGCTCGAAGCCCAGCACGGTGTAGCCGAAGATGTTGAACACCGTGATCGAGATCGCGAAGTTGCGCAGCGCCGTGATCACCTTGGGGTCGTGGCGGGGCGCTGCGGTCGGGGTCGCGGTCATGTCGCTCACCTCTCCTGGGCCTGGGAGCCGAGCCGCAGCGTGTGCCAGCCCGGGGTCAACTGAAGTTCCTGCTGCCGGACCTGCCCGGTGCGGTCGCGCCACCGCAGGTCCACCCGGACCGGGCCGGTGACGTCCCGGCCCAGACCGACGTGCGCCTCGTGGCTGCGCTTGCCGGAGTGGCCGCTGCCGCCGTCGACGCGGGTGATGAAGGTCCGCCCGTCGGCGGTGGTCACCCGCACCTGGGCGCCCACCACCGGTGAGCCCGGTGCCGGCAGCCCGGCGTCGGCCGGCGCGGCCGGGCCGTCGTGGATCAGCCGGAGCCCGAGGAACGCGCCGGGCGACGGGCTCTGGTTGTGGTAGAAGACCGGCTCGTCCCACTGCCGGGCCACCGCGAAGTCCAGCCGGCCGTCGCCGTCGGCGTCACCGGTGGCGATGCCGCGAGTGGGCACCGGAATGTCGAGGCCCAGTTCGCCGGCGAGGTTCACGTACCGGCCGTCCGGGCCCTTGGCGAAGAAGTGCAGCCGCTGGCTGCCACCGATGTCGTCGCCGGCGTTGACGTTCGGCCACCACAGCGGGTGCCGCAGCAGCTCGTCGTTGGCGGTGGCCAGCTCCTGGAGCTGGGGCCAGCGGTTCACGTCGCCCTTGACGAAGCCGGTGGTCTGGGCGACGACCAGCTCGCCGCCGTTGTCGAAGTCGGCCAGCTTGGCGTCCCAGCCCCAACCCGACCAGGCGAGGCCGAGCGGCGCGCTCCGGTCGGTGTACGGGGCGCGGCCCGCGGTGAACTGCCGGCGCAGGTCGGCGTCGTCCTTCGCCGTGTCGATGAAGGCGAAGTGGCTCTCCTCGATGCCGAAGGAGGTCGTGATGTTGCTGACGAACATGTCGTACCGGCCGTCGCGGTCCAGGTCGCCGAAGTCGACGCCCATGCCCTTGAACGAGTCGACGCCGATCCGCTTGGACTTGGGGACCAGGGCGCGGCCGACCGCGCTCTCCACCAGCGCGAACCTGATGTTGCCCGGGGTGGAACGGTTGTGCAGCAGCCGGTCCGGGCCGAAGTCGTGCGCGACGTACAGCTCGGGCAACTGGTCGCCGTCGAGGTCGTTGGCGCCGGCCGCGAGGGCCCAGCCCTTGGATGCCGCGAACGGCAGGACGTTCTCGACCAGCTCGTAGGTGGCCGTCGGGGTGGCGCCGCCGGTGCCCCCGGTGAAGCGGAGGACGTAGTCCTCGCCGCCGTTGACGCCGTGGGACATCGAGTCGTTCATCTGCACCCCGCCCTTGACGGTGTCGTCGAGGACGGCGCTGTGCGGGAAGTAGTTGCCGACGAAGATGTCCACGTGACCGTCGCCGTCGAAGTCGTCGACCGCGACGGCGTTGGTGTTCCACAGCGGGCCCTCGTACCGGGCGGGGTTGCCGGGCACCAGCTCGGTCGGCTGGTACGCGGCGGCGGAGAGCCCGGTGACGCCGGCCTTCGCGAGGTAGAGGATCGGCGTCCGGCCCCACAGGTAGACCAGCAGGTCCGTCCGGCCGTCCTCGTTGAAGTCCCCGGGCACGCAGCCCATCGGCGCCATCGGCGTGGTCATCGGCAGGGGGTCCGGGCGCAGCGCGAACGGCGCGTACCGGTCGCCGCCGCGGCCGGGAACCGGCGTGACGCTCACCTGGTCGGTGCGGGGGTCGGTGACGCAGAGGTCGTTGGCGAGGCCGTCGCCGTCGAGGTCGTTCATGGCGATCGCGGAGCCGACCGACGAGATCCACGCGTCGATCTTCTTGTAGTCCTGGTTGACCCGGCGGATGGTCTGCTGCGGGAAACCGCCCGGCAGCGAGACCGTCGTCGGCGCGAACCGGTACCGGTCCGCCAGGTCCTCCCGCTCGTCGGCCGAGGCGTACGGCAGCCGGGAGGCGAAGAACAGGCCCACCATCAGCACGAGGGCCAGCACCCCGGCCAGCTGGCGGCGCAGCCATCCCACTGTCATCGACATCTGTCAGTTCCTTCCGATCACGACGAACTCGTCCGCCACCGCCTGCCGCCAGACCTCGTACGCGGGCGGCCCGCCCGGCACCTCGCCGGACGGCCGGCGCAGGTAGGCCAGGTCGGCGGCCTCGGCCACGCTCATGCCGCACAGCGCCCGCGTGGCCACCTCGTTGTGCGGGACCACGAGCCCCGCCCGGACCCGGGCCGACGCGGCGAAGACGCTGCCCTGGGAGACCTGCGTGCGGTGCTCACCGGCGCGCTGCCAGAACGCCCGCAGCTCCTCCTCGTCGGCACCGCCGGCGTACGTGGCCGCCAGGCCGGCGCCGCTGTACAGGTCCGCCCGGCGCTCCGGCGCGAAGCCCTCGATGGTCTCGGTGACCCGCTCGGCGTCGGTGCCGCAGACGAACCACAGCGCCCGGCCGATGCCCTGGTCGATCGCCCGGTCGGCGTAGCCCCGGTGGGCGCCGCCGGGCGGCCACGGGAAGGCCGGCTCCCGGTACTGGCCGTGCACGTACCGGTCGGTGGCGAAGTACGCCTGGTGGAAGCCGTAGCCATCCAGCGCCAGCCAACGCAGCAGCGGGTCGGGCGCGGCCAGCGTCCGCCAGCGGAACCGGGGCAGCCGGGCCATCGCCCAGCCCACCCCGACGTACGCCATGTACACGTGGGAATCGCCGGGGCCGGTGAGGAACCGCGCCACGTGCCGGCTCCGGCCGGGCAACGCGTCGAGCACCGCCAGAGCCATCGCCGCGCCCTCGTACGCGAACCCGCGAAATCGCGTCGGGATCTGGTCGAGCCGCTGCGACAACGGACCGCGCTCGGGCGTCTCGGCGGCATATGAATAGCCGGTGAGAAAGGTACGCCCGATCGTTTCGAGCAATTCCCGCGCCGCCGGATCCTTAGCCTTGAATCCGCGCACGTCGAGGTTCGTGGCGGACATGTCGGGCGTGAGAATGCGACGTCTCAGCGTACGCCAGGCACTGGTCACGGTCTCCCCCAACCGAGGACGCGCTCGTCCTCTGACGACTGTGGATGAAATGCTGCCAGCGGTCGACGTGTCATGTCTTCTTCGACTGTGCGAATTGGAGAAACGACCTCTGGCAATTGTTTCGGAAGCGGAAAGTGCCGGTACCCACCAATGCGCGGGCGTCGTCGCCAATGGCGGCGGACGCGGCGCGGTCAACCGCGCGCCGACGCCGCGTGGAATCGCGCCCGCACCCGGCTCCGCCAGATCTCGTACGGCGGCACCAGCCCCTCGGCGGCACCGGAGACGGCCACCTCGTCGGCGAACTCCGCGGCCGCCTCCACGGTCATCCCGGTCAGCCCGAGCAGGGCCGCGCGGGTGTGCTCCGGGACGCACCCGGACCAGGAGCGGGCCTTCGCCGCGAACACCGCGCCCTGGGCGAGGTCCGGCGCGTGCTCGCCGGCGGCACGGTGCAGCGGCCCGGCGTCGCAGCCGCCCGCGAACGTGGCCGCGAGGCCGACGCCGCTCCACAGGTCCGGGTGCCGGTCGGCGGCGAACCGGCCGACCGCCGCCGCCACGTCGGGAACGTGTCCACCGTGGATGAACCACAGGGCACGGCCGATCCCCTGGTCCACCGCGCGGGGGAAGTACTCCGCCGCGCCCTGCCACGGGTACCGGGCGAGCCGCTCCTGCCGGTCGACGACCCGGGCGGTGTCGAAGTAGGCCCGGTCGAAGCCGTACCCGTCGACGGCCAGCCAGCTCATCGTCGGGTGGTACGGGATGCCGGTCAGGTCCGGCAGCACGTTGCGCCAGAGGATCCGCGGGAGCCGGGCCATGGCGAAGCCGATGCCGATGTACGCCAGGAACACGTGCGGCCGCCCGGGCCCGAGCAGGAGCGAGCGGGTGCGGTCGGACCGGCCCGGCATGACGTCCAGCACGGTGCACGCCATCGTGGCGCCCTCGTACGCGAAGCCGCGCAGTTCCTCGTCCACCAGTTCCAGGCGCCGTTCCAGCTCCCACTGCTCGCGGGTGTCGACGCCCCACTCGAAGCCGCAGATCACCGCCCGGGGCACCGCCTCCAGCCGCTCGGTGGTCGCCGACGGTGTCGCCGGGAAGCCCCGCCGCCGGAACGAGACCTCGGCCAGGGCCGGCGCCAGCAGCAGGCGGCGCACGGAACCGACTGCGGTTGCCATGGATCCTCCCCGGGATCGGTGGCGGGCGGCGCACCGGGGCGCCCGCCGTTGCGGAACCGGTCAGCGGCCGGCGAGGCGCGCCCGCGGCACGTGGTGACTGCCCACCCGGCGGGCCGCCACGAAGCTCGCCCAGGCGGCCGCCTCCACCAGGCTGCGGTCGTCGGGGTGGTGGGCGCGGAACTCCCCCACCACCTCCTCGTCGACCTGGTAGGAGGCGAGCGCGGTGAGCAGGGCGAGACGGCCGGCGGCACGGTCGGCGGCGGGCAGGTCGGCGACCAGGTCCTCGCACCACTGCCGGCCGAGCCCGGTCTCCTCGCCGCGCCAGTCGTCCAGTCGGCGGAGCACCCGGTCGCGCACCGCCGGTGCGAGCGTCCGCTCGCCGGCCGCCTCGAAGGCGGCGTAGGAGCGGGCCACGGCCGCGGCCACCGTCGGGTTGCCGGCGGCCCACCGGGCGTCGGCGGGCAGGTCCGCCGGCGGCAGCAGGGGCAGCGAGCGGCCCGGCGGGTACGGCTCACGCAGCGTCGGCCGGAGCAGCCGGCTGATGCCCTGCTTGAGCCGGCGCCGGGCGGCCGGCCCCAGGCCCGGCGGCAGCAGGAAGTTGGCGAGGAAGACGTTGACCATGCGGGTCAGGTAGTGGAAGGAGACCAGCACGCCGACCAGCTCGGGGCGGTCCGCCTCCTCGAACGGGGCGTCGGCGGCGCCCGGCAGGTCGGCGAGGTGCGCCGACCGGGCCCAGCCGGCCACCTGCCGGACCGCGTCGTCGCGCACCTGCTCGACCCGGTCGGCGACGATCGCCTCGGCGTCACCCGCGTCGCTCAGGTCGTACATGCCGGTGCTGTGCATGTCCGCGCAGTACGGGCAGATGTTCGCCACCGAGACGGCGGCGGCGACCGCCTCCTTCGCCAGGCGGCCGGCACGGCCGGTGGCCAGCAGGGGTTCCCGCATGAGCATCCAGTACGCGGCCAGGACCGGCGGCGCCGGCGAGTGCAGTAGCACCGGAGGACTGACGATGCGCTGCTCCTCGGCGGCCTGGGCGTAGACCGCACCGACCGCCCCCGCGGCCTCCGGCGCGGGCACCGGCCGGACGTACCTGACCTGGCGCTGGACGACCGACGAGACCACCCGTCCGGCAACCATTGCCTGCCTCCCCTGTGTTCGCCAACGGACCACGGCACGGTGGCACGACCGCACGGCGACGGTGTGTAACGACGTACTCACCCAAGGATGCGGGATCGTCCCCCCGGTGTGGATATTCCAGATTGCGCAGCCCGGTCGACTGTGGACGGTGCTGGTCGAACGCCGCACGTTGCGAGAACACCCGCCACCGTCCGCCCGCCGATAATCGCCGGACGGGCCGCACACCGGAGGAGGTCACGATGACGGTGCTGGTGACCGGGGGTACGGGCTTCGTCGGGTCGCACTCGGTGGCGGCGCTGCTCGCCGCCGGGCACCGGGTGCGCCTGCTGGTCCGGGACCCCGCGCGGGTCCCGGTGGCGTTGGAGCCGCTGGGGATCGGGCCGGCGGCGGTCGAGGTGGTCACCGGCGACGTGACCGACCCGGACGCGGTGGCCGCCGCCGTCCGCGGTTGCGCCGCGGCGCTGCACGCCGCGTCGGTCTACAGCTTCGACACCCGCGACCACGCCCGGATGCGGGCGGTCAACGTCCGCGGCACCGAGCTGGTGCTCGGGGCCGCCGTCGCCGCCGGCCTGGACCCGGTGGTGCACGTCTCCAGCTTCGGTGCCCTGGTGCCGGCCCGCCGGACGCCGATCACCCCGGACGCCGAGGTGGGCACGCCCCGGGAGACGTACCTGGACAGCAAGGCACGGGCCGACCGGGTCGCCCGGCGGCACCAGGCCGAGGGCGCGCCGGTCGTCGTGACGTACCCGCTGGCGGCGCTCGGGCCGCACGACCCGCACCTGGGCGACCAGACCGCCCGACTGCGCAACGCCCTGCGCGGGCTGATGCCGCTGTGGCCGCGGGGCGGCTTCCCGGTCGGCGACGTACGGGACGTGGCCCGGCTGCACGCGGCGGTGTTGGAGCCGGGGCGGGGCCCGCGCCGGTACCTGGGCCCGGGTCGCTACGTGGACACGCGGGAGTACCTGGACGTGCTCCGCCGGGTCACCGGCCGGGCGCTGCCGGCGGTACGCCTGCCGGCCGCCGCGATGCTGCCGGTGGGCCTGCTGGCCGGGCTGGTGCAGCGCGTCACGCCGGTCCACCTGCCCGCCGAGTACGGCGCCATCTACACCTGCGCGGTGGCCGGGCCGGTGGACACCACCGCCACCGACCGGCTGCTGGACGGCGCGGCCGTGCCGTTCGAGCGGACCGTCGCCGACACGGTGTCCTGGCTGGCCGCGACCGGCCGGATCAGCCCGCGCCAGGCCGGTCGGCTGGCCGCCGCCGCGCCCCCGCCATCCGGGCGCCCAGCCGCCGGGCCGCGGTGAGGCTGGCCCAGGCGGTCACGGCGAGCAGGTCCGCGTCGCCCGGCACCCGGCGCCGGTGGTCGTCCACCACGTCGTCGTCGACCTGGTAGGAGGCCATCGCGGTGAGCAGCGCCAGCCGCGCCGTGGGCCGGTACGCCGGCGGCAGCCCGACCACGGCGTCGCCGACCCAGGCCCGGCTGATGCCCGGCGGGCTCCCGTCCCAGTCGCCGATCCGCTCCCCCACCAGGTCCCGCACGGCGGCCGGGACGGCGGCCCCGGCCAGCTCGTCCACCGCCGCGGACGCCCGCGCGATCGCCGCCCCGACGGTCGGATGCCCGGCCGCCCAGTCGAGGTCCGGCGGGAGCGGCGCGGGCGGCAGCAGGTCCAGCGCGGTGCCGGGGCGGGACTCGCGGCGGGCGGCCGGGCCCATCATCGCGCCGAGGAGACGGCGGGCCCCGCCGCGCAGGCGGCCGGGCACGGCCGGCGGCAGCGGCGAGCCGTCCAGGAAGACGTTCACCATCCGGTTCAGGTAGTGGAACGCCACCGCGACGCCGACCAGCTCGGGGACCTGCTCGGCGGGGAACGGCGGCGGGTCCCCGGTTACCGGTCCCCGCGCCCAGCGCACCAGGTCACGGACGGCGGGGTCGGTGACGGCGTCGACGCGGTCGGCGGCGACCGCGGCGGCGTCCGGCCCGCGGACCAGGCCGTGCAGCGTGGAGGTGTGCACGTCGACGCAGTACGGGCAGGCGTTGCCGAGGGAGACCGCCGCGGCGACCGCCTCCCGGGCGGCGCGGGTGCAGCGGCCCCGGGCCACCAGCGTCTCGCGCAGGATCACCCAGGCCGCGGCCAGCGCCCGCGGCTGCGGCGCGTGCAGCGCCACCGGCGGGGCGAGGACGCCGAACTCGCGCTCCAGCGGGTCGTACACCCGGCGCACGGCGGGCGGCGCCGACGCTGGGGCGACCGGGCGGACGTACCGCACCCGCCCCAGCGAGCGGCGGACGGCGGCCCGGGCGAACCTGTTGACCACGGTGCCCTCCTCGTTGTGGTCGCCCGCCGGTGGATGGACGCTCGGCGGGGCACGACGCCGGGGCGCGGGCCGGCGGGGTCGGGGACAGCGACCCCGCCGACCCCGCCGGCCTACCGGGCGGCCCGGCCGCCGACCAGGGGCAGCACCGCGTCCCGGCCGGCGGTCGCGCCGTCCGGGGCGGGCGCGCCGTACCGCACCGCGACGCCGCGCTGCCGGGCCGCCTCGACGATGGCGGGGACGGCCCGCTCGGCCAGCGCGGCGATGGTCATGGCCGGGTTCACCGTCAGCGCACCCGGCACCGCCGAGCCGTCGGTGACGAAGATGCCGGGGTGGCTGCGCAGCTCGTGCCGGTCGTCCAGGGCCGAGGTTGCCGGGTCGTCGCCGATGCGGCAGGACGCCAGCGGGTGCACGGTGTACGCGCCGACCACGTCGTTGGTCCACGGCATGACGCGGGCCAGGCCGTCGCGTTCGAGGATGTCCCGCACCTCGGCGTCGGAGGCGGCCCACCCGCGCAGCGTGTTCTCGGTGGGCCGGTAGCGCAGCGCCCCCCGGCCCAGCATCTGCTGGGAGACCCGGACGGCGTTGCCGGTGGGCGGCGGCGGGCCGAAGACGCCCTCGTTGTCGTCCTCGCTCATCGTGAAGATGGTCAACCAGGACTTCCAGTGGCGCAGCAGTTCCTTCTTCTCCGCGCCGAACCAGGTGGGCCCGGTCGCGTCCGGCACCTGGGCGAGGATGGTGCCGAAGCCGGGCGGGAAGTAGAGCTGCTCCAGCGAGTAGCGGAGGTACTCCGGCAGCGACCCGTCGAGCCGGTCCCAGGTGGCCACGCAGGGCCCCTTGCCGATCTGGTACGCCTCGTACGGCACCCCGTCGGAGCGGCTGAGCCCCAGCACCTCACGCACCCGGTCCTCGTCGACGACCGCCGTGTTCAGCCGCTCCCCGTTGCCGGAGAAGTAGCGGCCGACGGCGGCCGGCATCGGGCCGAGCGTGTCGGCGGAGCGTTGCAGGATCACCGGGGTTGCCCCGGCGCCCGCGGCGAGCACCACGATCTTCGCGTCGATCGCGCCGCCGCCCACCTCGACCCGGTAGTCGACGTCGTCGACCACGGTGTAGTGCAGGCGGTAGCCGCCGGCGTCGGTCCGCTCCAGCCGCTGCACCTCGTGCAGCGGCCGGATCCGGGCGCCGTGCGCGATCGCGGCCGGCAGGTAGTTGAGCAGCAGCGAGCGCTTGGCGTCGAACCGGCAGCCGGACATCATCCAGTTGCAGTTGACGCACCGTTCGTTGTCGATCGCCACCGGCACCGGGTTGGCGGTACGCCCGGCGTGGTGGCAGGCCGCCGCCCACAGGCCGCCCGCGTACGGCACGTCCGGCCAGTCCTGCCGGGTGACGGGCAGCGCCTCGGCGACCCGGTCGTACCAGGGTTCGAGGGTGTCGCGGCTGATGGCGGCGGGCCACATGCGCCGGCCGATGCTGCCGTGCCGCTCGAAGACGAAACGCGGCGCGCGCGGCATCGCGGCGAAGTAGACGACGCTGCCGCCGCCGACGCAGTTGCCGGCCAGCACGCTCATGCCGTCGCCGATGGTGAAGTCGAAGGCCCGGGTGGAGGACGCGCCGAACTTGAAGTCCTGGTCGAAGTCCTGCCCGGTCAGCCACGGCCCGCGCTCCAGCACCACCACGCGGGCGCCGCCGGCGGCCAGGTGGTACGCGGTGATCGCGCCGCCGAACCCGCTGCCCACCACCACGACGTCGGTGCTCTCGATGGCCGTCATGCCGGGCTCCCTGAGGGTGTCGTGTCGGGGTGGGGGTGGGCGAGCTGCCGGCCGTAGGAGAACTCCGGGAAGCGCCACAGGCCGTCCGCCTGCGGCGGCTTGAAGCCCATCGTCGTCATCCCGGGATGCCCGGCGGCGAGCGCGTCGACGGTGTGCAGGTGCGCCGCGGCGTCGAAGGCGATCGTGCTGAACATCGCCACGCTGACCCAGATGTCCCGCTCGGGATGGGTGGGTGCGGTCAGCCGCGCGACAAGTTCGGTGCGGTCGGGGAAGGAGAGCGCGACGAACGGCGGCACCGCGGGGTCGAGGCTCAGACCGCGCTCGGCCGCGTACCCGCCGGCGTGCCCGTTGAGCGCCTCGGCGAGGTTGTCCAGCGCGGGAGCCATGCCGCCCTCGTCGGTGCGGAGCACCGCGACGGCCCCGGAGGCGACCGCGCCGCCACCGATGGCCGCGCCGGCCACGGTGACGTCACCGGGGAAGCGCTTCTCCCCCGGCAGAATGGTGTCGGCGAATGCTTCGAACGTCATTGTCGTCACGTCGTCCTGGGCGCTGTCGTGCACGGGTCATCCCTCCTTTCACATGCGTCGGGATCAGGCGACGGGAGAACCGGTCCGGGTGGCCGGACAGCGCCGGGGCGGAACGTGACTGACGGCCGGGAGCAGCACGGCCGATTCCGCGCCCACGGCACCGTTCTCCGCGGCTACAGCTTGCGCCCGCCGCTCGTGGGACGCATCTTCGGACGTGCGCAGCCGGCGGTCGCCCCGGGCCCACCGAAAGGCTCCCGGGGCTCGTGACGAACCGGCGAAAATTGCGATGGGAATTGCGCGGCGACCGTTGCGGGAAACTGCGCAAATTCGAAGAAGAACCGGTTCGGAAGCGTCGATAGCCTGGCCGGGAAAGCACTAGCCAGGAGGGACGGATTCCGCATGACCACCGTCAGCAGCACCTCGCGTCGGGAGGGTCTCATCCACCGGCTCAACGGGCGGCACCACCGGGCGGCGCTCACCGCCTACCTGGCCATCGTGATCGGACACTGGGCCGAGCACCTGGTGCAGGCGTACCAGATCTGGGTGCTGGGCATGCCCCGGCCGCAGTCCCGCGGCGTCCTCGGGCAGTGGTTCCCGTGGCTGGTGAGCTCGGAATGGCTGCACTACGGCTACGCGCTGGTCATGCTGGTCGGCCTGTTCCTGCTGCGGCCCGGCTTCACCGGCCGCTCACGCACCTGGTGGACGGTGGCGCTGGCGCTTCAGTTCTGGCACCACATCGAGCACCTGCTGCTGTTCGTGCAGGCGCAGACCGGGACGTACCTGTTCGGCCAGGCGGTGCCCACCAGCGTCGTCCAACTGCTCGTCGGCCGGGTCGAGCTGCACCTGTTCTACAACAGCGTGGTCTTCATCCCGATGGTGATCGCGATGTACCGGCACCTGCGCCCGTCCGACCCGGAGCTGCACGCGGCGTCGTGCAGTTGCCTGGCGGCGCAGAAGCGCGCCCTGGGCGTGCCGGCGGCGCCGGCCCCGGCCTGATGGGCCGGGTCACGCGCGTCCTGGCGGTCGTCGCCCTGGCCGCGCTCGCCGTCCCGGCGACACCGGGAGCCGCCCGTGCCGACGAGGGACTCGCCGGCCCGGCTGACGCCCGCGCCGACGAGCGGCTCGCCGGCAGTGACCCGGCCGCCGGGGCGGCTCTCGCGACGGCGCCGGCGGCGGTCGAGCTGACCTTCGCCGGCGAGCCGGACCTCGCCGACTCCCACGTCACGGTCCTCGACGGCGACGCGGCCGTGGTGAGCACCGGGGAACCGCAGCGGGCGGGGCGGCGGACACTACGGCAGCCGCTCGCCGCCGGGCTGACCGGAGACCTGACCGTCGCCTGGCACGTCGGCCTCCGCGACGGCGGCCAGAGCCGCGGGACGCTGCGGTTCAGCGTCGGAACCGGCCGCCCGCCGGCACCGGCCGGGCCGGCGCTCGACCGGGCCACGGCCGAACTCCTGGACACCCACGCGCACCGCATCGACCCGCTCAGCGCGGTGCTGCTCCTCGTCAACGCGGTGGTGGTCCTGGGCGCCGTCACCCTTCTGGCGGTCCGTGACCCGCGCCGCCCGCGGGCCTGGCGCCTGCCGGCCGAGTTCGGCGGGCCGCCGACCAGCCCAGGGGCGGAGCCGGGCGAGCCCGGGCCCGCCCACCTCGACAGCCGGACGACCGGAAGGGGTACGACGTGACCGATCAGCAGCAGGACGTGATGGCCGCCCTGGTGGCCGAGGGTAGGGAGGTCGACGGGCTGGTGGCCGGGTTGGCCCCCGAGCGGTGGGCGTTGCCGACCCCCGCTCCGGGGTGGACGGTCGCGCACCAGATCGCCCATCTGGCGGCCACCTTCCGCCTGGCCGGGATGGCGGCGGCCCAGCCGGACGCATTCACGGCGGTGGTGTCCCGGCTCAGCGGCGACTTCAACGGCAACGTGGAGGCGGCCCTGTCGGAGTACCTGGCCGACCCGCCGGAGGTGCTGCTGGAGCGGTGGCGTGCCGAGCGGACCACCGCCGAGAAGGCCCTCGCCGCGGTGCCGCCCACCCAGTTGGTGCCGTGGCTGGTGCGGCCGCTGCCGCCGGCTGTCCTCGCCGCCGCGGGGATGATGGAGCTGTTCGGGCACGGGCAGGACATCGCCGACGCGCTCCAGGTCCGCCGCACGCCGACCGACCGGATCGGGCACCTGGTCGGCTTCGCCGTCCGCACCTGGGACTTCGGCTACCTGGCCCGGGGGCTCACGCCACCGGAGGCGGCCCTGCGCTTCGAGCTGACCGCGCCGTCCGGTCGGGTGTGGACCTTCGGCCCGGAGGACGCGACGGAGACGGTGACCGGCCCGGCGTGGGACTTCTGCCTGCTGGTCTGCCGACGCCGCCACCGGGACGACCTGGCGCTGCGGGCGACCGGCGCGGTCGCCGACCACTGGCTGGACATCGCCCAGGCCTACCGCGGGCCGGCCGGCCCGGGCCGGGAGCCGGGCCAGTTCGCCGAGCTGGACCGGCGCTGACCGGGCCCGGCGCAGGAGGGTGGGGCGGCCCGGCCACGGGCGGGCCGCCCCGACCCGCCGGCCCGGCCACGGGTGGCGGCGCCCCGGCCCGCCGGGCCACGGGTGGCGGCGATCAGCGGCGGGCGGCGGAGGGCCGCTCGACCGGGCCCGCCGACGGCTCGGGCGACCGGCGTAGCGCGCGCAGCAGCAGCGGCACCGGCAGCACCGCCACCACACCGGTGGCCACGGCGAGCACCGCGAAGCCGCCGGCCGCCAGCACCGCGCCCGCCGCCACGCTGGCCACCGCCGAGGCGGTCCAGACCACGGCGTCGACGCCGCCCTGCACCCGGGTCCGGTACGCCGGATCGAGCGCGCCGGTGAGCTGGCTGCTGCCACCGACGAACGTGAGGTTCCAGCCGAGCCCGAGCAGGAAGAGAGCCACGTTCAACCGGGCCAGCCCCGGAGCCGGGCCGACGGACGCGAGCAGCACCGACACGACGAGCACGCCGACGCCGGTCAGCGACGCCACCAGCCCGCCGAACCGGTCGGCCAGCTGCCCGCTCAGCGGGGCGAGCCCGAACATGCCGACCAGGTGGAAGGTGAGCACGAGCCCGACGGCGCCCAGACCGTGGTGGTGGTCGTGCATGTACAGCGGGGTCATCGTCATCAGCGTCACCATGGCCACCTGGCCCGCCACCATCGCGCTCAGCGCGGTCACCACGGCCGGCTGCCGCCACACGGTGCCGGGGACCCGGCCGGCCGGCCGGCTCCGCGCCTGGATCCGCAGCCGGGGCAGGGCCGCCGAGGCGGCCAGCGCGCCGGCCGCGGCCACCATGGCGACCAGGAACGGCCCGGTCAGCGCGGGCAGTCCGGCGGCGGCCGCGCCCGCGCTGCTGGGCTGCATCAGGTTCGGGCCGATGATGGCGCCGACCGTGCCGATCCAGACGACCAGGCCGACCACGAACCCCCGGCGGTGCGGCGGGTACAGCTCCGCCGCGCAGTAGCGGGACAGTTGCGCGCCCCCGTTGCCCACGCCGAGCAGCACCATGCCGAGGAGGAACGGGACCATCGCGCCGGCGACGACGGCGTACCCGGCGACGGCGGCGCCGAGCAGCGCCACCGCGTACCCGGCGGTGAGGGCGAGGCGGGTGCCGCGCCGGCTCATCAACGCGGCCAGCCCCAGCGTGCCGGCGGCGGTGCCGACCACGCCGGCGGCGTTGGGTACGCCGCTCCAGGCGGCGCTGAGGCGGTCCGCGCCGATCAACGTGGCGACCGTGCTCGCCCCCACCATGGAGGTGTTGGTGATGGCGACCCCACCGATCAGCGCCGCCGTCGACCGCCCGCGTGCGGTGATGTCCGTCGATCCGCTCATGACTGCCTACCTTGCACCAGGAGGGCGACCGGCAGCCACCCCAGGACGTCCGACACGCGCGGGTGCGGCGTGTCGTGGCGCTGCCCGGTGAGCACGTCGGTCCATCCGGCGCCGGGCAGCGTGAGCAGGGTGTCGCGCCAGCCGCCGGCCGCCGCGAGACCCACCGGCAGCCGGGTGGCGACCGCCGCCAGGCCGGGCGCCCGGTGGAAGCCGACCAGGTGCGCCCGGGCCGGCCCCTCGGCGCTCACCGGGCGGTAGCCGCGGAACAGCGCCGGGCGGGACCGGCGCAGCCCCAGGGTCCGGGCGGTGAGCAGCAGCTTGGCCGCCCCCGTCTCGTCCACCGGCGGCAACCAGCCCGCCTCGATCCGGTCGAGCAGCCGCCGCCGCAGCGCGAAGTCGACCGGCCGGCGGTTGTCCGGGTCGACCAGGGAGTGGTCCCACAGTTCGGTGCCCTGGTAGACGTCGGGAACACCGGGACCGGCGAGCTGGAGCAGCTTCTGCCCCAGGGCGTTGGACCAGCCGGGCGGGGCGATCCGGCCCACGAACTCGGCCACCTCGGCCAGCAGCTCCCGGTGGGCGGCGACCCGGCGCGGCCAGTCCCGGACCAGCCCCTCGTACGCCGGGTCCGGACGCAGCCAGTCGGTGCGTGTACGCATCTCCCGGACGACCTTGAGCAGGTGGTCGGCGAGCCGGTCCACGCCGATCGGCCACGCCCCGACCAGGGTCTGCCAGGCCAGCGGCTCGACCGCCGGGTCGCCGACCGGGCAGCGGGCGGACCAGCGCCGGACCCGTCCGGCCCACTCGCCGGGCAGCTCGCTGAGGACAGCCAGCCGTGCGCGCACGTCCTCGGCGCGCTTGGTGTCGTGCGTGGACAGCGTCGTCATCGTCGCGGGCCGGGCCGCCTCCCGGGCGGCGTTGGCGGCGTGGAACTCCGCCGGGGGCACGCCGAACCGGTCCGGGTCGCCGCCGACCTCGCCGAGCGCCACGAGCGCCTGGTGCCGGTAGAAGGCGGTGTCCTCGACGCCCTTGGCGCTCACCGCGCCGGTGCTCTGCTGGAAGCGGACCGCCAGCGGGCCCGCCGGGCGGGCCACCATCTCGTCGCGCAGGCGCCGGGCCGGCCCGGCCAGCCGGGGGTGCTCCCGGGCCACCGTGGTGACCGCCTCGTCCAGCGTCCAGCGGTGCGCGGGCAGGTAGGCGCGGTACGCCGGCATCGCGACCAGCAGCTCGCGGACCAGGTCGGTCACCGCCTCGGCGGGCTGCTCCGGCAGCACCGCCCGGGCCGCCGCCACGATCCGGTGGGTCTCCGCCACGAGGAGGGTGTCGACGACGTGCCGGCGGGCCGCCCGCGCCACCGCCGGGAACCGGGTCCGGCCGGCGGGCCCCGCGGCGGCGGCCAGGCCGTCGCGCCCGCCGGGGTCGACGAACACCCCGCAGATCTCCCGCAGCGCCTCGTACCCGGTCGTGCCGTCGACCGGCCAGGTCGCCGGCAGGTTCTCGCCGACCGCGACCACCTTCTCCACCACGATCCAGGCGTGCGGGGCGGCCGCCCGCAGCCGGCGCAGGTACCCGGTCGGGTCGGCCAGCCCGTCCGGGTGGTCGATCCGCAGCCCGGTGACCTCCCCGTCGGCGATCCAGCGCAGTGGCAGCGCGTGCACCGCGTCGAACACCTCGTCCCGCTCGGTACGCAGGCAGGCCAGCGTGTCGATGTTGAAGAACCGGCGGTACGTCAGCTCGGCGACCCCCCGGCGCCAGCCGACGAGGCGGTAGTGCTGCCGCGCGTGCACCTCCCCGACCGGACCGGTCCCGGTGCCGGGGGCGAGCGGGAACCGGTGCTCGTGGTAGGTCAGGGTGTCGTCGACGACCTTCAGGTCCCGCTCGGCGGCCGTCCCGCCGTCGCCGTCGTCGGCGAGGACCGGCAGCAGCAGCGGCCCGGCCGACCAGTCGACGTCGAAGTACCCGGCGTACGGGGAGCCGGGCCCGCGCCGCAGCACGTCCCACCACCACGGGTTCGCGGCGGCGTCGGCGACGCCCATGTGGTTGCACACCACGTCCACGACCAGGCCGAGCCCGGCCCGGCGGAGCCGGTCGACGAGCTCGCGCCGGCCGGCCTCACCACCCCGGTCGGGGTCCACTTCGAAGGGGTCGGTGAGGTCGTACCCGTGGTCGGAGCCCGGCGTGGCGGCCAGCAGCGGCGACGTGTAGACGGCGCCGACGCCGAGCCGGTCCAGGTAGTCGACCAGGCCGGCGGCGTCGGTCAGGGTGAACCGGGGCGAGACCTGCAGTCGGTAGGTGCTGGTCGGCGCGGCCATCAGCCGGTGAACCCGCTCGGCCGCCGGCTGGCCGCCCGCCGGTCCCGCCCGTACGTCTCGGTGAGCCGGCGCAGCCGGAACTCCAGCCCGGGGCTGAGCGCCCGGGGTGGCAGCCGCCACGTCCAGTTGCCGTCGGTGCGGCCGGGAACGTTGAGACGCGCCTCCGAGCCGAGTTCCAGCAGGTCCTGCACCGGCAGCACGGCGAGGTACGCCACCGAGCCGAACACCGCCCGCGCCATCGACCAGCAGATGCCGTCGGCGATGCCGCCGAGGTAGCGCTCCACGCGGGACCGCTCGTCGGCGCTGCGCTCGGCCCACCAGCCCAGCGTGGTGTCGTTGTCGTGGGTGCCCGGGTAGGCGACGCAGTCGACCGGGTGGTGGTGCGGCAGGTGCTGGTTCTCGTCGCCGCCGAACGCGAACTGGACCAGGCGCATGCCGGGGATGCCGGCGTCGACGCGCAGGTGCTGCACCTCGGCGGAGGCGGGCCCGAGGTCCTCGGCCAGCAGGGTCACGTCACCGAGGTCCTTGCGGAGCCGCTGGAACAGCGCCAGGCCCGGCCCGTCGCGCCAGGACCCGTCGCCGGCCCGGCCGGGCACCGGGACGGCCCAGTAGCGCAGGAAACCCCGGAAGTGGTCCAGCCGCACCATGTCGTACCACTCGGTCATCCGCCGGACCCGCGCCACCCACCAGGCGAAGTCGTCGGCGGCCATCCGGTCCCACCGGTAGAGCGCGTTGCCCCAGACCTGCCCCTCGTGGCTGAACTCGTCGGGCGGGAAGCCGGCCACGGCGACGGGCCGGCCGTCGGCGTCGAGGTCGAACAGGTCCGGGCGGGACCAGGTCTCGACGCTGTCGACGCCCGGGAACATCGCGATGTCGCCGATCAGCTCGACGCCCAGCGCGGCGGCCCGGGCGCGGACCGCCCCGAAGTGCCGGGCGAACAGGTACTGCTCGAACCGGTACCGGTCGAGGTCGTCGGCGGCGCTCTCGTCGAGCCGGGCCAGGGCGGCCGGGTCCCGGCGCGCCAGCGGCCCCGGCCACCGCGTCCACGGGCCGCCGTGGCGGTCCCGCAGCACCATGAACCGGGCGTAGTCGTCGAGCCAGCCGGCCTGGTCCCGGCAGAACGCACGGTAGTCGGCGGTGGGGGTGAAGGCCGCGTGCGCCCGGGCCAGGAGCCGCCGCTTCACGGCGAGGGCCCCCGGATAGTCGACCCGCTCCCCCGGCAGCTCCGGCTCGGCGCCCAGGTCCGCGGCGTCGAGCAGGCCGTCGTCGCGCAGCCGGTCCACGCTGACGTAGAGCGGGCTGCCGGCCAGCGTCGCCGGCGACTGGTACGGGCAGCCCTCCGCGCCGACCGGGTTCAGCGGGAGCAGCTGCCACACCGACTGCTCGGCCGCGGCCAGGAACTCCAGCCACTCCTCGGCGGCGGGACCCAGCTCGCCGATGCCGTACCGCCCGGGAAGGGAGCTGGGGTGCAGAAGGATCCCGCTGCGTCGGGTCAGCATGGCGCGTGTCGTCCTCTCGGTCGTCAGGGCGGTGCGGTCAGTCGGCGGGGCGGTAGAGGGCCTCGTACCGCCGCGCCGCGTCGTCCCAGGTGAACCGGGCCCGCATGCCCCGGTCGCGCAGCGCCGCCCAGCCGGCGGTGTCGGCGTGCCGGGTGACCGCCGCGCGGACGGCGGCGACCAGGTCGGCCGGCCGGTCCCCGTCGTACGCGATGCCCAGCCCGGACTCGCCGATCGTCTCGGCCATGCCGCCGACCCGGCGCACCACCGGAACCGAGCCGTAGCGCAGGGCGATCAGCGGCGCCAGGCCGCACGGCTCGTAGCGGGACGGCGCGAGGAAGGCGTCCGATCCGGCGTACGCGAGGCGGGCGGCCGCCTCACCGCTGTCCGGGTGGAAGGCGACGCCCGGGTGCCAGCGGGCGGCCCGGACGAACGCCCGCTCGTACCCGGCGCCCGTGCCGACCACGACGAGTTGGATGCCGAGCGCGGCGATCTCGTCGATGCCCTCCAGCAGCGCCTCGACGCCCTTCTGCGGCACCAGCCGGCCGACGAACGCGAACAGCGGCACGTCCGGGTCGACCGGCAGGCCGCTGGCCCGCTGCAACGCCGCCCGGTCCACCGCCTTGCCGGCCAGGTCGTCGACGTCGTAACGGGCCGGGAGGAAGCGGTCCGTCGACGGGTCGAAATGGTGGTAGTCGACCCCGTTGAGGATGCCGTGGTAGTCGCCGCCCCGGGAGCGCAGCAGATGGTGCAGCCCCGAGCCGTGCGCCGGGGTGAGCGTCTCGTCGCGGTAGCGCGGGCTGACGGTGGTGACCGCGTCGGCGTACCGGATGCCCTGGGCCAGCAGGTTGCCGGTGCCGTAGCCGGTCAGACCCAGCTCGGTGGCCTTGTCGTACGGGAAGAGTCCCTGGTAGGCGAGGTTGTGGATGGTCAGCACCGAGCGGGGCGCGGCGGGTCGCCGGCGCAGCTCGGCGGGGACGTGGCCGACGTGCCAGTCGTTGCAGTGCACCGCGTCCGGCCGGTGGCCGGGGTGGGTGGCCAGTTCGGCGACCGCGCGGGAGAAGAGCACGAACGAGGCCAGGTGGCGCTCCACGTACCCCTTGGGCCGTTCCCAGTCCGGGTGCGTGTCGGAGCCGAGCGTGAGGTACCGGACCCCGTCGTGGTCGCCCAGGTCGGTGACGTGGAAGCGGGCTCGGACCCGGCCGGCCGCCACCGGCACCGTCCCGACCGGACGGCCGGCGGGCAGGCCGGCGTACCCGGGCAGGACCAGGTCGACCCGGTGCCCGCGCGCGGCGAGCGCCTTCGGCAGCGCCTGGGCGACGTCACCGAGCCCGCCGACCTTGACCAGCGGAGCCACCTCCGACGTGGCGAAGAGAACCCGCAGCGGGGTGCTCACCGGCGTACCCCCGGAAGGGTCGACGCCGGGTGGAGCCCGCGCCCGGGCGCAGACCCCGGTGGGCCCGCCGGCGCGGGCGGGGCGGCTCGGAGCAGGACGGCGGCCGTCCCGGCCACGTCCAGGCGGACGCCGCCGGGGACCGGCGCGACGCGCAGCGCGGCGACGGCGGGCGCGGTCCACGTGGCGCCCGCGGCCGTCAGGCCCTCCTCCGCGCCGACCGCCACGCTCGCGGCGCCGGCGGCCGTCGCCGCGCGGACGCCCCCGGAGGAGTCCTCGACCACGAGGCAGTCGGCCGGGTCCAGGCCCAGCCGTTCGGCGCCGAGCCGGTAGCAGTCCGGGGCGGGCTTGCCCCGGGGCGTCTCCCCCCAGGTCACCGTCGCGGTGAACGCGCCGGCCAGGCCGAGCTCGCGGACCACCCGCCGGGCCCGCCGGTCGGACGCCCCGGTCACCAGCGCCATCGGCAGGCCCGCGTCGCGCAGCGCGCCGACCAGCGCCACCGCACCGGGTACGGCGACGAAGTCCAGCGCCGGCTCGGCCTCACGCACCTGGCGCAGCACGTCCTGCCGGTCGGCCTCGGGCAGGTCCCCGAAGAGCGTCGCGACGGTGTGCTCGGGCGCGCAGCCGAGCACGTCACGCCGGATCGCCGCCGGGTCGGGCCAGCGCCCGTACCCGGCGGCGATCCGGCGCCACAGCCCCACGACGGCCCGGCTCGAGTCGATGAGGACTCCGTCCAGGTCCCACAGGACACCGGCGAACTCGCGCATGCTCACCCGGCCCCGCCCGCGACGGCGGGCAGGATGACGAGCACGTCGCCGTCGTTGGTGCGGGTGTCGAGCAGCCCGCTCTCGCGGACGTCGACGTCGTTGACGTACAGGTTGACGAACCGGCGCAGCCGACCGTCGTCGGTGACCAGCCGGGAGTGCAGGCCCGGGTGCCGGGCGGCCAGGTCGGACAGGACGTCGGCGAGGGTCGCGCCGTCCGCGGTGACCTGTCTGTCGCCGCTCGTGAACTGCCGGAAGACCGTCGGGACGGTCACGTGCACGGCCACGGATGCTCCTCTCAGGTGGTGGGGATCTCGTCGCCGGGCATCGCGCCGGCGAGGTACGACAGCCGGCCGGCCGCTACGGCGTGCCGCATGGCGGCGGCCATGGTCAGCGGCTCCTTCGCCTGGACCAGGGCGGTGTTGACCAGCACCGCCGCCGCGCCCGACTCCATCGCGAGGGTGACGTGCCGGGCACTGCCCAGGCCGCCCTCGACCACCACCGGGATGCCGACCTCGTCGATGATCCGGCGGATCGGCGCCGGGTCGGGCACGCCCCGGCCGGAGGCGACCGGCGCGGCCATCACCCGCAGCGCCGAGCAGCCGAGCGACTCCAGTGCGCGGGCGGTGTCCAGGTCGGGCAGGATGAACGGCAGCACCTCGTAGCCGGCCTCGCGCAGCCGGCCGGTGGTCTGGACGGTCGCCCGGTTGTCGGGCAGGTTGGTGCCGTCGCGCACGTCGAGCTTGAACACCTCGATGCCGTACGAGTCGTGCAGGATCTCGACGGTCCGCCACGCGCTGTCGGCGGACCGGGCGAAGGACGTGGTGCCGACCCACAGGTAGCGGTCCAGCGGCAGTTCGTCGTCCAGGTCGGACAGCAGGAGGCTGGACCGGCGGTTGTCCGGGTCGACGGTGGTGATGAAGATCTGCGACCCGGTCACCTCCAGCACCTGCCGGACCACGGTGGGCTCGGTGTACTGCTCGATGCCGACGAGGAGCCGGGAGGTGAGTTCGCGGCCGCCCAGCACCAGCCACGGCTCCGTCAGATCCCGCTCCGGCAACGTCTCCACGGACAAGGGGACACCTTTCTGTCGCGGCCACCGGCGGGGTGACCGGTCGGGGGCGGCGGTACGCGGCCGGCGGACGCCGGCCGCGTCGGTCCCGCGCGCTCTCGGGGAAGGGGTGGGCTCAGCCCTTGACCGGGCTGGACTGGTACGACAGGACCCGCCAGTCACCGTCGGCACGGACGGAGACGAACGTGATCCGGCTGGACCGTTCGGGGGCGACCTCGTCCTCACCGACCAGCAGGAAGCCGCCCTCGGCCACCATGAAGGCGCAGTCGGCGTGCAGCAGCTTGATCTCGACCGGCTCGAAGCGCAGCCGCGAGCCCTTGTACGGGCCGGCGAACGCCTCGGCGAGCCAGGACCGGATCTCCTCCCGGCCCTTCAACTGCTCGTCGCCCATCAGCATGCTGCCGTTGTCGGTGAACATGGCGGCGACGGCGTCGGCGTCGCCCGCGTCCCAGTTGGCACGGACCCGCAGCGGGGCCGTCAGCGAGTGGCCCTCCTCGCCGTTGCTGTAGGCGCCGTAGTTGGTGGCCCACTGCTTGGCCTGGGTGACCAGCGACGCTGCCTTGGTGGTCATGTCTGCTCCTCGCGGGATGCACCGGCGCGGGGCGCCGGGTCGGTGGACACGGGGTGTGGGTCAGCCGGCGGTCAACGCCGCCTCGACCGGGGCGGGGACACCCCGGAGCAGGTCGGCGGCCTTCTCGCCGATGGCGATGGTCGCGGCGTTCGGGTTGCCGCTGACCAGGCGCGGCATCACCGAGGCGTCGGCGACGCGGAGCCCGTCGACGCCGAGCACGCGCAGCTCCGCGTCGACGACCGCGCCCATGGCGCAGGTGCCGGCCGGGTGGTAGATCGAGTGCGCGTACCGGCGGACGTAGTCGCGCAGGTCGGCGTCGGACTCCGAGGCCGGCGGCCGGTACGGCCGCTCGGTGTACGGCGAGAGCGCCGGCTGCCGGGCGATGTCGAGCCCGATGCGCAGCGCCGCCACCGCGTCGTCCAGATCGGACTCCTCGGCGAAGTAGTTGTGGATGATCTTGGGTTTCGCCGTCGGGTCGTCCAGGGCCAGCAGCACACTGCCCCGGCTGCGCGGGGCGAGCATCGACGGGCCGTACGACAGGGCGTGGTCGGTGGGCGTGCCCAGCCCGTTGTCGGCGAACATGACCGGCGCGGCGAGGAACTCCACGTCCGGCGCGGGCAGGCCGTCGCGGGTACGGACGAACCCGCCCGCCTCCGGCCCGTTCGAGGTGAGCGGCCCCCGGCCCTCGGTCATGAACTGCTCCAGGTGCTCCGGCGTGCCGGCGGCGAGCAGGCTGACCGGGTGCGAGTGGGCGTAGATCAGCGGCACCAGGACGTGATCCTGGAGGTTCTGCCCGACCTGCGGCTGGTCCAGCACGACGGGCAGGCCCAGCGCGGTCAGCAGCGCCGCCGGCCCGATGCCGGAGAGCATCAGCAGCTGCGGCGAGTTGTACGCCCCGGCGGAGAGCACCACCTCGCGCTCGGCACGGATCTCGACGTCCTCGCCGAGCCGCTGGCCGACCACGCCGACCGCGCGGCCGTTCTCGACGAGCACCCGGTGCACCTGGAGGTTCGTCTCGACGGTGAGGTTGGGCCGGTCGGCGGCCGGGTGCAGGAAGGCGGTGGCGGTGCTGCACCGCCGGCCGTCCCGCTGGGTGAGCTGGAACAGGCCGAAGCCGTCCTGCTCGGCGCCGTTGAAGTCGTCGTTGGCGCCGAAGCCGGCCTCCTGCGCCGCCGCCACGAAGGCCGCGGACATCGGGTTGCGGGCCCGGCCCTCGGAGACGGCGAGCGGCCCGCCGACCCCGTGGTACGCCGACTCGCCCCGCTCGTTGTCCTCGGAGCGCTTGAAGTACGGCAGCAGCTCGTCGTAGCGCCACCCGGGCTGGTCCCAGCCGTCGAAGTCGGAGCGGTGACCACGGATGTAGATCATCGTGTTGATCGAGCTGGTGCCGCCGAGCACCCGGCCGCGGGGCAGGTAGATCCGGCGGCGGTTCAGGTGCGGCTCGTCGTGCGTGTCGTAGTCCCAGTCCAGCTGGGTGCGGAACAGCCGGCCGAACGCCACCGGGACGTGCACGTTCTGCGCCGTGTCCGCCGGGCCGGCCTCGATCAGGCAGACCCGGACGTCGGGATCCTCGCTCAGTCGCGCAGCCAGCACGCAGCCCGCCGAACCGGCGCCCACGATCACGTAGTCGTACATCCACCCCTCCTCGTCGCCGGGCCGCCAGGCGGGCCGCCGGCGCGGCGTGCTGCGGGAGCCGGCCGCCGGTGCCACCGGCGGCCGGCCCGATGTCAGATGTAGAGGCTGTTGGGCTCCAGGCCGCAGAGCACCCGGCCGTAGAGCTCGTAGTTGGTGTGCGGGGTCATCAGGGCGTGCAGGTTGACCGTCTGCACGTCGCGGGCGATCCGCTGGATCGGCACCGAGCTGTAGATCGAGGAGCCGCCGCTGGCCATCGCCAGCACGTCCACCGCGGCCCGGCCGAGCTGGCAGACCGCGCCGACGTCGGCCCGGGAGCGGGCCCGCTCCTCCACCGTCCACGGCTGCCCGGAGCGGCCCTTCTCGTCGACCAGCGCGGTGACCCGGTGGGCGTGGAACTCGGCCTGGTCGGTCCGGAGCGTGGCCTCGGCCACCTGGAGGTGGGTCACCGGCGCGTCGGCCTGGCTGTCGTAACTGGTGTACGTGATCTTCCGGCCGGGCAGCCGCTCCAGGAACGCCTCGCGGGCGGCCCGGGCCAGGCCGAGCACCGTGCCGACCGACGAGGCGGCGGCGACGCCGAGCAGCGGCGCCCGCCACACCGGCGAGTCGGCGTTGCGCGCGGACGCGTACTGCCCCTGCAGGACCGCCGGCAACGGCAGCACCCGCTCGGCGGGTACGAAGACGTCCCGCGCCACGGTGGTGACGCTGCCCGAGCCGCGCATCCCGGCGGTGTGCCAGTCGTCGACGATCTCCAGGTCGGTCATCGGCACGAGCATCATCACCGGCATCGGCGTGCCGTCCGGCGCCGCGCCCATCGCGATGATCTCCTGCCACTGGCTGTGCCAGGCGCCGCTGATGAAACCCCACTGCCCGTTGAGCAGCACCCCGCCCGGGCGGGGCTCGGCGTTGCCGGTCGGGCTGAGCGTGCCGCAGACACGGACGTCGGGCGTGGTGAAGACCTCGTCCTGGACCTCGTCCGGGAACATCCCCACCATCCAGCCGGGGATCCACCACACCGAGGCGGTCCAGGCGGCGGAGCCGTCGCCGCGGGCCAGGTGGGCGGCCACGTCGCAGAGGGTGCGGGTGTCCGACTCGTACCCCCCGTAGCGGCGGGGGACCCGCATGCGGAACACGCCCGCGTCGCCCATCGCCTCGACGACCTCGTCGTGCAGGCGGCGGTTCTCCTCGGACCAGCCCGCGTGCTTCTGCAACAGGGGCACCAGCTCGGCCGCGCGGCGCACCAGCTCCGGGCCGGGCACTGTCTGGGTGACGTCCACCCTGACCTCCTCGCAAGTCGTCGTGTTCGGCGGTTCCGCCCACCCCGGGGCACGGTGCGTGCCGGGTCGCGGGGTGTGCCACGGGTCGGCGACCCGGTACGGCGTGGTCCCCGGCACGGGCGGCGGAACGGACCCGGTCGGCCGGTCCTGACGTGCCCCGGGTGCCCTTGGCATCGTCTGCGGCGCACGCGGAGCCCCGCATCTTTCGAAGTGCGGTGTTGCCGGTGCCGTCGGCCGGCCCAGGAGGGCGACCACCGCCCGGTAGCGCAATCACAAAGATGCGTTGAGTGACGGGCCCCGGCCACGATTCAGGGAGCGATCACCACCGGTACCCGGCGTGGTCCCGGCCGCCGGCCGGCCCCCGCCGCACCCGAGGGAAGGGAACACCCCATGTCCACGACCACGCAGGCCACCCGGCCCGACCTCGACGCCTACTACGGCCCCTTCACCAGCGAGAAGGAGAAGGAGGTGCTGGGCGTTCCGCTGCGCCTGGTCGGCGCCTGGAGCCGCAACGACGCCGCCGGTGTGGCCGACACGTTCACCGACGACGGCATCCTCATCCTCCCCGGCGACGTGTTCAAGAAGGGTCGCGACGAGATCTTCTCGTTCATGGCCGCCGCCTACGCCGGCCCGTTCAAGGGCACCGGCGTGACCGGCAACCCGGTCGACGTGCGCTTCGTCAACGACGACGTCGCCCTGCTGCGCACCCACGGCGGCATCCTCGCCCCGGGCGAGACCGAGATCGCGCCCGAGCTGGCCGTCCGCTCCACCTGGGTCTGCGTCAGGCGCGACGGCGAGTGGAAGCTCGCCGGCTACCAGAACAGCCCCCGTGGCGCCGGCGCCACGCTGCGCTGGTGACTCCCGCCCGACATCCCGCGAGGAGCGCATCATGACCACCACAGCGACGACGCGGTGGGGCGACGCGACGCAGATCCTCGGCGCCGCCGGCGTCACCGAGGATCCCGCCTACGTCCGCGACTTCCCCAGCGCCGAGGAACGGGCGATCCTGGCCGTCCCGCAGCTCATCCAGGCGGCGTGGAAGGCCAACGACGCCGACCTCTTCGCCGACATCTTCGCCGAGAACGGCAGCCTGCTGATGGGCGACGAGCAGCTGACCAGCCGCGAGGAGATCCGCGCGTACATGGCCAAGGGGTTCGGCGGCCCCTACCGGGGCGCGTACGTCAAGGGTTACCCGGTCGCCCTGCGGATGCTGCACCCGGACGCCGCGATGGTGGTCACCGGCGGCGGCATCATCCTGGCCGGCGAGAGCGGCATCGCGCCCGACCGCCACATCCGCGCCACCTGGATCATCGTCCGCCGCGAGGGCGAGCGCCCGCAGTTGCTGTCCCACCAGAGCAGCCCCGTCACCGGCTGACCGGCGGGGCCGGCCCGTCCCGGGCCGGCCCCGCCCGCCGTCCACCCACCCACGATCGAGGAGTCTTCCGATGTCGACCGAGTCCGTGGAGCGGCCCTCACCGGCCCGGATGTACGACTACTTCCTGCACGGCACGAACAACTACCCGGTGGACCGGGTGGCGGCGGAGGCGGTGATCGGCCGGGTCGGTCAGACGCTGACCCGGGACGTGGTCTGGGAGAACCGCCGCTTCCTCGGTCGTGTCGTGCGGTACCTGGCGGCCGAGTGCGGGATCCGGCAGTTCATCGACGTGGGCGCCGGGCTGCCGAGCCAGGAGAACACGCACCAGGTGGCGCAGCGGGCGGTGACCGCCCCGCGGGTCATCTACGTCGACAACGACCCCGCGGTGGCCGAACACGGCACGCGGCTGCTCACCGAGCAGGAACGGGCCAACACCGCCATCCTGACCGCCGACCTGCGCGACCCCGCCGCGATCCTCGACCACCCGGACACGAAGGCGCTGATCGACTTCTCGGAGCCGGTCGCCGTGCTGTTCGTCGCGGTCTTCCACTTCGTCCGCGACAGCGAGGACCCGGCGTCGATCCTCCGCGCGTTCCGGGACCGGATGGCGCCCGGCTCGTACCTGGCGCTGTCCCACCTCGCGGTGGAGGGCTCGCCGGCCGAGGAACGCGCGCTGATGGAGGAGAGCTACCGCAACGCCACCGCGCCGATGGTCTACCGGTCGACCGCGGCCATCCGCGGGCTGTTCGACGGCTTCGTCCTCGTGCCGCCGGGCCTGGTGCCGACCGGCCGGTGGCGGCCCGACGAGCCGGACGCCCCGTCGACCGAGCGGATGTACGCCGGCGTGGGACGCAAGCCCTGACGCCACCCGCAGACCATCCGGCCCCGCACACCCGAGGAGAGACATGCGCGTCGTCTTCGCCCTGTGGCCGAACCCGGCCCACCTGTACCCGCTGGTCCCGCTCGCCTGGGCGATGCAGAGCGCCGGGCACGAAGTCCGCGTCGCCTCCCATCCGATACTGGCCGACAGCACGAAGGCCGTCGGGCTGACCCCGGTCGCGGTCGGCGACCCGCAGCTCATGCCGATGGGTCCCGGCCGGCCGCAGCCGCGCAGCGTCAAGGAGCGGCTCGACCGGATCACCGCCGCGCTGGACCTCTCGCCGGCCGACAAGGACGTCTGGGACGTCTTCTACCAGTTCATGCTCCCGTCCATGTGGGACTTCCACCCGGTCGGCTCGACCGCCGCCGACCCGCACCCGGTCCTCGACGACCTGGTGGAGTTCACCCGCGCGTGGCAGCCCGACCTGGTGCTGTGGGACCCGTGCTTCCCGGCCGGGGCGGTGGCGGCGCGGGCCGCCGGCGCGGCGCACGCCCGGCTGCTGTGGGGCCTGGACTACTTCGCGTCCACGATGGACCGTTTCGCCGAACGGGCCGCGCGCCCGGGCCCCGGCCCGGAGGCCAACCCGCTGGTCGAGACGATGCGCCCGGGTGCCGAGCGGCACGGCCTGGACGTCGACGACGAGCTGCTGCTGGGCCAGTGGACGGTCGACCCCACGCCGGCCGGCGTACGGCTGCCGACCAGCGTCCGGACGGTGCCGGTGCGGTGGGTGCCCTTCGCGGCGCAGGAGGCGCTGCCGCACTGGCTGCACCGGCGCCCCGAACGGCCCCGGGTCGCGCTGTCCCTGGGCCTGTCGCAGCGGATGTACTTCAAGGGCGGCTGGGACCACGTTCCCGGGTTGCTCCGGATGGTCGCCGACCTCGACGTCGAGGTGGTCGCCACGCTGAACGCCGACCAGCTGGCCGGGATCCCCGAGCTGCCGGAGAACGTCCGGGCGCTGGACTACCTGCCCCTCACCCATCTGCTGCCGTCCTGCGCCGCCCTCGTGCACCACGGGGGCATGGGCACGTTCGCCAGCGCGGCCGCGCTGCGGGTGCCACAACTGATCACCGACTCGGACGACGACAACGGCATGATCACGATCGAGGCCGACGGCCTGGAGTGGTCGATGGCGACCAAGCACATCGAGTCGTCGGTGACCGCCCGGTGCGTGGCGCAGCGGGGCGCCGGCCTGGTCCTGGACATCAAGAACCTGTCCGTGGAGGCGATGCAGAAACAGCTGGTCCGGGTGCTGGACGAGCCGTCGTTCCGGGAGGGCGCGGACTCGCTGTACGAGGACCTGCTCGCCACGCCGAGCCCGACCGAGATCGTGCCCGTGCTGGAGAAGCTGACCCGGCGGCACCGGGCCTGACCCCGCCGGCCCGGCGGCACCGGGCCTGACCCCGGCCCGACCCTCCCCCGGCGGCGCCCCGCGCGTGCGACGCCGCCGGGGCGACCCGTCGCGCCCTGAGCGCCCTGTCGCGCGCGGGCCGATCCGCGCCCGTCCCGCCGCCGGCGGACCAGCCCGCCCCGACCACCCGGAGAACCGATGATCAACGTCTTCCAGCCGACGCTGGGCGCGGCGGAGCTCGACGCCGTGCGCGACGTGTTCGACAGCAACTGGCTGGGGCACGGGCCGCGCACCCGGCAGTTCGAGCGGGAGTTCGCCGAGCACGCCGGGTTGGC
Organism: Micromonospora sp. WMMC415; assembly: GCF_009707425.1. Classification (GTDB taxonomy): domain Bacteria; phylum Actinomycetota; class Actinomycetes; order Mycobacteriales; family Micromonosporaceae; genus Micromonospora. The sequence continues at coordinate 3,568,423 of NZ_CP046104.1, read as the reverse complement.
GCCGGAGCGGACCATCTTCATCACCTCGGCCACCGCCGGTCTCTTCCTCGCCGTGGAACTGCTGGGCCTCGGGCCGGGCGACGACGTGGTGCTGCCGTCGATCAGCTTCGTCGGGGCGGCCAACGCGATCGCGGCCGCCGGCGCCCGGCCGGTCTTCTGCGATGTCGACCCGCACACCCTCAACCCGACCGTCACCGACGTGGAGCGGGCGCTCACCCCCGCCACCAAGGCGGTGATCGTGCTGCACTACGGCGGCGTGCCGGGCGAGGTGGCGGCGATCGCCGAGCTGTGCCGGCAGCGCCGGCTGGCACTGGTGGAGGACGCGGCGTGCGCCGTCGCGTCCACCGTCGACGGCCGCGCCTGCGGCAGCTTCGGCGACATCGCCATGTGGAGCTTCGACGCGATGAAGATCCTCGTCACCGGCGACGGCGGGATGCTGCACGTGCGGGACGACGAGCTGGCCCGGCGGGCGCACCGGCTGGCGTACCACGGCCTCGAACACGCCAGCGGCTTCTCCGCCGCCGGCAAGGGCGTGCCGCACCGCTGGTGGGAGCTCACGGTCCGGGAGTACGGCCGCCGGGTCGTCGGCAACGACCTGACCGCCGCGATCGGCCTGGTCCAGCTGCACCGGCTGCCGGAGTTCGTGGCCCGCCGGCGGGAGATCGCCGGGACGTACGACCGGCTGCTGGCCGACGCCGAGGGGGTCCGGCTCCCACCGCCGGTGCCCGACGGCCAGGTCAGCTCGCACTACTTCCACTGGGTCCAGCTCGACCCGGCGATCCGCGACCAGGTGGCGGCGGACCTGCTGGACCTCGGGATCTACACCACCTTCCGGTACGCGCCGCTGCACCGGGTGCCCGCGTACGGCGACGGCGGGCACCTGCCCGGCGCCGACGAGGCGGCGCGGACCACTCTCCTCCTACCGATGCACCAGGGGTTGACCGATGCAGACGTACGAACGGTGGCGGACAGCCTGCGCAAGTCCGTCGACCAGCGACAGGCCGCGGCCGGTGGCTGACCGGACGGCCGGGCGGTCCCGAGGGCGGGCCAGGTGAAGGCCCTGGTGCTCGCCGGCGGCTCCGGCACCCGGCTGCGCCCGCTGACCTATTCGATGCCCAAGCAGCTCGTGCCGGTGGGCAACCGGCCGGTGCTGGAGCACGTGCTGGACGCGGTCCGCGCCGCCGGCGTGACCGACGTCGGGGTGGTGGTGGGCGGCTGGGCCGAGCAGATCGCCGACGCCCTCGGCGACGGCTCCCGGCTGGGCGTACGGCTGACGTACCTGCGCCAGGACCAGCCGCGTGGCCTGGCCGACTGCGTCCGGGTGGGCCGCCGGTTCCTCGGTGACGACGACTTCCTCATGTACCTCGGCGACGTCATGCTGCCCGACGGCGTGGCCCGGTACGCCGACGAGTTCCGCGCCCGCCGGCCGGCCGCGCACGTGCTCGTGCACAAAGTGGCCGACCCGCGCGCCTTCGGCGTCGTCGAACTGGGCCCGGACGGGGCCGTACGGCGGCTGGTGGAGAAGCCCCGGCACCCGCGCAGCGACCTCGCCCTCGTCGGGGTCTACTTCTTCACCTCGGCGGTGCACGCCGCGGTCGACGCGATCACCCCGAGCGGCCGGGGCGAGCTGGAGATCACCGACGCCGTGCAGTGGCTGGTCGGTGCCGGCGCGGACGTCCGCGCCAGCGAGTACCACGGCTACTGGCGGGACACCGGCCGGGTGGAGGACCTGCTGGCCTGCAACCGGCACCTGCTCGACGGCCTGGCCCGCGAGGTGGCCGGTCAGGTGGACGCCGCCAGTGAGCTGACCGGACCGGTGGTGGTGGCGCCCGGCGCCCGGGTGGTCGCCTCCCGCGTGGAGGGGCCGGTGGTGATCGGCGCGGACACCGTCGTCCAGGGCTGCCGCATCGGGCCGCACACCGCGATCGGCCGCGGCTGCCGGCTCACCGACGCCGAGGTGACCGACTCGATCGTCCTGGAGGGCGCCTCCATCACCGCCGTCCGGGGCCTGCAGGGCTCGCTGATCGGCCGGTCCGCCACGGTCCGTCCCGGCCCGACGACCGGCAGCCGGCTGGTCGTCGGCGACCACACCCGGGTCGAGATCGCCGCATGACCGGCGCCGGCCACCCGGCCGCCCGCCGCCGGGCCGAATCCGCAAGGGAGATGCGATGAGCGACGAACAGAAGGCGTTGCTGCTGGACAGCGTCCGCAAGTACCACCAGGAGATCCAGGAGGAGCGGCCCTTCGTTCCCGGCGTGACGGAGATCTGGCCGTCCGGGGCGGTGCTGGGGGTCGAGGAACGGGTGGCGCTGGTCGAGGCCGCGCTGGACCTGCGTATCGCGGCCGGGCGCAACGCCCGCAGGTTCGAGTCCGCGTTCGCGCGCAAGCTGCGGGTCCGCAAGGCGCACCTGTGCAACTCCGGGTCGTCGGCGAACCTGCTCGCGGTCTCGGCGCTCACGTCGCCGCAGCTCGGCGACCGGCGGCTGCGGCGCGGGGACGAGGTGATCACCGTCGCCGCCGGGTTCCCCACCACCGTCAACCCGATCCTGCAGAACGGGCTGGTGCCGGTCTTCGTCGACATCGAGCTGGGCACCTACAACGCCACCGTGGAGCGGGTCGCCGCGGCGATCGGCCCGAAGACCCGGGCGATCATCCTCGCGCACGCGGTCGGCAACCCGTTCCCGGTCGCCGAGATGGCCGAGCTGGCCAAGGAGCACCGCCTGTTCCTCGTCGAGGACAACTGCGACGCGGTCGGGTCGTTCTACGACGGCCGGCCCACCGGCAGCTTCGGTGACCTGGCGACGGCGAGCTTCTACCCCGCCCACCACATGACGATGGGTGAGGGCGGCTGCGTGGTGACCTCCAACCTGGTACTCGCGCGGGTGGTGGAGTCGCTGCGGGACTGGGGACGCGACTGCTGGTGCGCACCCGGCGAGAGCAACACCTGCATGAAGCGCTTCGAGCACCGGATGGGCTCGCTGCCCGACGGCTACGACCACAAGTACATCTACTCGCACGTCGGGTACAACCTGAAGACCACCGACCTCCAGGCCGCCCTTGGGCTCGCCCAGCTGGCCCGGGTCGACGAGTTCTGCGCGACGCGCCGGCACAACTGGCGGCGGCTGCGCGACGGCCTCGACGGCGTGCCGCACCTGCTGCTGCCGGAGGCCACGCCGCGCAGCGACCCGAGCTGGTACGGCTTCGTCATCACCGTCGTCCCGGGAGCGCCGTTCACCGTTCCGGAGCTGGTGGACTTCCTGGAGGAGCGGAAGATCGGCACGCGGCGGCTGTTCGCCGGCAACCTGACCCGCCACCCCGCGTACGCCGGCCAGCCCTACCGGGTGGTGGGCGAGCTGACCAACAGCGACATCGTCACCAGCCAGACCTTCCACGTCGGCGTCTACCCCGGCCTCACCGACGAGATGATCGACTACGTCGTCTCGTCGATCCGGGAGTTCGTCAAGACCTACGGGTGAACGGCCGGCCCGTCGGGGCCGGCCGGCATCCTGATTGGAGCCTGAGATGGGTGTTCTGACCGACCGACGAGACCCACGGGTGGCGGTCATCGGCCTCGGCTACGTCGGGGCCTGCATCGCGGCGGTGCTGGCCGAGCGGGGCCTCGACGTGGCCGGTGTGGACGTCGACCCGCACCTGGTCGACGAGCTGCGCCGCGGGCACTGCCGTTTCGAGGAGCCCGACCTCGCGGACCTGCTCCGGGCGGGTGTCGACACGGGCCGGCTGCGGGTCGGCACCGACTACGCGGCGGTCGCCGACGCCGACGTCGTCCTGGTGACCGTCGGCACCCCGGTACGGCTGGACGGGTCGCTCGCCGACGACCAGTTGCGCGGCGCCTGCGTGGAGCTGAGCCGCCACCTGCGCCGCGGCCAGCTGGTGGTGGTCAAGAGCACCGTCCCGCCCGGCACCACCCGGGACTTCGTGCTGCCGCTGCTCGCCGGCGGCGGGCTGGTCGGCGGCACCGACTTCGGGCTGGCGTTCACGCCGGAGCGGCTCGCCGAGGGCACGGCGCTGCGGGAGCTGCGGACCTTCCCCATCGTCGCGGGCGGCCTCGACGCCGGCAGCACCCGGGACGCGGAGACGTTCTGGCGGCGCGCGCTGGGCGTCGACGTGATCCCGGTGGAGTCGCTGGAGGCCGCGGAGATCGTCAAGCTCGCCGACAACTGGTGGATCGACCTCAACATCGCCCTCGCCAACGAGCTGGCCAAGTTCAGCGCGCTGTACGAGGTGGACGTGCTGGAGGTCATCCAGGCCGCGAACGGCATCCCGAAGGGCACCGGCACCATCAACATCCTGCTGCCCAGCGTCGGGGTGGGCGGTTCCTGCTTGACCAAGGACCCGTGGATGGTCTGGCACTCGGCGCAGCAGCGGGGCCTGGAGATCCTGACGGCGCCGGCCGGGCGACGGGTGAACGCCGGGATGCCCGCGTACACCGCGCGGTTGATCCTCGACGAGTTGGCCGCGCTCGGCCGCCCCGCCCGTGGGGCGCGGGTGGCGGTGCTCGGCCTGGCCTTCAAGAACGACACCGGGGACCTGCGCGCCACGCCGGTGCTGCCGGCGGTCGAGGCGCTGCGGGAGGCCGGGTGCGCGGTGCGCCTGCACGACCCGCTGGTCGACCCGGACGAGACCGAGAAGCTGTTCGGCCTGCGCCCGGTGGCGGACCTCGACGACGCCGTACGGGACGCGGACTGCGTCGCGGTGCTGGCGCACCACCGGCCGTTCGCCGGGATCGACTTCGCCGCGCTGCCGGTCACCCGCCCGTGCCTGGTGCTCGACGGGCGGGCCTACTACAGCCGGGAGCGGATCGCCGAGCTACGGGCGGCCGGCTTCCACTACCGGGGGATCGGCCGGTGAGCGCGCGGGTCGTGGTGACCGGCGGGTACGGATTCATCGGCGCCCACCTGGTGGAGCGGCTGGTGGCGCGGGGCGACGAGGTGACCGTCGTCGACGGCGCGCCCCCGGCGACGGGACGTCCGGCGTGGGCCGGGCAGGTCCGGTTCGTGCAGGCCGACGTCCGGGACGCCGGGCGGCTCGCCGAGGCGATCGCCCCGGGCGTCGACGTGGTCTACCACCTGGCCGCCGTGGTCGGCGTGGACCAGTACCTCGCCCGGCCGCTGGACGTCATCGACATCAACGTCACCGGCACGCGTACCGTGCTGGACCTGGCCTGCCGGGCGGACGCCCGGGTGCTGCTCGCCAGCACCAGCGAGGTGTTCGGCAAGAACCCGGCGGTGCCGTGGCGGGAGGACGACGACCGGGTGCTCGGCGCGACGTCGGCGGACCGCTGGACGTACTCGACGAGCAAGGCGCTCACCGAGCACCTCGCGTACGCCTTCGGCCGGCAGCACGGGCTGGCCGCGACGATCGTACGGTACTTCAACGTCTACGGTCCCCGGCAGCGGCCGGCGTACCTGGTCAGCCGCTCGGTGCACCGGGCGCTGAACGGCCGGCCGGTGGTCGTCTACGACCGCGGCCGGCAGACGCGCTGCTTCACGTTCGTCGACGACGCGGTCGCCGGCACGCTCGCCGCGGCGGACCGTCCGGAGGCCGTCGGCGAGTCGTTCAACATCGGCAGCATGGTGGAGAACACCATCGCCGAGGTGGTGGAGCTGATCGGCGCCCTGACCGGCGGCGCCGCCCGGTCCGACGTGGACACCCGGGCGGTGCTCGGCACCGCCTACGAGGACCTGGCCCGCCGCATCCCGGACACCACCCGGGCCCGGACGATGCTCGACTGGAAGTGCGAGGTGCCGCTGCGCGACGGCCTGACCCGCACGGTCGGGTGGGCCCGGGACAACCCGTGGTGGCTCGCCCTGCCCGACACCGGGGCATCCTGACCCGACAGACCAACCGTCGCCGCCCGTCCCCGTTCCGGGGCCGGGCGGCGACAGCGCGTTGACCAGGAGGCATTCGGACCGGCTCCCGCCGCCGGAGGACGCGAGACCTCATGGTCAACGGACGCGGGCCCCTCGGGGCCCAGCGGCGCGCACGGCGGCCGGGGTGCGGGGGGCGGCGCCCCGGCCACCGTGCGCGGTCGGTGGGGCTACTGCCGCGCGGGCTCCGGGGAGCCGCCGGTGCCGGCCGCCGGTTCCCCGCTCCCCTGCGCCGCGTCGGCCGACGGCTGCTCCGCCGTCGGGCGGACCCGCCGCAGCAGCAGCGCCGAGAGCACGGCGAGGAGCACGGCCAGCCCGGCGCTCACCACGCCCGCCGCGTTGAAGCCACTCGTGAACGCCTCCCGGGCCGCCTCCAGCAGTGCCGCGCCGGTCTGCTCGGGCAGCTGGCCGACGACCGCGCTCGCGCCGGCGAGGGACTCCTCGGCCGCCTCGCTGACCTCGCCCGGCAGGCCGGCGGGGACGGCGGGGGCCACCTCGCCGCGGTAGACCGCCGTGCCGACGCTGCCCAGCAGCGCGACGCCGAGCGCGACACCCAGTTCGGTGCTGGTCTCGGACATCGACGACGCGGAGCCGGCCCGCTCGGGCGGCGCCGCACCGATGATCAGGTCGGTGCCCAGCACGGCTCCCGGGCCGAAGCCGAGGTAGACGATCACCAGACCGGTGACCGCCAGCCCGAGCCCGCCGGCGCTGCCCACCAGGCCGATCAGCGCGTAGCCGACCGCGGCGATCGCCATGCCGCCGGCCACCACGTAGCCCGGCGCGACGCGCTGCGCGATCATCGGCGCCAGCATCGACCCGATCAGCATGGACACCGCGTACGGCAGCATCCAGAGACCGGCGCGCAGGGGCGAGAGTCCCTCGACGAGCTGGGCGTACTGGGCGAAGAGCAGCGCGATGCCGCCGATGGTGGCCCCGCCGATCAGCATGATGAGCAGCGCGGCGCTGAAGGTGCGGTTGGCGAACAGGCGCACGTCCAGCAGCGGGTGGGCGAGCCGGCGCTGCCGGTGGACGAAGGCCACGCCGATCACCAGCCCGACCACCATGGCCAGCAGCGGCGGTGCCCCGAACCCGTCCTTGGCCAGCTCCTTGAGGCCCCAGACCACCGGCAGCACGGTGGCCAGACTGAGGGCGACGCTCACCAGGTCGAGACGGCCGGCGTCGGGGTTGCGGTACTCGGGCAGCAGCGCCGGCGCGGCGATCAGGAGCACGACCATCACCGGTACGCCGAGCAGGAACACCGAGCCCCACCAGAACCCCTCGAGCAGGGCGCCGCCGATCAGCGGCCCGATGATCGAGCCGATCATGAAGCAGCTCATCCAGATGCCGATGGCCATGGTGCGCTGCTGCGCGTTGCGGAACATGTTGCTGATCAGCGACAGGGTCGACGGCATCAGCGTCGCACCGGCGACGCCCAGCAGCGCCCGCGTGGCGATCAGCATCTCGGCGCTGGTGGAGTACGCGGCGACGACGGAAGCCACGCCGAAGGCGGCCGCACCGATCATCAGCAGCCGCCGCCGGCCGATCCGGTCGCCGAGGGTGCCCATCGTGACCAGGAACCCGGCGATCATGAAACCGTAGATGTCCATGATCCACAGCAGCTGGGCGGCGTCCGGCGCCAGGTCGGCGCTCAGGTGCGGCAGCGCCAGGTAGAGCACGTTGAGGTCGAGCGCCAGCAGCAGCGTGGGCAGGGCGAGCACCGCGAGCCCGACCCACTCCCGCCGGCCGGCCCGGGGCCCGGCCTCGCTCTCGTTGACGTCCATCATGGTCCTTTCCGTCCGGGGTACGCGGAACCGCGCGGCCTACTTGTCGTAGTCGTCGTGCAGCCGCCACCAGCTGTACGGCGTGGTCTGCGGCCGCCCGTCCGGGGTGTCCTCCCAGGTCTCCTGGCGACCCAGCGGGGTCAGGTCGAGGAACGTCCAGTTGCTGCCGAGGGCCTCCACGCCGCGGGCGGTGGTGAAGTACGTGCGGTACACGTCGTCGCCGTCGCGCAGGAAGACACTGAGACCGAAGGACTCCCCCGCCTCCGACGTCAGCCCGAGGTCAGCGTTGAAGTCGGTGCCGTAGGACGAGTACCAGGGCACCGTCCAGCCCATGCGCTCCTGGAAGGGCGTGATCTCGGCCAGCGGGGCCCGCGAGACCAGGGCGAGCGTGGTGTCCCGGGCGTTGAGGTGGGCCGGATGCCCGAGGTTGTCGACGAACATCGAGCAGCCCTCGCAGCGGTGCGCCGAGCCCGGCGTGAACATGAAGTGGTAGACGACGAGCTGCCGCCGCCCCTCGAACACGTCGGCCAGGCGGGCCTTCCCGGCCGGGCCCTCGAAGACGTACTCCTTCTCGATCCGCGTCATCGGCAGCCGGCGGCGCTCGGCGGCGAGCGCGTCCCGGGCCCGGGTCGCCTCCTTCTCCTTGACCAGCAGCCGCTCGCGCGCGGCCTGCCACTCCTCCGACGACACGACCGGTGGCAGGTTCATGATCTCTCTCCGTCCGTGGTGTGAAAGCGTCCTGGGGGGGTGCCGGCGGCCGGCCGCGCACGCGCGCGGGTCACGGCGAGGGGACGTGGCCCGTGCGGGGGACCCACGACCGGCCGTGGTCCGGCACCCTGGTCCACCCTGTCCGGCGCCCCTCTCGGTCCACTCCCGGTCCACTCGCGGTCGCCGCCGGTGACGTGACGGCCTGTCGCCGGAGCGCTGCGTTACGGTGACACCATGCGTTTCGGGCTCCTCGGTCCGCTGGGCGTCTGGACGACGGACGGCGCGCCGGTCACCGTGCCCGATCTGAAGGTCCGTGTCCTGCTCGCCGCCCTGCTGGTCCACGAGGGCCGTCCCGCGTCGGTCGACCGGCTGGTGGAGGACGTCTGGCGGGACCGTCCACCGGCCAACCCCACCGGGGCGCTCCAGACGAAGGTCTGGCAGCTGCGCCGCGCCTTGAACGCCGCCGAGCCCGGTGCCCGGGACCGGGTGGTCTCCCACCCCCCGGGGTATCTGCTGCGCACCGACCCGGACCCGACCGACGCCGAGCGGTTCACGGCGCTGGTGGAGCGGGCCGCCGGCACGACCGGTCCGGACGCGCGGGTGGCCCTCCTCGACGAGGCGCTCGGTCTGTGGCGCGGCCCGGTGCTGGCCGACTTCCCGGAAGCCCCGTTCGTCACGGCGCTGGCCGTCCGGCTCGACGAGCAGCGGTTGGCCGCCACCGAGGACCGGGCCGAGGCCCGGCTCGCGCTGGGCGAGCACCACCTGCTCACCGGGGAACTCGCCGACCTGGTGACGCGTCACCCGTACCGGGAACGCCTGCGCGCGCTGCACCTGCGGGCGCTGTACCGGGCGGGCCGGCAGGGCGAGGCCCTGGACCGCTACGAGCGGTTCCGCCGGCGGCTCGCCGACGAGCTGGGCGTGGACCCGGGCCCCGAGCTGGTCGCCCTGCACCGGGCGATCCTGTCGCACGACCCGGCGCTGCTCGCCCCGCCGGCGACGACCGGCGCGGTCACCGTCGCGCCGGCCCCGGCGGGCGCCGCGCACCCGGCGGGGGTACGCGGCAACCTGCCCGCCCCGCTGACCGACCTGGTGGGCCGGGAGGAGGCGGTACGGGACATCCACGGCCTGCTCGACGCCGCCCGGCTGGTGACCCTGGTCGGCTCGGGCGGGGTGGGCAAGACCCGCCTGGCGGTCGAGGCGGCCCACCGGCTCGTCGGGGCGTACCCGGACGGGGTGTGGCTGGTCGAGCTGGCGGCGCTGCGCCGCGCCGGCCCGGCGGCGCTGGCCGGGTCGGTCCTCGCGGTGCTCGGCGTCCGCGAGAGCGTGGACCTCGCCCCCGCCACGCCGGCCGAGCACCTGGTGGAGGCCCTGCGCGGTCGCCGGCTCCTGCTGGTGCTGGACAACTGCGAGCACGTCGTCGAGGCGGTCGCCGAGCTGGCGGACCGGGTGCTGCGGCACGCGCCGGACGTCCGCCTGCTGGCCACCAGCCAGGAGCCGCTGGGCGTCGCCGGGGAGCAGGTCTGCGCCGTACCGCCGCTGGCCCTGCCGGACCCGGCGGTCAGCGACCCGGCGGTGCTCGCCCGGGCCAGCGCGGTCCGGCTCTTCGTCACCCGCGCGGGCGCCGCCGCGCCCGCCTTCGCGCTCGACGAGGGGAACGCCCGGGACGTCGCCGAGCTGTGCCACCGGCTCGACGGCATCCCGCTCGCGCTGGAACTGGCCGCGACCCGGGTCCGGTCCCTGGGGGTCCGCGGCCTGCTGACCCGGCTCGACGACCGGTTCCGGGTGCTGACCAGCGGGCACCGCGGCGCGCCGCCCCGCCAGCAGACCCTCCGCGCGATGATCGACTGGAGCTGGGAGCTGCTCGGCGAGCCCGAGCAGGTGGTGCTGCGGCGGTTGGCGGTGCACGCGGACGGCTGCGCGTTGGAGGCCGCCGAGGCGGTGTGCGCCGACGACCGCCTCCCCGCCGACCAGGTGCTCGACCTGCTGGCCCGGCTGGTCGACCGCTCGCTGGTGGTGATGGCCGAGCTGCCGGGCGGGCCGCGGTACCGGCTGCTGGAGTCGGTGGCCGCGTACTGCGCCGAGCGGCTGCGCGAGGCCGACGAGGTGGCTTCCGTCCGCCGCCGCCACCGGCGGTACTACACGGCGCTGGCCCGCCGCGCCGACGAGGCGCTGCGCGGTCCCGAGCAACGGCAGTGGCTGACCCGGCTCGACCAGGAGACCGCCAACCTGCGCCACGCGCTGGACGGCGCGGTCGCCGACCGGGACGCGGCCGGGGCGCTGGAGCTGACCACCGCGCTGGCCTGGTACGGCTACCTGCGCGGGCGGCTGCGGGAGGCACGCCGGTCGATCGAGACCGCCCTGGGCGTGCCCGGCCCCGCCCCGGAGCCGCTGCGGTCGGCCGCAGCCTGCTGGCAGGCCGGGCTGGCGCTGCTGGAGGGCGGCGGTGACCACGCCCCGCTGGTCGCCCCGGCGCTCGCCGGCTGGCCGGCCGGCGCGGACCCGGCGGCTCGGTCGCGGGCGGTCTGCTTCCTCGGGCTCGCCCTGCTCAACACCGGCGACGTGGCCGGCAGCACCGCGCTCGTCGACGAGGTCCTGCCGGAGTTCGAACGGCTCGGCGACCGGTGGGGCGTGGCCACCGCGCTGAGCCTGCGGGCCAACCAGGCACAGGCCCGGGGCGAGCTGGCCGCGGTCCGCCGCGACGCCGAACGCGCCGTGGCCCTCTTCCGGGAACTGGGTGACCGGTGGGGCCAGTTGCAGGCGTCCTTCCCGCTCAGCTCCCGCGCGGAGGCGACCGGGGACTACGCGGAGGCGGCCCGGCTGCACCGCGAGAGCCTGCGGATGGCCGAGGAGCTCGGGCTGTGGCTGGAGGCGGCGGACCGCCTCTCCGGCCTGGGCCGCATCGCCCTGCTCGCCGGCGACTACGACGGGGCACGGGAGTTCCACGAGCGGGCGCTGCGGCTGGCCGCCGAGCAGAACTGCAAGCCCGCCGAGCTGTACGCGCAGATCGGTCTGGGGCTCGGGGCCCGCCGGGAGGGCCGCCTCGCCGAAGCGGAGGGGCTGCTGCGCGGCGTGCTGGAGTGGACCCGGCAGCCGGGCCTGGACGCCGAGGTGGTGCGGGCGCTGCTCCTGGCGGAGCTGGGGTTCGTCGCCGAGCTGCGGCAGGCCGCGACCGCCGCGCACGACCTGCACGCCGAGTCGTTCGCCCTGGCCACCGCCATCGGGGATCCGCGGGCGCAGGCGCTGGCGTTGGAGGGGCTCGCCGGGGCGGCGGCCGTCGACGGCCGCCCCGGGGACGCGGCCCGGCTGCTCGGCGCGGCGGCGGTGGCGCGGGCCTCGGTGGGCGCGCCGCTGCCGGACGGGGAGCGCGGGGACGTCGACCGGATCACCGCCGCCGCCCGCGCCGCGCTGGGCGCCGCGGCGTTCGCCGAGGAGTTCGACCGGGGCACGACGCTGCGGCCGGACCAGGCCTACCGGTCGGTGTCGGCCACCGCCGGCCGTCCGGCCTGACCGGCCGGGCGGCACGCCGCCGCCCGGCCCGGTCCCGGCAGCCCGCTGTCAGCCGTCGGCGGTGCCCTTCGAGTTCTGGTACGCCGCGATGTGCCACCGCCCGTCCCGCCGCACCACCGTGGACGTGGCGAGGAAGCCACGCTCGGGGACGATCCCGCTCTCGCCCTCCAGCAGCACGCTGCCCCGCGTCACCAGCAGGGCGATGTCGGCGGTGAGGAACCGTACGTCGAGCGGCTCGACGTACACCCGCGTCCCCGCGTACGGGCCGGCGAACCCGGCGGCCATGAACGCGCGGATCCCGTCCCGGCCCTTCATGTACGAGTCACCGATGAGGGTCCCGTCCTCGGTGAAGATCGCCGCGAAGCCGTCGGCGTCGTTGGCCGCCCAGGCTGCCATGATGCGGGTCGCCACGTCCCGCACCGCGGCCTCGTCGGTCAGCACGGCGGTGTCGCCTGCGGACATGTCCTACCTCCTCGTGGTCCCACCGGCACGCCCGGCGGCGTGGGTGCGTCTCAACAGGTGATCCGGGCGTCCGGCGAGGTCAGGTAGCCCATCATGTTGGGATCCCAGACGACCGCCCGGTACGTCCAGGTGCCGCTGCCCCGGCAGGCGAAGTCGAGCCGGTTGACGGTGCCCGGGTCCATCCAGCGCTCCAGCACGGTCCGCCAGCCGGTGTCGGTCGACTGCCAGCGCATCAGCCAGAAGATCGCGTAGACCGTGCAACCGTTGGTCGCCACGCTGCGTACCGACACGCCGGTCGGGCTCAGGGTCGGGGTGCTCGGGGCGGTCACGCACGTCGCCGGCGCGGTGTCCGCCCGCGCCGGGGCGGGGCCGAGGGTGGCCGTCGCCGACGCGCACACGGCAACGAGGGCGGCGGACGCGACCCGGGTGGAGACGCTCATGGTTTCCTCCTCAACGGTCCCGCTCACGGGACGCGTACCGGTAGGCGTCGACGATCGTCTGCTCCAGCCGGTTGCCGTCGGTGTCCACGAGGACGGCCCGCACCGACAGCGACGCCGCGCCCGGCGGGGTGGCCACCACGGCCCGGTAGCCGGCTCCGCCCGCAGGCACCACGCGCGCCGGCCGCCACGTGCGGCCCGCGTCGCCGGAGACCTCGACGGCGAGTTCCCGTACGGCACCGACCCGGGCCTGCGGCTGGGACATCACCGTCACCGGCAGCACGGTCACCGGTCCCGGACGCACCCGGTTGTGGTCGTCGACCGGCGGCGCGTACCGGACGGCCCAGAGCGGGAACGACTCGCCCGCCTCCCCCGCCGTGTCGGAGCGGAACGTCCACACCGAGTCCACCCGCGTCGACAGGTCGGAGAAGGACGGCCGGGTCGTCCGCTTCTCCACCCGGAACGTGCCGGGGCCGGGCGGGACCTCCGTCTCGAGGTTCCCGGCGCCGGAGCGGGCCAGCAGCACCCCGTCGCGGTAGAGCAGGGTGGACGCGGTGTCGGTGAGTGAGCCGCCCCGGTGGGAGTCCTGGTCGGAGTACATCGGGACGCCGAACCAGACGGTGTCGCCGCGCCGGCCGGCGTGGCCCGCGAAGTCGAACATCGGCCCGAACACCGCGGCGTTCCACCGGTCGGTGTACCGGTGGCCGGCCCGGTAGCTCCGGTAGCCCTGCCCGAGGGCGGTGACCTCGGTGGGTAGCCCGCCCGGCCCGGGGACGTTCTCACCGAAGGCGCCGCTCCACTGGGTGTCGCCCGCGTCGAGCAGGTGGACGGTGCGGGCCGGCAGGCGGAACGGCAGCAGGGCGGCCAGCGTCCCGGTCACGCCGGGAGCCGTCGCGAAGTGGGCCTTGGTGGCGGGCCGGCCGGGCACCTGCGCGACCAGCCGGGTGTCGACGGCGGCGAGGTCGCCCTCGGCGACGGTGCGGTCGAGGCCGGTGAAGAAGCCGCCGGGGCGGGTGTCCAGCAGGCCGTACGTGTACGGGGTGTCCGCGAAGTCGCCGCGTGGCCCGGGCACCCCCCAGGTGGAGGCGAGGTAACCGGTCATCCGCGTGGCGTCGACGTCGCCGCCGATCTGCCCGGCGTACAGGCCGTCGAAGCCGTCCGCCGCCAGCGACAGGGTGAACCCGGGGCGGTCGCCGTCGCGCCGATCGAAGCCGAGGTCCACCAGGGCGGTACGGGCGTCGGGCCGGGGCACGGAGGTGCGTACCGGCGCCGATCGCCGCGCGTCGACGGTCACCGTGGCGTCCCGGTCGAGGACCAGCTCGGGCTGGACCAGCCGGTGCCAGGTGGAGTCGGTGTCGCCGAAGTCGACCACGTCGGCGACCAGGACGTACGTCCCCCGGGGCAGCTCGGCGGAGGATGTGCCGGCCGCGTCGCTCAGCACCGCCCGGACGTCGCCGGTGAGGTCGAGGACCATCGTCTCGGCGACACTGCTCGCCCGTCCGTCCGGGCCGAGGTGGCGCACCGTCAGCGTGTGGGTCTCGGCCGCCGGTCCCGCACCGCCCGACGCGCTGGTGCTCGCGGGCCCGGACGCACCGCCGGACGTCGCGTCGCTCCCCTGCCCGGACGCGCCGCCCGACGTGGCGGTGCTCCCCGGGCCGGGGGCCGGGGCGGCCGGGGTGTGCAGCCGGATCCGGGCGAGGTGCGCCCGCTGGGAACGGATCGCCGCCCACGCCGCCGGGGCGGCCGACTTCGTGACGGTCACCGCACCCGCGTGCGGCAGGCGGGCGGTGGTGCGCAGACCGGGCCCGGTGAGTCCGGCCGCCGGGTCGGCGCCGCGTCGGGTGACGAGCAGCGGCAGCCCGGGGCTGCGCGCGTCGTCGTAGCCCGCGCGGACCAGTTCGGTGACGTCGAACAGCCGCCGGTCCAGCAGGCCGGCGGTGACGAGCGGACGCGCGTCCTCGGGGAGCACGAGCTGCCGGCCGCCCGCGCGGAGGGTGGTGAACCGGATCCCGGCCCGGCCGGCGCCCGGCGTGACGGTCACCTGCGCGCCGTCCGCCGAGGCGGTGACCCGGTCGCCGGTGAGCAGCGTGACGGTGTGCCGGGCCGGCGCCGTGGACGGCGGGCCGGCCGGCGCGGGACGGGCGGCCCCCGACCCGCCGGCGTCCGCCGCCGTCCCCCCGCTGTCCGCACCGGACCGCACGGCTTCCCGACCGGACGGGGCAGCTTGAGCCGGTGGGGCCGGCAGCGCCAGGACGGCGGCCAGCAGGACGGGGACCAGTGCCCGCCCGGTCCCGCGACCTGGTCGACCTGTGCCGTCCGGTGACCGCTCCCCACCCACGTCCCGTACCTCCGCGTTCGACCGGCCGCCGGGCGGCGCACGCCGGGCGGTGACTGGTTTCCCTCGTCCGCATCGTTCTCCGGCCGTCCCACGGCGCGCATCTTCCACCGTGCGCTCTCCCGGGCCCGCGCCGTCGGCTGCGCACGGTGGAAGATGCGCCGTACCGCGCGGCGGCCGGACGATCCCACGGTGTGGAGGGCGGATGCGAGGGAGCCTCCGCGACGACCAGGCGGCCGTGACCACTCAGGTGGGCGTGTCCGCGGTGAGGAGCCGGTGATGACGGCGGTACGCGAGGACCGAACAGACAGACGCGCGAGGATCTTCTTCCCGGAGCTGGAGGGACTACGCGGGATCGCCGCCGTGCTGGTCATGCTGACCCACGTCGCGCTCACCACCGGCGTGATCGCCTCCGACATGTACGGCGCGCCCGGCAACCCGGTCGCCGGGCCGGTGCTGAACACGATGGACGTCAGCGTGCCGATCTTCTTCGTCCTGTCCGGGCTGGTGCTCTACCGCCCGCTCGCCCTGGCCACGCTCACCGATCGGCCGGCGACGCCGCTGCGGCCGTACCTCTGGCGGCGGGCGCTGCGGATCGTGCCCGCGTACTGGGTGCTGACGGTCGTCGCGCTGGTGGTGCTGAACGCCGACGCCGTGGACGGGCCACGGGACGTCCTGTTCCCCCTGCTGGTGCTCCAGGTCTACGACCCGGCGACGATGCCGACGGGCATGGAGCAGACGTGGAGCCTCGCCACCGAGGTCGCGTTCTACCTCACGCTTCCGCTGGTGGCGTGGGCGCTGCGCCGGTGGGCGCGTCGGGTCACCGACCCGGCCGCGCGGGTACGGCGGATCGTCCTGCCGCTGGGCGGCGTCGTGCTCGTCGGCGCCGCCTTCGCCGCCTACCACCACCTGCCGTCCATGGGCGCCTTCCCGGCCCAGCATTTGTGGCCCACCGAGTACGTGGGCTACCTGGCGGCCGGCATGGTCCTGGCGACCCTGTCGGCGGTCGCCGAGGTGGCACCCGAGCGGCAGCCGGCGGTGTACCGGTTCCTCGGCCGCTTCCCCGGCGTGGCGTGGCTCGGTGCGCTGGCCGCGTACGCGCTGGCCTGCTCGCCGGTCAGCGGCCCGAACGAGATGAACTACCCGCCGCTCGGCGCGGCCATGGTCGACCACACCCTCTACCTGGCGATCGCGGTGCTGGCGGTGGCACCGCTGGCCCTGCCGACCGGGCGTCCCCGGTACATGCGCGCCGTGCTGTCGAACCCGGTGGTGGCCTTCCTCGGCCGGATCTCCTACGGGGTCTTCCTCTGGCACGTCTTCCACCTGTGGCTCTTCTTCGGCCTCACCGGCACGCCGCTGGGGACGGGCAACTTCTGGCTGGTGACGGCGACGATCCTCGGCGCCAGCGTGGTGACGGCGACGGCGAGCTGGTTCCTCGTCGAGCGGCCGGCCATGCGGCTGCGGCCCCGGCTGGGCCGCGCCCCGGTCGATCCCGGCGCGGAAGCGCCGCGGACGGTGCCGGAGCAGCCGGCCGTCTCTGACGCGCTGCCCGGTTGGGCCACCGGGACGGCCACGCCGGTCGCGCCGGTCGCGCCGGTCACGTCGGCGAACTGACCACACCGGACCGGCGGTACGCGGGCGGAGGGTCCGCCCGGTGGGAACGGAGGGAGAGGCGATGAGCGGGACCCCGAGGGACCGGGCGGTCGTCCTGGGCGCAAGCATGGCCGGCCTGTTCGCCGCGAAGGTGCTCGCGGAGGCGTACCGGGAGGTGGTCCTGGTGGACCGGGACCGGTTGGCCGACGGGACGGCCCCGCGCCGCGGGGTCCCGCAGGGCCGGCACCTGCACGGGCTGCTCGCCCGCGGGCAGCGGGCCATCGAGGAGATCTTCCCGGGCTTCACCGCCGAACTGACCGCCTCGGGCATGCGCTCCGGTGACCTGGGCACCCGGATCCGCTGGTACTTCGACGGCCGCCGCCTGGCGCCGGCGGAGACCGGCCTGCTGGTGGTCGGGGGCTGGCGGCCGGGGATCGAGGCCCTGGTGCGGCGTAAGGTCCTCGGCCTGTCCGGGGTACGGCTGATCGACGGCACCGACGTCGTCGCGCCGGTCGCCGCCACGGACGGCACCCGGATCACCGGCGTCCGGATCCACCGCCGGGACGCGGGCACCCCGGAGGTGCTCGACGCCGACCTGGTGGTGGACGCGACGGGCCGCGGCTCGCGGACCCCGACCTGGCTGGCCGAGCTGGGGTACCCGGCGGTTCCGGAGGAGCGGGTCAAGATCGGGCTGACGTACACGAGCGCCCGGTTCCGGTTCCGCGACGACCCGTTCCACGGCGACGTCTCGATCAACCCGGTCGCCACGCCGGCCCACCCGCGCGGGGCGTTCCTGGCCACGCTCGGCGAGAACCGGGGGCTGCTCTCGCTGACCGGCGTCCTCGGCGACGAGCCGCCGACCGACCGGGACGGCTTCCTCGCGTACGCGCAGTCGCTGCCGGTGCCCGACGTCATCGACGCGGTACGGGACGCCGAGTTCCTCGACGAGCCGGTCTCCTTCCGGTTTCCGGCGAGCGTCCGCCGGCGGTACGAGCGGCTGCCCCGCGTACCCGACGGGCTGCTCGTGGTCGGCGACGCGCTGTGCACCTTCAACCCCGTCTACGGCCAGGGCATGACGGTCGCCGCGCTGGAGGCGCTGCTGCTGCGCCGGCACCTGGCCGCCACGGCGGCACCGCGTCCGGGCCGGTTCTTCGCCGACGTCGCCCGGCTCCTGGACGCGCCGTGGGAGGTCGCGGCGGGCGGCGACCTCGCCCACCCCGGTGCCGAGGGCCGGCGTGGCCTGATGGTGCGGATCGCCAACAGTTACCTGGCGCGGGTGCAGGCCGCGGCCACCAGGGACGCGCGGGTCACCGAGGCGTTCCTGCGGGTGGCCGGCCTCATCGACCCGCCCCAGGCGATCATGCGGCCGTCGGTGATGTGGCGGGTCCTGCGCCGGGGCGGCCGGCCGGCGGCGCCGGTCCGCGGCGCCGCGACCGCCGTCCGCCCGACTGCCGACGACCGCGGATGAAACCGCCCGACGGTCCCCCGCGGGGACCTCAGCCGGGGCGGGTCAGCTCGGCGTAGTCGGCGGCGGTGAGGGGCGCCAGCGACAGCGACCCGTCGGCGCGGGGCACCCCGAGCGGCTGCCCGTCGCGCAGGAACGACACCGAGTCGACCTCCGCGCGGGCGGTCAGGGTGCACACGATCTGTCCGAAGGCGAGGATCTCGTCGCTGCGACCGATCTCGTCGCCCGCCTCGGGCACCTCGACCTCGGCCCGGGCGCCGGCGAGCCGCACACCCGCCACGGTGACCCCGCCGGGCAGCGCGGTGGTCAGGCCGTTGTCGCGCTCGGCCTGGTTCGGGCCGGCGAGCAGGTGCTGGAGTTGCTCGTCCAACCTCGGCGGCGTGTCGATCCGCCGGACCACGGGCACGAGGCGGTCGTCCCGGAGGAAGCACAGCACCTCGTCCACCTGACCGGCCGGCACGGTCGAGGTGGCCGTGCCCGGTGTGGGGAACGGACCGGGCGGCACCTCCACGGCGCGTGGCCCGTCGTCGGTGGGGACGCCGCAGCCGGCGAGGAGCAGGGCGAGCAGGACGGCCGCCGCCGCGCGCGCGGTCACCCGACGCTCCCGGGCAGCTCCACCCGGAAGCGGGCGCCACCGCCGGGCCGGTCCCCCACCGTCGCGCGCCCGCCGTGCGCGGCGGCGTGCTGCGCGACGATGGCCAGGCCGAGGCCGGTGCCGTCGGTCCCGGCGCGGGCGTGGGCGGCGCGACCGCGGACGAAGCGGTCGAAGATGCCGTCGCGGTCCTCCTCCGGTACGCCCGCGCCCGCGTCGTCCACCTCGATCACGCCGGTGCCGGCGTCGACCGACAGGCGCACCGCGACCGGACCGCCGCCGTACCGGTCCGCGTTGTCGAGCAGGTTCACCAGCAGCTGCTCGGTACGCCGCCGGTCGACCCGCCAGTCGGCCGGCGTGTCCGGCTCGACCCGCACCAGGTCCTCGGGGAGCGTCCGGGTGCGGCACACCTCGCGGGCGAGCGCCGCCACGTCCACGTGTTCCCGCTGTGCGGGCTGGTCGGCGCGGGCGAGCTCGATGAGGTCGTTGACGAGTTGCTGGAAGCGGTCGATCTCGTCGGCCACCAGCCCCGCCGCGGTGGCCGTCCGTTCGTCGTGGTGATCGCGGCGCCTGGTGAGGACGCTCGCCGCGGCGGAGAGGGTCTGCAGCGGCGAGCGCAGCTCGTGGCTCACGTCGGCGGCGAAGCGGCGGTCCCGCTCGATCCGCCGGGCCAGTTGGTCGACCATGTCGTTGAACGAGGTCGACAGCCGGGTCAGGTCGGGGTCGGTGGCCGGGGCCAGGCGGGTGGTGAAGTCCCCGGCGGCGATCTTCTCGGCGGCGTCCGCGACCGCCGTCAACGGGCGCAGGCTGTGCCGCGTCGCGTACCAGCCGAAGGCCGCGCCGGACCCGGCCACCATGATCGCCACGGCGGTCAGCGCCAGGGCGAGCACCTGGAAGGTCTCCTCCAGCTCGCGCAGCGAGGTCAGCTCGTAGTAGGTCGCCCGCTCGGACAGCGGCACACCGACCAGCAGGGTGGGCTGCCCGGCCAGCCGGACCCGCTGCACCGCGGGCCGGCCGGCGCGCACCCGCTCGTGCAGCGCCTCGGGGACGCCGGTGGCGGCGGTTTCCGCGGTCCGCGCATACCAGGAGCCGTCCAGGTGCAGCAGCGGGCGTCGGGCGCTGCCGGTGTCCAGTGACCGCAGCACCTCGGCGACGTCGGGTCGCTCGGTGTCCAGCCCGGTACGCACCACCGCCGCGTCGAAGTACGCCGCCCGCACCGCGGTGCGTTCCCGCTCGTCCAGCAGGGACCGCCGGGTCAGGTCGTACGAGATCAACGCCATCGACGCGGCCAGCAGCGCGGCGCCGACGGCGAACCCGGCGGTCACCCGCGCGCGGAGCCCGAGCCGTCTCATCGCTGCAGCTTGTAGCCGAGCCCGCGCAGGGTGACCAGGTGCCGCGGGTTGCCCGGTTCCGCCTCGATCTTCTGCCGCAGCCGCCCGACGTGCACGTCGACGAGGCGCTCGTCGCCGGTGTCGTACCCCCAGACCCGCTGGAGCAGCTGCTGCCGGGACAGCACCCGGCCGGCGTGCTCGGCGAGCTCGCAGAGCAGCCGGAACTCGGTCCGGGTCAGCGGCACCGGCTGCCCCGCCCGGCGTACCTCCCCCGCGTCGGGGCTGATCTCCAGGTCACCGATGACCTGCACCGGCACCGGTCCGGTCAGGGCGCGAGCCCGGCGGCGCAGCGCCCGCAGCCGGGCCGACAGCTCCTTGATCGCGACCGGCTTGACCACGTAGTCGTCGGCGCCGGCCTCCAGCGCGGCGACGATGTCGTGGGTGTCGTCCCGGGCGCTGACCACCACGATCGGGACGTCGTCGTCCCGCCGCAGCTGCCGGATGCACTCGAACCCGTCGATGCCCGGCAGCATCAGGTCGACCAGCACGTAGTCCGCGGGCTCCGAACGCTGGAGGCGCAGCCCCTCCTCGGCGGTCGCCGCGCCGCGCGCGGCGTACCCCTCCTCCTCCAGCGCGAGCAGCAGCGCCAGCCGGATGCGGTCGTCGTCCTCGATCACCAGTACGGCCGTCATACCGGAATCATCCCTGCCACCAGGGCAGGTGCCCACCTCCGGTGTCCCGCCGGGGAATTTGTCACACGACTGTCATGCAACTGCGCCGGCCGCTACAAGAGCCCCTTGAAGGGTGAAGGACATGCCCGAAGGGACGCGACGATGACCGGCGACGCACTCGTCCACGCCCTCGTCGTCGGCCTCGCCGTCGGCGCGTTCGGGCGGCTCGTCCTGCCCGGGCGGCCGGTCGCCCCGGTCTGGCTGACCCTGGCGGTGGGCGTCGGCGCCGCCCTGCTCGGCACCATCAGCGCCCGGGTCGCCGGGGTCGACGTCGCCGCACCCAGCCCGCTCCGGCTGGCTGTCCAGGCCGGCTTCGCCGGCACCGCGGTCCTGCTCGCCCTCGTCACGGCGGGACGGGCCCCGCGCCCGACAGGCCACGCCACGACCCGGTGGCGATCCGCCATCGACCCGACCACGGTGCCGGCGGACCAGGAAGGGAAGGGCCGATGACCGTCGTGCCGGACGAGCACGTGATGACCCTGATCTGCGACGGCTGCGGCGACACGGCCGCGAGCACCGCCGTCGTCCTGCCCGACGCCGAGGTCGTCTGGACCCTGGTGTCCGAGCACGGGTGGACCGGATCCCCGTTCGCGACCGGCCCGCACCGCTGCCCACGCTGCACTCCCCTCCCCACCCCCGGTTCGGCGGCGGCCGGCCCGCACCCCCTCGGGATCGACGACCTCGACGAGGTCGACGATCCGGTGCCGGCCGCCGCCGAGGCGGAGACCGACGCGCTGCGCGCGGCACTGGCCGCGGCGGAGGAACACGCCGGCCGGGTGACGGTCGACCTCTCCACCGTCGAGCACATCGACTCGGCCGGCCTCGGGCTGCTGGTCCGCGCCCGGCAGGAGGCCCGCCAGCGGGGCATGGAGCTGTGCCTGCACGCCCCCTCCCGGTTCGTGCTGACCGTGCTGCACACGATGCGTCTGCAGGCCGCGTTTCCGGTGGTTCCGCCCCGGTCCGGCAGCGCCACCGAGCCCGAGGTGCTTGTCTGAGCGGAGCGCCGCGCCGCCCGGTGCCCGGCGGCACCGCGCCCCCCGAACCAAGGATGAGGACACCGACATGGTCATGCCCTGGCCCCTGCCCGAGAACGACCCGTTCCACCCGGCGTGGGACCCGCCGCAGCCGGACGACGAGGACACGCGACTGGCGGCGCTGGCCGCGCAGCGGCTCAGCATCGACTGGTCGACCCGCCGTCAGCAGATCACGGTGACGGTGCAGAACCGGGTGGTGATCCTCGCCGGCACGGTCGCCGATGTGCAGGCCCGCAAGACCGCCGGGGAACTCGTCTGGGACGTGCCCGGCGTCGCCGACGTCTGCAACACTCTCCGGGTGGTGGAGCGGCGCCGCCGTTGACGCCGGGGCGGCTGTAGGACTCCTGGGCCGGTCGGGTCCTGCCCGCGCCGCGCGCGCCGCCGTGCCGTCCGATTGCCGACACCTTCCACTGTGGTGGGTCGTCCCTAGAATGGGACATGGCCCGGCCCCGGATCACCAGCGCCCTGCTCGACGTGCTCGGGCTCCTGCTCGAGGCGTGGGATCAACAGACCGAGGTGCACGGCTGGCAGATCATGCGGTCGGTGCGGCGCTCGGGCCCGACCGTCTACGCGGTGCTCGACCAGCTGGAGGACGCCGGCTGGATCACCGGCTCGTGGGAGCGGCGGGCCGCCGACTCACCGGTCCGACCACGGCGGCGGTACTACCGCCTGACCCCGAGCGGCGCCGAGGCCGCCCGTCGCGAGGTCCCGGCGCCGGTCCGGACGCCGCCGGCGCGCCCCCGCCCGGCTCCCGGCTTCGGCCGCGACGCACACCCCACGCCGGCGGGCTGACCCGGTGGGCACGGTCGAGGTCGTCCTGGCGCTGGTGCTGGGGCTGATCGTCAACGAGATGACCGACCTGTCGCCGTGGCTCGGCCGCAAGCTGGTCACCTGGTCGGCCCGGCTGCACTACCCGGACGACCACGAGCGGGCGGAGATCCGCGCCGAGGAGCACGCGGCCATCATCAACGAGCGGCCCGGCAAGCTCTTCAAGCTCGGCACCGGGCTGGGGTTCCTCGCCGACGCCGTACTCACCCGGCTGCGCCGGCTCGCCGGCCGGGAGCCCGGCGGAGAGGTGGCCGACGACCTGCTGGGCGCCCGGCGGGTCCTCCCGCTGGAGGACGAACCGACCCCCGGCGTCGCCCGGTACCTGTTCCCGACCGAGCGGTACCGGGGCGAGTGGCGCCGGCACTGGATCCACCCGGTGAAGAGCGTCGGCGTCGTCGCGGTCTACGCCGTCCTCGGCGTGCTGGTCGCCCAGCAACGCGTCAACCCCCGCTACACGGGCTGGGTCATCGCCGCGGTGCTGGTGGGCGCGGTGCTGCTGACCGCGCACCGCGTCCTGGGCTGGTACCTGGGCCGGTTCGTGATCACGAACAAGCGGCTGATGTCGACCGAAGGCGTGTTCGTCCGCCGGGTGGGCATGATCCCGCTGCTGCGGGTGACCGACATGCGCTACGTCCAGTCCCCGCTCGGCCGACTGCTCAACTACGGCACCTTCCAGTTGGAGTCGGCGAGCCGGCGCAACGTCCTGCGCCGGGTGGTGGACCTGCCCAACCCCAACGAGCTCTACCTGCGCCTGGTCGAGGAGATGTACGAACCGGACGCGGTGGAGGCCCGGCTGGGCGTCGACGTGACGGACCGCGACGCCGAGGACCTGTCCGACCTGGAGCTCGCCCTCGGCCACGGGACCGGGCCGCAGTGGCACGACGGCGTCACCTCTGCAGACGCGCCCCGGCTCGACGTGGTCGACCCGGCGGCGGTACGCCGCGAGGTGGTCCTCCGGGTGGCCGATCTGACCGCCCAGCTGACGGCGCTGACCGAGGCGATCAGCCGGCTGGAGCCCCCGCCGGCCGGGCCCGCCGGGCACGGCGACCCGGACGCGTCGGTCGCCACGGAGGAGACATCTCCGGCCGGTCCCGCCGAAGCGCCGGTCACGCGGCCGGTCCTGCGTCCCCGGCGGCCCCGCGCCGACCCGCTTCCGAACACCGGCGACTGACGGACGGGTCGCGCGGGGTGAGGCCGGCCCGGAGACGCTGCGTCGTCTCCGGGCCGGCCCGTCGCTCAGAGGTCCACCCGGCCCGGGTCGGCGTCCGGCTCCGTCACGAGGCGGAGCAGGCCAGGTCGGTCGGGGCGGTGCCCGCGCCGATGCCGGTGAACCCGAAGGTGGTGCTGGCCCCGGCGGCGAGCGTGCCGTTGTACGGCTCGTTGGTCACGGTGTTCGCGCCGCCGGACGTGGTCAGCCTGCCGTTCCACAGTGCGGAGATGGCGGTGCCGATGGGGTTGGTCCAGGTGACCCGCCACGTGCTGGTCGGGCCGGTGCCGGTGTTCCTGACCGCGACCTGCCCCTGGAAGCCACCCTGCCAGGAGTTGGTCACCGTCCACGTCGCCGCGCACCCGGCGCCGCCACCGCCACCGGCCGGCGTGGTGAACGTCCGGCCCGCCGACGACGCCGACGCGTTGCCGGCGGCGTCGCGCGCCCGCACGCTGACGGTGTACGCGGTCCCGGCGGCGAGGTCGGTGGCCCGGTAGGTGGTGCCGGTGACGGTGGCGACGACGGTGGCCGGCCCGGACCCGACCGCCCGCAGCACGTCGTACCCCGTGACGCCGACGTTGTCGGTGGCGGCGGCCCAGGTCAGCGTGGCACCGGTGGCGGTCAGGTCGCTGACGGTCGGCTGCCCCGGAGCGGTCGGCGCGACGGTGTCGCTCCCGCCGCCTGCGTACCGCTCGGCCAGGCTGATGCCGGTGGTGGAGGCGGCGCCGCCCAGGCGCACCTGGTGGTCGAGGCTGACGAACCTGCCGTTGTGCTGCCACAGGACCGGCTTGAGGATCTGGTTGTACTTCGTCTCGTCCCAACTGGTCCAGTCGTCGCGCAGCAGGCCGCCGGTGTCGCCCGAGTTCGGGTTGAGACACCAGAACGTGTGGTGGATGCCGTACTCGCCCATCATGTCGCGCAGCGCCGCCATCCACCTGTCCTGCCGGGCGTCCTGGCCGAGCCGGCCGCCCCACTCGCCGACGAGCAGCGGCGCGGTCCCGTTCTCGTGGAGGTAGAGCCAGTTCGGCCGCCACACGTCGCTGATCAGGGAGTTCTTGTCGAAGTCCTGCTGGAACCAGGGCTGCTCGAACACCAGGGGCCCGTAGTCGTGCGGGGAGTAGACGAGCTGGTCCTGGTGCGCGCCGAGGTTAACCGGGTGCTCGGCGACGCCGCGAAGGTTTCCGCCCCACCAGTTGTAGTGGTAGTTGGGACTGAGGTCCGGGTCGGTGTTCGGCGAGTTCCACGTCTCACCTGCGCGCGGGTAGACCTCGATCCCCTCGCAGAGGATCAGCAGGTTCGGGTTGACGGCGAGGATCCGCCGGCCGGCCGTCTCGCAGGCGTACTTGAAGTTGTCCTGGTCGGTGCTGGAGTCCCACTTGGCGCGCGGCGGCTGGTTCGGCGTGCCGTGCGGTTCGTTCTTGATGTCCATCGCGACGATCGTGTCGTTGGTTTTGTAGCGGTCGGTGACCCATTCCCAGCCCTGGTAGAACAGTTCCGGCGTGATCGTGCCCTTCCACCACACCGGGTAGACGTGACCGGAGTTGTCGGCCTCGGCGCTGTGCACGTCGAGCATGACCTTCAGGCCGTACTTCTCGCACAGCTGCAACCAGTGGTCGAAGACCTGGAGGTTGTTCTTGCCGGCCAGCTCGGGGTTGACGTACGTGTTGACGTTCGGGACGACCGTCTGGCCGGCCTTCCACTCCAGCAGGAGCTGGGTGGAGATCGGCACCCGGACGATGTTGATGCCGCGTTCGGCCATCTGTCGGGTGATGGTCTCGATGTTGGCCGACCACAGGCCGTGGAAGACGCGCTCGGAGGCGTTGAAGCCGAACCAGTTGACCCCGGTCAACCACACCTGGTTGCCGGCCTCGTCGACGACCCGGTTGCCGTCGGTGTGCAGCCAGTCGGCGGTGGGTGCGGCGGCGACGAGGGGGGCGGGGGTGTCGGGCGCGGCGACCGCGACCGTCGCCGGGGCGGTCAGGCCGACGGCGGCGCAGGCCGCCACGATGGCGGCCCGCGTGCGTGCGCTTACAGGCATGTCCTGTCCTTCTCTGGTGGGGTGGAAGGCCGGATCGCCCGCCCGGTACGGCGATCCGAATCGATGGGAGCGCTTCCACAGAGGTTAGGGCGTTGTGCCGGCCAAGGGAAGGACGATCTCGCCGACGGTCCGGGATGGACGGCTTCGCGACCGCCCGACCGGCGCCGACCGTGCCCCCTGACCGCCGGGGCCCGCCGGCGCTCGGCGGCGGTTGATCCGGTCGGCCGTCCGGGACGTACCGGTGGAGGGGCGGGCAGCGTTCGGTACGGTACGCTACCGCCCGATCACTACGACGAATCGTCGTGGCCGGCGGCGGGCGCCGGGACGGGCGCGGGAGGTGTCGATGGCGGACGACGACGCGGAGGTCACCGAGTGGGCCCTCGCCGCGGGGCGGGGGGACCGCGACGCCGCGGCCCGGTTCGTCCGGGCGACGCAGCAGCAGGTCCGCCGCTTCCTCGGCGCGCTGGTGTCCCCCGCCGAGGCCGACGACCTGGCGCAGGAGACGTTCCTGCGGGCGGTGCGGTCGTTGCCGTCGTTCGCCGGCCGGTCCACGGCACGCACCTGGCTGCTCGCCATCGCCCGCCGGGTCGCGGTCGACCACGTCCGCGCCGCGACGGTTCGCCCACGGACGGTGCCCATGTCCGACTTCTACGACGCCCCGGACCCGGCACGCAGCGGGTTCGACCGGCAGGTGGCCCTGGAGCAGCTCGTCGCGGCGCTGCCGGCCGAGCGACGGGAGGCGTTCGTCGCCACCCAGATCCTCGGCCTGTCCTACGGCGAGGCGGCGGAGGTGTGCGACTGCCCGGTCGGCACCATCCGCTCCCGGGTGGCACGGGCCCGCGAGGACCTGGTGGCCGCAGCCGAAGGCCGGCCGGGCGCGCGCCGGGGCGGCGGCACGGCCGGCTGAACGCGGCTCTGGGCCGTCCCGACGGTGGGAGTCCCCGGGCGGCGTCCGGAAAGTGCCGGGAACCGTCGCCGCCGCCGGTCCGACTACCGGTACATGGGGTGTGAGCAGTGGCGCGAGGTGCTGTCGGCGCAGCTCGACGGCGAGGAGACGCCGGCCGAGCGGGCGGCGGCCGAGGCGCATCTGAGTGGCTGTGGTGACTGCCGGTCGTGGTTCGACCGGGCCGCGGCGGTGACGCGGCGGGCCCGACTGTCGGTGCCGCTGCCCGGAACGGATCTCACCGACGCGGTCCTGGCCGCCCTACCCGCGCCCGCTCCCCGCCGGCGGCGGGGCCGCCTCGTGCTCGGCCTGCGGGCGGTGCTGGGTCTGATCGGCGCACTCCAGCTGCTGCTCGGGCTGGTGCAGATCGGTCGCGGCGCGGCCGGCGCGCACGTCCACACCGCCGGTACGGTGGGCGCGGGGCACCTGTGGCACGAGTCGGCGGCGTGGAACGTCGCGGTGGGCGCCGGTTTCCTGTTCGTCGCGGCCCGCCGTACTCCCCCGACCGGCCTGGTGCCGATGCTGAGCGCCTTCGTCGGCACGTTGCTCCTGCTGTCGGTCAACGATCTCGTGCTCGGGCGGGTGGACGGCAGCCGGCTGGTCAGCCACGCGTTCCTCCTCGCCGGGTACGCCGTCGTCGTCGCCCTGTCCCGCCCCCGCCTGCGTCCCGGCGGCCCGGCCCGACGCGGACGCGGCGGCGACGGACCGCGCTGGCGTCTCGACGCCGACGAGCCGGCCGAGGTCCCGCGGCTGCGGCTCGTCCCGCCGCCGTACCCGGGATCCGCTCACCTCCCCGACCGCCGTGCGGCGTGATCATTATCGGACACAAGATCGGCTAGTCCGGGGCGCGCTGCACGGCCTCCCGGTCTGGGCGCTGCGGCTCGGCGTCCCGCTCGTCGTCGCCCTCGGTTGGCCGCTGCCCTGGTTCGGCGGCACCCTCGTCGCGTTCCTCGTGGTGGACGCCGTCCTGGGCGTCGTCGCCCGACGGCACGGACGTCCCCTGCCCGTGGGGTCCGACGTCGACTGACTGTGCCCTCCGGCGGCACGGATGAGGCGATTCGGCGGCCGGCTCCCGGCGGGGCCGGCCGCCGACCCTTCCCTTCCGTGGCGAAATCCGTCAGGCTTAGCTCCAATCATCGAAGGTTTTCGACATTGGAGGTGCTGGATGGGTAAGCGGTGGACCGGCCTGCTCGCGACCGCGCTGCTGACGCTCGGCGTGCTGCTGCCGGCAGCGCCGGCGGCGGCCGCACCGACGTTCAAGGTGCCCTTCCCGTGCGGCCAGTCCTGGTCCGGGCAGACCCGCACCAACCACAGCCCGGCGTACGCGGTGGACTTCAACCGGACCGACGACCTCGGCGACCCGGTGGTGGCCAGCGCACCCGGCACCGTCGACCGGGTGACCGACCTCGGCGGCACCAGCTACGGCAAGTACGTCCGGATCAACCACGGCAACGGTTACAGCACCTACTACGCGCACCTCAACGGCTTCAACGTCTCGGTCGGACAGACCGTCGGCTACGGCAAGGTCATCGGCTGGGTCGGCAGCACCGGCGGCTCCACCGGCCCGCACCTGCACTACGAGCAGCGGCTCAACGGCAGCGACATCCAGGTCCGCTTCAACGGGACCCTGGCCCTCTACTGGGGCACGAAGACGTACACCAGCGACAACGGCTGCGGCGGCGGCACCGCGACCGGCACCGTCAACACCAGCGGCACCCCGCTGACGGTCCGTTCCGGCCCCGGCACCGGGTACGACGCGGTCGGCACCGTCGCCGACGGCGCCACCGTCACCATCCGGTGCCAGACCAGCGGCACCACCGTCACCGGCACGTACGGCACCAGCTCCATCTGGGACCGGATCGGCGCCGGCCGGTACATCGCCGACGCGTACGTCTACACCGGCCACGACGGGTACATCCCGAACGTGCCGCGTTGCTGACGAAAGCGGTTAGGAAGGGTCCCTTGTACAACGCCAGGCGTTAACAGGGGGCCCTTCCTTTCCGTCAGGCTCCCACCTTGGTGTAGCCGCGTAGGAGGTCGCGGGCGATGATCAGGCGCTGCATCTCGTCGGTGCCCTCGAAGATGCGGTAGAGGCGCACCTGCCGGTACCAGCGTTCGATCGGCAGTTCCCGGGTGTAGCCCATGCCGCCGTGGATCTGGAGCACCCGGTCCACCACCCGGTTGACCATCCCCGCGCCGTACAGCTTCGCCATGGAGGAGGCGTGCCGGGGGTCGAGACCGGCGTCGACCGTCCACGCGGCGCGCAGCACCAGCCAGCGGGCCGCCTCCAGCTCGGTCTCGGAGTCGGCGATCATCCACTGGATCGCCTGGTTGGTGCCGATCTTCGCGCCGAACGTCTCGCGCGTGTTGGCGTACTCGATGGCCATCTGCAGCGCCCGCTCGGCGATGCCGAGCGCGTGCGACGGGATGGTGTAACGGCCCTTGCCGATCCACTCCATGCCGAGCGTGAAGCCCTGGCCGACGTCGCCGAGGATGTTGCGGTGCGGCACGCGTACGGCGTCGAAGACCAGCGACGCCGGCCCGCCCTCGCCCATGGTCTGGATGAACTCCGACCGCCAGCCCATCGCCCGGTCCACCAGGAACGCGGTGGCACCGCCGTTGCGGGCGCCCCGGTCCGGGTCCGTCACCGCCACGACGATCGCGAAGTCGGCGTCGTTGCCGTTGGTGATGAAGGTCTTCTCGCCGTCGAGGATCCAGTCGTCACCGTCGCGCCGCGCGCGCAGCTTGATGTTCGCCGCGTCCGAGCCGGCACCCGGCTCGGTGATGGCGAAGCAGGAGACCCGCTCCCCCTCGATGGTCGGGACGAGGAACTCCTTCTTCTGCTCCTCGCTGGCGTGGAAGAGGATGTTGTCCGCCTCCCCGCCGAAACGGAACGGCACGAACGACCGGCCCAGCTCGGTCCAGATCAGCGCCTGGGTGACCGCGGGCAGGTCCATCCCGCCGTACTCCTCCGGGGTGGCCAGCCCCCAGAAGCCGAACCGGCGCGCCTTGAGCTGCAGCTCCCGCAGCTCGCTGCGTTCCAGGCCGGGCTGGTGGGCCCGCTCACGGCGCAGCACCTCCTGCTCCAGCGGCATCACCTCCCGGCGGATGAAGTCGCGGGCGGTGTCCCGGATGGCCCGCTGCTCGTCCGAGAGCGCGAAGTCCATGTCCCCTCCTGGTCCTCTGTGGTGCGCGTACGGTCGTAAGCCCTGGTCTAGAAGGCGTTGACGCCGGTGAGCGCCCGGCCGATGAGCAGTTGCTGGATCTGGCTGGTGCCCTCGTAGAGGGTGGCGACGCGGGCGTCGCGCAGGTACTTGCCGACCGGGTACTCGTCGATGTAGCCGTACCCGCCGAACACCTGGATCGCGTCGTTGGCCGCGCGGACGGCGGCCTCGCTGGCGAACAGCTTGGCCATCGACGCCTCGGTGGCGAACGGCTCGCCCCGGTCGATCAGGTCGGCGACCCGCCAGACGAGCAGGCGCGCGGCGGCGGTGTCGACCGCGATGCCGGCGAGGAGCTGCTGCACGAGCTGGTGCCCGGCGATGGGCTTGCCGAACTGGGTGCGCTGGCCGGCGTAGCCGACGGCGGCGTCCAGGCAGCCCTGCGCGATGCCGACGCACCCGGCGGCGACGGACATCCGCCCCTTGGCGAGGGTGGCGAGCGCCAGCCGGAAGCCGCCGCCCTCGTCCCCGAGGCGGGCGGTGTCGGGGACCCGGACCTCGTCGAGGACGAGTTCCGCGGTGGCCTGCCCGCGCAGGCCGAGCTTGCCGTGGATCTCCCGACGGGTGAGGCCGGGGGTGCCGGTCGGCAGCAGGAACGCCGTGATCCCGCGGTGTCCGGGGCCGCCGGTACGGGCGAAGAGGAGCGCGACGTCGGCGGTGGTGCCGTTGGTGATGAACGTCTTCCGGCCGGTGATCAGCCAGTCGTCGCCGTCGCGGACCGCTCGCGTGGTCAGGGCGGCGGCATCCGAGCCGCTGTCCGGCTCGGTCAACGCGAAGCAGCCCAGCGCGGCGCCGGAGCAGAGTGCGGGCAGCCACCGCTGCCGCTGCTCGGGCGTGCCGTGCGCGGCGATCGACTTGGCGACCAGCCCGAGCGAGACCGAGACGATGCCGCGTACGGCGGAGTCGCCGCGCCCGAGCTCTTCGAGGACCAGGCAGTACGAGAGGTGGTCCCCGCCGGATCCGCCGTGCTCCTCGGGGATGGTCAGCCCGAGGAAGCCGACCTCGCCGAGCTTGCCGACGATGCCGCGGTCGACCGACTCGCGGCGGTCCCACGTGGCGGCGTGCGGCACCACCTCACGGTCGACGAAGTCGGCGGCCAGCCGGCGGACCGCCGCCTGCTCGGCGGAGAGGTGAAGGTCCATGCACGGTAAACTAGCGGTGCAAGTTTTCGGCTGTCCAGACCTGGGTGTGGCAAAGTCCCCGGCGGACCACCGAGCAGAGGAGGACGGACATGCCCCGGCCGCGGCAGGCGCTGCTCACCCGGCAGCGGATCGTCGAGGCCGCCGCCGCGCTGATCGACGCCGAGGGGCTGGCGGCGTTCTCCACCCGCCGTCTCGCCGCCGAGCTCGGGGTACGCGGACCCTCGCTGTACAACCACTTCGCCACGAAGGACGAGATCCTCGACGCCGTCGCCGACAGCGTCACCGGCCAGGTGGACGTGTCGTTCTTCGGCCACGTCGACTGGCGGGAGGCGCTGCGCCGCTGGGGGCACTCCTACCGGGCCGCGCTGGCGGCCCACCCGCACATCGTGCCGTACCTCGCCCAGGGCCCGGGCCGGCGGCACGCCGCCCTGGCCATGGCCGACGCCGTGTACGGAGGGCTGGTCGAGGCGGGGTGGCCGCCGGCCCGGGCCACCCACATCGGCGCACTCATGCGGTACTTCGTGGCCGGCTCGGCGCTCGGCTCGTTCGCCCGCGGCTTCGTCGAGGACCCGTCGGTCTACGCCGACCAGTATCCGCACCTCACCCAGGCCCACCGCCTCGCCGAGCACCAGCAGCAGGTCGACGAGGGCGCCTTCGGCCTCGGCCTGGACGCGCTGATCGACGGCCTGTCCCGCACGTACGAGCGGACCGTGGGGCCACTTCCGCCTCTCCCGCCGGCCGCCGAACCGTACTAGAGTCGAAACTTGCACTGCTAGTTTTGGGCGACGTGAGGGGCTTGATGGATCTCGCACGGACCGACATCTACCTCGACGGCCACTGGGTCACGGCGTCCCCCGGACCGACCATCGAGGTCCACAACCCGACGACCGAGCAGGTCGTCGCGACCGTACCGGCCGGCACGCCGGCCGACGTGGACCGGGCCGTCGCCGCCGCCCGGGCCGCCTTCGACGGCTGGGCCGCCACCGCGCCGGCCGACCGCGCGGCCCGCCTCGACCGGCTGCACGCCGCCCTGACCGCCCGCGCCGACGAGATCGCCCGGACCGTCGCGCTGGAGCTGGGCACCCCGCTCAAGGTGGCCACCCGGGTGCAGGCCGGCCTGCCGCTGACCGTGCTGCGCAGCTACGTCGACCTGGCCGGGCACCCGCCGGCGCCGGCGACCGTCGGCAACTCCCTCGTCGTCCGGGAACCGGTCGGCGTGGTCGGCGCCATCACCCCGTGGAACTACCCGCTGCACCAGGTCATGGCCAAGCTCGCGCCCGCGCTCGCCGCCGGGTGCACGGTGGTGCTCAAGCCCAGCGAGCTGACGCCGCTGACGGCGTACCTGCTCTTCGACGCGATCGACGAGGCCGGCTTCCCACCCGGCGTGGTCAACCTTGTCCCCGGCACCGGCCCGGTGGTCGGTGAGGCCATCGCCGCGCACCCGGACGTCGACATGGTCTCGTTCACCGGCTCCACCGCAACCGGGCGGCGCATCGCGCACCTGGCCGCCGACCGGATCGCCCGGGTCGCCCTGGAGCTGGGCGGCAAGTCGGCCAACGTGATCCTCGACGACGCGGACCTGGCGACCGCGGTGAAGGTCGGCGTCGGCAACGCGTTCCTCAACTCCGGTCAGACCTGCACGGCGTGGACGCGGATGCTGGTGCACCGCGACCGGTACGACGAGGCGCTCGCGCTGGCGGCGAAGGCCGCCGACGGCTACCGGCTCGGCGATCCCTCTGACCCGGCCACCCGGCTCGGCCCGCTCGTCTCGGCGGCGCAGCGGGACCGGGTCCGCGACCATGTCGCCCGGGGCCTGGCCGACGGGGGTCGCCTCGTCGCCGGCGGACCGGACGCGCCCCTGCCCGAGCGGGGCTGGTTCGTCGCCCCCACGGTGATCGCGGACGTCGACCCGGACAGCGCGCTCGCCCAGGAGGAGGTCTTCGGACCGGTCCTGGCCGTCATCCCGGTCGACGACGACGAGCACGCCGTCGCGGTCGCCAACAACTCGCGGTACGGCCTGGCCGGCGCCGTCTGGTCCGGCGACGAGGAGCGGGCCCTCGCGGTGGCCCGGCGGATGCGCACCGGCGCGGTCGACGTCAACGGCGCCCCGTTCAACCCGCTCGCCCCGTTCGGCGGCTACAAGCAGTCCGGCCTCGGCCGGGAGCTGGGCACCTACGGGCTGGAGGAGTTCCTGCAGACCAAGGCGATCCAGCGATGAGGGCGCTGGTCGTGCGGGAGGTCGGCGGCACGCCGCGCGTCGAGCAGGTCGAGCCGCCGGCCCTGGCCCCCGGGCGGGTACGCGTCGACGTCCGCGCCGCCGGCGTGTGCCACTCCGACCTGTCCATGGTGGACGGCACCCTGAAGCCGCCGTACCCGCTGGTGCTCGGGCACGAGGCGGCCGGCGTGGTGGTCGAGGTCGGCGACGGCGTACGCCGCGTGGCCCCGGGCGACCACGTCGTGCTGAACTGGGCCCCGCCCTGCCGCGACTGCTGGCACTGCGGGCACGGGGAGCCGTGGCTGTGCGACCGGTCCGGCGGACCGGCCGTGCCCGGCGGCCGGACGTCGTCCGGGGAGCCGCTGCACGTCACCCTCGGCCTGGGCGCCCTCGCCGAGCAGGTGGTGGTGCCGGAGCAGGCGGTGATCCGGGTGCCGGCCGAGCTGCCCTTCGAGGCGGCGGCGCTGCTGGGCTGCGCCGTGCTGACCGGCGTCGGCGCGGTACACCGCACGGCGGGCGTGGCCCCGGGCGACTCGGTGGCCGTGATCGGTCTCGGCGGGGTCGGCCTGTCGGCGGTCTCCGCCGCCCGGGCGGCCGGCGCCGATCCGGTCGTCGCGGTGGACGTGTCGCCCGCCAAGGCGGAGCTGGCCCGGGCGGCCGGCGCCACCGACTTCCTCCTCGGCGACGAGACGCTCAGCCGGGCGATCCGCGGCCTGACCGGCGGGCGCGGCGTCGACCACGCGCTGGAGTGCGTCGGACGCGGCACCACCATCCGCGCCGCCTGGCGGGCCGCCCGCCGGGGCGGCCAGGTGATCGTGGTGGGCATGGGGTCGAACGACGACGTCGTCGGCCTCAGCGCCCTGGACATCTTCCACTCGGCACGGACGCTGCGGTCCTCGGTATACGGCTCCTCCGACCCGGACCGGGACGTCCCCGAGCTGGCCCGGGCGGTGCTCGACGACACGCTGGACCTCGCCCCCCTGATCTCCGACCGGGTCACCCTGGACGGCGCCCCGGCGGCGTTCGACCGGATGGCCCGCGGCGAGGGCGCCCGGACGGTGGTGCTGTTCGACTAGGGCGCGGCGTCACCCTCAGCGGCGGCGATGGCCGCGTCGGTGACCCGGAGCATGCCGAGCAGCAGAGCGAGCGTCAGCGTACCCATGATGGCGAACACCGCACGGAGGCCGAACATCTCGGCCAGCAGACCGCCGGTGGCGGCGCCGAACGGCAAGGTGCCCCAGGCGATCAGCCGGTAGCCGCTGTTGACCCGCCCGAGGAGACGGTCCGGGGTGATCCGCTGGCGCAGCGACACCGTGATCACGTTCCAGGCGGCGAGCAGGATCCCGCCGCCGAAGTAGACCGCGCCCAGCGCGAACGGGTCGGTGATCAGCGCCGGCGCGCCGACGACCACGGCCATGGCGACCACCGACACGCCGAGCGCGCGGGCCCGGCCGAGCCGGCGCTCGATCCACCCGGCGAGGAGCGATCCGAGCACGATGCCGGCGGCGATGGTGGTCAGGAAGATCCCGTACCCGGGCTCGGTGAGCCCCATCGCCGAGTCCGGGCCGACCGCGTGGAGCACCAGCACCCCGAAGATCGCGTTCGTGGCGAAGTTGCCGCCACCGACCATCATCGCCAGCGTCCGCAGGAGCCGGTGCCGCCACAGGAACCGCAGCCCCTCCGCGATGTCGGACCGTAGGGTGCTCGGCGCGTCCCGCTCGACCCGGAACCGGCCGCTCACGAAGAGCAGCGCGGCGACGGCGAGGGCCCAGAGCCCCGCCGGCCCGGCCAGGGCGAGGGCCGCCCCACCGGCCACCAGGAAACCCGCCAGCGGTGGGCCGATGAACTGGTTGGCCGTCAGTTCGGCGGCGTGCAGCCGCCCGTTCGCCCGGGGCAGCAGCTCGCGCGGGACGACCTGCGGCAGGATCGACTGGGCCGAGGTGTCGTAGAGGGTCTCGGCGGCGCCGACGCCGAACGCCACCGCGTACAGCAGCCAGATCGAGCCGGTGTCGAAGGCCACCGCCAGTGCCAGTGCCCCGAGAAGCGCCGCGCGCAGCGTGTTGGCGGCCAGCATCGCCCGGCGCCGGTCCAGCCGGTCGACGAGCGCACCGGCCGGCAGCGCGAAGAGCAGCCACGGCAGGCTGAACGCCGCCGCCACCCCGGCGACCAGCGCCGGCGAGTCGGTGTAGCCGATGGCGACCAGCGGCAGGGCGATCTTGACGATGCCGTCGGCGAGGTTCGACACCGCCGACGCCGACCAGAGCCGCCAGTAGTTGCCGCCCAGCCCGGCCGGGGCGGGGCGGGTAACCGCCGCCGGATCCGTGCGCAGTGGTTCCTCGACCCCCGTCATGCGACCGAGGATGGCAGAACTGCCGCGTCCTGTCTGTCCCGGTGCCGGATGCTCAGCGCAGCCAGCCGAGGAAGCGTCGGTGCAGCACTCCGGCCGGCACCCACGTCAGGTCGTTCGAGGCGCGCACCAGTTGGGCACCGAGGTAGAGAGCCAGGGATATCGGAGCGCCGTCGAACTCCGCGTGCAGTTCCCGCTGCCGGGTCCGGCAGGGCCAGGGCGTGCCGCAGCCGCCGCAGTTCCAGATCGGCAGCACCGGGCCGTGTGTGGTCACGCGCGGCCGCCGAGCAGCGCCGCCGTCAGCGACCGCGCCCGCCGACTGGTCGCCCACTCCACCTGCCAGCACGGGTACGGCGTCAGCCGCGACCACCAGGCACGACAGCCGGCACACATGCCGTCGAGCCGTGGGACGTGAAAGGCAAGGACGATCTGCTCCTGGTCGCCACTCACTGAAGCTCCTCCTCCCCCGGCCAGTGGCCAGTGAGAGGGACGCGGCGACCAGGCGATCCCGCACCGCCCGCCGCATCCCGTGAGGAGAAACCTACGGAGCGTCGCAGGACGGAACGGGTAAGGTTCGTACCCCTAGATCACGAGACGAGGCCGACCTTCAGCGCAAGGTCGCGCACGTCGTTGCGCATGTGACGGGGACCGTCGAGCAGGTCCAGCGTGATCTGACGGGCGTAGCCGTTGAATCGGATCGTCTCCGGCGCCGACTCGTAGGCTTGCCGCAGGGCCGCCACAGTGGCCTCGTTGTCGCCCTTGCCGTAGTGGCCGCGGGCCACCTCGATGAGGTGTCGCGCACGGCGCGGCCTCGACGGGATGGCAGCAGGGTCAAGGCGCCTGGCCTGCCGCACCGCCTCGCCAGACTTCTGCAACTCGACGGCCACGGTCAGGGCGTGGGCTCCCATGATGACCCGCGAGAAAGACGTCTGCGGCTGGTAGAAGCCCTTTGGCAGACGTTGCGCCACCCGGTCGGCGCGATCCCAGTACCGCCAGGCGCGGCCGTCCTCCCCAGCCCGGGCAGCGGTGTAGGCGGCCTCGAAGTTGAGCGCTCCCCAGAGCGCGAGCAGGTTCGCGTTCGCGTCGGCTGTCCGCGCCTCCAACGCCGAGACCACGTCCAAGGTCACCGACATCGCGGTGTCCCAGTCGCCCGCGTCCCGGTGCACCTGACACAGGAACCAGCCCGCGCAGGCCAGCGCCTCGGGATCGCCGGACTCCTGGGCGGCCACCATCGCCCGGTCGGCGACCCGCCACAGCAACTCGGCGGCCGGCTGGTAGGCGAGAAACATCTGCGTAAGTCCCAGCACCTCGGCCAGCAGCGCCTGTGCCCGCCGACGCTCGTCGCCCTCGTGGGCCAACGCGGCACGCTGCGCGTCCTGAACCAGATCCGGAAGCAGCGCGCCGAGCACCGTGCGGTGGTCCGACGCCTGGTGACGTGCCCGCCAGGCAGCGGTGAGGCGTTCCCTGATCTGCGTCAAGGGCTCGGCAGCGACGTCCTCGGACAGCGGGACGCGGTTCACCGCGTCGCGGACCGAGGCCAGCGCCGGATGTTCCGGCCCGTTGACGACAGCGGACCGGTCGCTCAACTCCCCGACCAGGGCCGACACGTCGACCTTGAGGGCGCGGGCGATCCGATCCAGCATGTGGATACGCGGGGGCAGGATCCGATCGGTCTCCACGGCCTTCACCCACTCGGCGCTCCGACCCACCAGTCCACCGAGCACCGCGCGAGTCTTGCCCGAGCGCTCCCGGTAAAGCTTCAGCCGCTGTCCGAAGGTCAGCTCTGGCATCGGATCCATTCCAGACCTCCCTGAACCGCGGGATGCGCCGTCGGCCTGCCGGCCGCCGTCGTGACCACGGTACTCACGGCCGCTCCGCCCGGTAACCCTCCGCGCCAAGGCAGCGAACGGATATGCATCTTTGTCCGAGAGGAACCAGGACTCATCGTCTAAAGCCTGAGGGCGGACGGACTCACCGGCACAGGGACGGGTAGATGACTGACGACCAGACGCCAGCGGAGCGATGATCTTCATTCTCGAAGCCGGCGTCCTCAATCGCGCCGCGCAGGATTCGACCGTCGTACGACAGTTCATCACTACAGCTCGCCGCGCGCCTCCCGGGCGATTAGCTCCAGCACCGCGATCACTGTGCCCGCGCCGGCGATTTCACCGCTGTACACCAGCTCACGCGCCTCGACGAGCGGAATCCAGGCGACCTGCTCCGCTTCGTTGACATCCGTCGGCGCCCCGATGTGCTTCGCGCTCCGCGACAGAAACAGCAGATTCTCCGCGTCGGCCGAGCCGACCCACGGCTGGAAGGTCAACAACGGCTCGACATCACCTGGGCGCCAACCGGTCTCCTCCTCGACCTCCCGGGCCGCACAGACCGCCGGCTCTTCCTCGTCGTCGACGTAGCCGCCGGGCAACTCCCACACCCAGCGGTCAAAGACGAAGCGGTGTCGTCGCATCAGAAGCAAGCGTTGGCGATCATCAAGAACAGCGACCATCGCCGAACGGGGCGCACGGATCACGTACTGCTCGAAGTTCCGCCCACGTGCCCGCTCCGAGCAGGGTGAACGCCTGGCGGGCGCGGTGCAGGTGGGGCCGGGCGTCGCGGGGTCTCCGGCTGTGACGCAGTTCCCGGCCGAAGAGCAGTTCGGTCCGGGCTCGCTCGAAGGTCGCGGAGTCGGCCGGGTGCAGCCGCAGCGCCCTTCGGAACTGCTCCTCCGCCTCGGCGCTGCCGCGCGGCGCCAGCAGCGCGTGGCACCGTGCGGACAGGGCCCGGCGGGACGGGCTGGCCGTACTGCCGGCCCAGCGGTCGAAGACGGCGAGCGCGGCGCGGGCCTGCGGATGGTGGCCGACGTGGGCGGCGGCCTCCACCAGGTGGGGCGTGGCCATCACCTGGACGAGGACCTGGCCACGGCCGGTGCCGGGACGTGCCAGCGACGTGAGGCGGTCGGCGGCGTCGGCGTACCGGCCGTCGGCCAGGTCGAGCACCGCCAGCGCCCACCGGGTGAGGGCGTACGGGCGGCTGCCGGGCGCGGCGGTGTCGCCGATCTCGGCGACGTGTCGCAGACTGGTGTCCCGGTCGGCCCGCAGGGCGGCGAGAACGGCCAGCAGGCCCAGGTGCACGGCGGCGCAGGTGTGCTGACCGCTGGCCCGGGCCGCGCGCAGCCCTTCCCGGCAGCTGTCCGCCGCGGCGTCGTGCCGGCCCAGCCAGTACTCCGTCATCGCCCGCAGCTCCAGGGCTCGGGGCAGCTGGGACAGGTCCCCGGCGGCGCGGGCCAGGTCGACGGCGCGGTCGGCCAGCCGGTGTGCCGCGGCGTCCACGGCCACCAGCAGGCCGGCCACCGCCGCGCCGGTCAGCGCGGCCGGCGTGAGCGCGTCCCCGGTGAGCCGTCCACCGAGGACGACGGCGCGGCGCAGCAGTGGTCCGCCCTGCTCGTGCTCGCCGCGCAGGGTGGCGGCCACCCCGGCGATGAGCGCGGTCATGAGTTCCGCCCCCGGTGGGTGGCCGTCGCGGTGCAGCGCGGACATCCGGCGCGCCACGTCGGCGTAGCGGTAGTGGTCGCCCGAGAAGCAGATGGCTTCGCCGGCGCGGACGAGACCGAGCAGGGCCTCGGCGCGGTCGGTGGCGGCGATCGCCTCGGTAGCGGCCAGCAGGGTGGTGACCGCGGCGGCCGGGGCGTCGCACCGTAGCTGCAGCTCGCCGCGCAGCAGGCCGGCCGCGGCGGTCACGACCGGGTGGGCCGGGGTGGACGGCAGCCGGCGGAGCACCTGCCGGGCCGTGTCGGGGTCGCCGCCCCGCCAGGCGTACCGGGCTGCGGTGACCAGGCGGGCGGCCGCCTGGACCGGATCGTCGCTGAGGTCCGCCGCGTGCCGCAGGGCCGCCGCGGCGGTCGCCCAGCCGTCCCCGCCGTCGGCCGCCGCCGTTTCGAGTTCCGCGGCGAGCCGCGGGTCGGGGCCGTCCGCGACCGCGGCGAGGTGCAGGGCCCGCCGCAGCCGCCGGCCGTCGAGCGCCCTGGCCAGCAGCAGGTGGGCCGCGCGCCGTTCGGCGAACGGGACGACGACCTGCACCATCGTCCGGGCCAGCGGACTGGGGAAGGTCACGCCGGCCGGGCCGGTACGGACCAGGCCGGCGGCTTCGGCCGGTGCGAGGGCGTCGACGGTCGTGCCGGCCGCCCGGGTGGCCCGGACCAGGGTGGCGGGGTCATCGTCCCCGTCGAGGGCGGCCAGGAGCAGCACCTGCCGGCTGTCCGGGGGCAGGCGGTCCAGCCGGGCACGGTACGCGGAGCCCAGCGCGCCGCCCGCCGGTGGTGCGGCGGGCAGCGGCTCCTCGCCCTGCCTCTGGCCGGGGGTGAGCACGTCGACGAGGTCCGCGAGGGCCTGCGGGTTTCCGCCACCGACCGTCGCCAGCACGGCGGTCACCGGCGCCGGCAGTCCGGGGCACCGGTCGGCGAGTGCCGCCCGGCTGTTCCGCTCGTCGAGTGGGCGGAGCCGGTGAGCGGGGATGCCGCCGGCTGCGGCGTCGGTGTCGGCGGCGAGCAGGAGGGTGACCGGCAGGCGGTGCAGGCGGCGGGCGACGACGGCCAGCGTCTCGGCGGTCTGCCGGTCGCCGGAGTCGACGTCGTCCACCGTGCACAGCAGCGGACGGTCGCGCGCGGCGGCGGCGAGCAGGCCGAGCACGGCCATGGACAGGGCCAGCCGCTCGTCGGCCGGACACCCGCCGCCGGCCAGGGCGCGCCGCAGCACCCGCCGCTGCCGCTCCGGCAGCGTGGCGGCCCGGTCGAGGACGGGATCGAGGAGGCGCTGCAACCCGGCGTACGGCAGGGTGGCCTCGTCGGCGAGCCCGGCGGCGGTGAGGACGGCCCGGTCCCCGGCGTGGTGCCGGGCGTACGCCAGCAGCGCACTGCGCCCCGACCCCGGCTCACCGTGGACCAGCAGCGCTCCCCCATCCGGGCCGTCGAGCAGCCGCCGGATCGCCCGGCACTCGTGGTCCCGACCGCGCAGCACGGTTATTTGCACTGTCGATGCAGTAACCATGCATCCAGTTTTACCAATCGGTAACCGCTCGGAAAAGAGCGTCGTGCCGGTCAGTCGGCGACGGCCGCCAGCAGGGCGCCCACCGTGCGCGCCATCACCGCCCTGGCCTGGTCCACGCCGAGCCCCAGGCCGTCGCGCAGCATCGACCAGGTCCCCCACGTGCTCACCGCCACGACGGCGTTCACCACCTGCTCGCGGCCCGCGCCGGCCCGGTCCAGCTCGACGGCGAACAGCGCCTCGACCTCGTCGCGGACCCGGTCGATGTGCTTGAG
Organism: Micromonospora sp. WMMC415; assembly: GCF_009707425.1. Classification (GTDB taxonomy): domain Bacteria; phylum Actinomycetota; class Actinomycetes; order Mycobacteriales; family Micromonosporaceae; genus Micromonospora. Next base: position 3,527,304 of record NZ_CP046104.1, on the reverse strand, counting down.
CCGGTTGCGGTGCAGCTGCGCGGACAGCGGTTCCCGCATCTGGGCGGCGCGCGCCGAGGGCGCGATGAGCTGGAGCAGCTTGGCCCGCTGCCGGCTGTACGCGTCGACCCGCTTGGCCAGTGGTAGCTCGGTCGAGATCGGCCGCCACGCGGCGTCCTGCTGCCGGAGCACCTCTTCACCGCTCGCCTCGAAGAGGGTCTCCATGTCCTTGAAGTTGGTCCAGAGCGTGCGCAGCGAGATGCCGGCGCGCTCGGCGATGCGCTCCCCGGTCGGCCGCAGGTCACCCTCGGAGATCAGGGCGAGGTGCGCCTCGACGATCGCGGCCCGGGTGCGTTCGGCCCGGGCCGTACGCCCGTCGACCCGGCCCGGCGCCTCGGCCCCGCCCATTCCCGCCCGCCTCCTTCACCGCGGCCTGGTCTCGCCCGCACGCCGAGTGTAGACGTGCGGTTACTCACGATCCGGTGGCTGACACCGGGCCCGGCCCGACCCTCCCAGCGAGCGGTGGCCGGTGGCAGGTGGGCCGGCCGGCGGGGCCGTGCGCCGGCCCCGCCCCGGCCGCGACCGGATCAGGTGGTCGGCACGCCGTTGGCCGGCGGTGCCACCGCGGGGGCGGTGTACTCGTTCACCGCCCCGTCGCCCTCGTCGGTCTCGTACGCGGGCCCGAAGTAGGCCTGCACTCCCCCGCTCACCCGGGTGAGCCGGCCCCCGCCGTAGCCGGAGTGGTCGGTGGCGGAGAACCGCAGCGGAGCGAGCCCGGGGCCCTGGTAGCCACCCTTGCGGACGGCCTCGGTCAGCGACTCGCGGGTGAGGTCCCTGCCGGCGGCGAGGAGCACCTGGACGAAGAGGTACCCCACGGCCATGCCGTACACGGTGTTGCCGTCGAACGGCGCGTTCCCGTTGTGGTCCCGGTTCACCTTCGTGAACAGCTGGATCCACGGGTTGGTCGTGTCGTTCTGCATCGGCAGGTAGTTGATGCCGACCATGCCGTCCAGCAGGCCGGCGGCGTCGCCGAGCTGCTTGGCGAGGGTCGGGTGGTCGGCGCCGACGTTGGACACCACCCACTGCGGCCGGAAGCCGAGCCGGGCGGCGGTGCCGATGGACAGGGCGGTGAAGCCCGGCACCGTGGCGAGGACGACCACCTCGCAGCCGGCCGCCTTCAACGCGCCGATCTGGGGCGCCACGTTGGTGTTGCTGACCACGTAGTCCTGGCGGGCCACGACGGGGCCGCCGAGCACCTTCTCCACCCCGGCGAGGCTGTCCCGGCCGAAGTCGTCGTTCTGGCCGAGGAAGCAGACCTTCTTCCCGGGCAGGGTGGTCTTCACGTGGTGGGCGAGGATCTTGCCCTCGACCGTGTAGTCGGGGTTGAAGCCGAACGTGTTCGGGTAGCGGTCGGGCTGGTCCCAGCTGCGGCTGCCGGAGGCGACGAAGAGGTCGGGGACCCGGTTGGTGTGCAGGAAGTCGAGCACGCCGCTGTGGGTCGGGGTGCCGAGGCCGTTGAGGACGGCGAAGACCTTGTCCTGGAGGACGAGCTGGCGGACGACCTGCTGGGTGTTCGCCGGGTTGTACCCGTCGTCCATGACCTTGTAGGTGATCTTGCGACCGTGCACGCCGCCGTTGGCGTTGACGTAGTCGAAGTACGCCTTGGTGGCCGGCGCGATCTTGGAGTAGCCGGCCGAGGCCGGGCCGGTGAGCGGCATGTGGGTGCCGACGACCACCTCGGTGTCGGTGACGCCCGGGACCGGCCCACGGCCGGCGGACCCGCCGTCGTTCCCGCCGCAGGCCGCCGCGCTGAGCAGCAGGGTGATGGAGGTGGCGATCGCGAGACCGCGTCGTGCGATGCGTCGCATGGGGTACCGACCTTTCTCGGCCAGGGTGGATGGTGTGGTGGGTGGATGAGGTGCGCCCGGCCGGGGCCGGACGGGTGGTCAGCGCCGCCCCGCCCGCCACCGGTCCCGCAGGGTGCGGGCGAGGCGGGACAGCAGGCCCTGCACGCCGCCGGGTGCGGCGATCATGACGACGACCAGCGTGCTCCCGAAGATCGCCAGCGGGAGGTTGCCCTCCAGGCGCTGCGCCGCCGCCGGCGAGAGCGTCAGCAGGTCGGTCAGGGTGTGCGTCAGGTCGGGCAGGGCGACCAGCAGGGCAGCGCCCCACAGCGCGCCGGCCAGCCGGCCGAGGCCGCCGATGACGACGGCCATCAGCAGGAACAGCGACAGCGTCAGCGAGAACGCGCCGGGCGAGACGCTCTGCGCGAGCACGGCGAGCAGGGCGCCGCCCAGCCCGGCCCCGGCGGCGCTGACCACGAAGGCGAGGACCTGGGTCCGGGCGACGTGGATCCCGGCGAGGCGGGCCGCGATCTCGTCGTCGCGTACCGCCCGGAAGGTGCGGCCGTACCGGCTGCGGACCAGGTTCGCCAGCAGCACCAGGCAGAGCAGCGTCGCCGACCCGGCGACCCAGAGCTGCCACCGCTCGTACGGGAAGTACGGGCCGAGCGCCGCCGGTGGCGGTGCGACCGGGACGGGCAGCCCCTGCTCGCCGTTGAGGACGCCGTCGAAGGTGACGGTCAGGGCCGGTACCACGACCGCGACCGCCAGGGTGACGCCGGCCAGGTAGGGGCCGCGCAACCGGGCGGCGGCCACGCCCACGACGGCGCCGACCGCGACGCTGGTGGCCACCGCCGCCACCAGGGACACGACCAGCAACCCGCCGCCGGTTCGGCCGCGGTCGGCGAAGGCGTCCTGCGTCAGGGCGACCGTGTACGCGCCGACCGCCATCAGCGCGCCGTGCCCGAGTGAGAGCTGGCCGTTCAGTCCGGTGAGGATGGTCAGCCCGGCGGTCGCGCAGAGGTAGGCGGCGACCGTGGCGAGCTGGAAGTTCCGGAACGGTTCGAGGCCGTAACTGACCGCCAGCAGTGCCGACGCGGCGACGGCCGCGAGCCCGAGGTGGCGCAGCAGGGTCGGGACGCGCCGCCCCTCCGGCCGGCCCTCGGGACGGGGCGCCCGGGTCGCGGGTGGGGCCGCCACCCCGGTGGCGCTCACACCCGCCTCGCGGTGACCGGGGCGAACAGGCCGCCGGGGCGGACCAGTAGCACCGCCAGGAGCAGCACCAGCACCGCGAGGGGGATGAGGTCGCCGCCGGCGTAGCCGCTGACGTACGACAGCAGCAGCCCGACCCCGACGCCGCCGACGATCGCGCCGGGCGGGCTGTCCAGCCCGCCCACCACGGCGGCGGTGAACGCCGAGACGAAGACCAGGTCCATGGCGTGCGGGTGCAGGCCCAGCTCGGTCGGGATGACGAGCATGCCGGCCAGGGCGCCGACACCGGACGCGAGCGCCCAGCCGAGCGTGAGCATGCCGCCGACGTTCACCCCGAGCAGGCGGGAGACCTCGGGAGCGAACGCCGCGGCCCGCATCCGCAGGCCCACCGCGGTCCGGGTGAAGATCCAGGCGAGCGCGGCGCCGACCGTCCCGACGGCGGCGAAGACGAAGACGTCGTACGGCGACAGGACGGCCAGACCGCCGACGGTCAGGGCGCTGCGGCTGAACGGAGCCGCCGCCGGCCGGAACTCGTTGCCGTACACCATGCCGAGGACGGCCTGGATCAGCAGGACCAGCCCGAGCGCGACGATCACCGGGTTGAGCGGCGAGCGGTGGTCGACGAAGCGCATGACGGCGACGTCGACGACCGCGCCGAGGAGCAGGCCGACGGCGAGCGCGGCGACGAACCCGAGCCAGTACGAGCCGGTCGCGGCCGAGACGCTGTAGGCGGCGTACGCGGCGGCGACGGCCATCGCCCCCTGGGCGAAGTTGACGATCCGCGCGGCCCGCCAGATGAGCACCAGGGCCAGCGCGAACGCGGCGTAGACCGCTCCCCTCGACAGGCCGTCGAGGGTGAGGAAGACGAAGCGGTCCAACGGGCCTCCTTGTCGGCGGTGGTCAGAATCCCAGGTACGCGTGGCGCAGGTCGGCGTCGTCGCGGAGCCGGGCGGCCGGCGCGGAGGTGACGACCCGGCCGAGGGACATCACGACGCCGTGGTCGGCGACGCCGAGGGCGCTGCGGACGTTCTGCTCGACGAGCAGCACGGCCAGCCCGGTGCGGTCGCGCAGTTGCCGCAGCAGGGTCATGGTCTGGGCGACCACCCGCGGCGCCAGGCCGAGCGACGGTTCGTCGAGCAGCAGCAGGCGGGGCCGGCCGACCAGCGCGCGGCCGAGGGCGAGCATCTGCCGTTCGCCGCCGGAGAGTTGGTGGCCGAGGTGCCGCCGGCGCCGGGCCAGCGGCTCGAACAACTGGTAAACCTCGTCGTGGGCGCGGGCGGCGTCCGCCCGGTCCCGCCGCCACAGCCCGCCGAGGCGCAGGTTCTCCTCGACGGTGAGCTCGCCGATCACGCCACGTCCCTCGGGGACGTGCGCCAGGCCGCGCCGGACGAGCTGCTCGACGGGGGTGCCGCGCAGGTCCTCGCCGTCGAGGAGGATCCGACCGGCGGTGGGGCGCAGCATGCCGGAGAGGGCGCGCAGCAAAGTGGTCTTGCCGGCCCCGTTGGCGCCCACGACGGCCACGATGGCGCCGGCCGGCACGCGCAGGTCGACAGCGTGCAGCACCGGCGCCGCCCCGTACCCGGCCACCAGGCCCCGCACGGCGAGCAGGTCGGTGCCGGGCTGCGCACTCGCGGCGGTCATGCCGCCGCCTCGTCGACGGCCGCGCCGAGGTACGCGTCGGCGACGGCCGGGTCGTCGCGGATCGCCTCGGGCGTGCCGGTGGCGACCACCCGGCCGAAGTCCAGGACGACGATCTCGTCGCACACCGACATCACCAGGTCCATGTGGTGTTCCACCAGCAGCACCGCGCACGGGTCGGTGTCGCGGTGGGGCAGCTCCCGGATCAGCTCCGCCAGCTCGGCGATGTCCTCGCCACCGAGGCCGCCGGCGGGCTCGTCGAGCAGGAGCAGCCGGGGGCGGGCGGCGAGCGCGCGGGCCAGGGCGACCCGTTGGCGTACGGCGAACGGCAGGGTCCCGGGTACGGCGTCGGCGTACCCGGCGACGCCGAGCGTGTCGAGGACGGCCAGGGCGTGCCGGCGCAGCCGGCGCTCGTCCCGGTCGCTGCGGGGCAGGCCGAGAAGCGCGGCGAGGAACCCGGCCCGGGCCGCGTGGGAGGCACCGGCCACGACGTTCTCCAGGACGGTGAGCCCGGCGAACAGGCCGGTCCCCTGGAGGGTGCGGGAGATTCCGAGCCGGGTGAGCCGGTGCGGCCGGGGCCGGAACGGACGGCCGTCGAGGGTGAGGCTGCCCTCGTGCGGGCCGACGAAGCCACAGAGGACGTTGAACAGCGTCGTCTTACCGGCTCCGTTCGGACCGATCACGCCGACCACCTGGCCGGGGGCCACCCGCAGCGAGACGTCGTCGAGGGCGGTGAGGCCTCCGAAGCGCACCCCGACGTGGTGCAGCGCAAGCCCTTGCTCCATCACCCATCCCTCGCATCGGGGTCCCGGTTATTACACTAGCAGTGTACGTTTCTCGGTCTGACCGTCAAGACCGTCACCGCCAGGAGGCCTCGGGAGGCCAGGAAGTTGCACTGTTAATGCATCTAGCCGTCATCAGCGACCGGGGCGGAAGAGCCGGTCGGCGACGTGCCGGGGCGGCCGCACACCGGCGACCGCCCCGGAGCACGTTCAGGAGTGCGGACAGGTGTTCCGGTACTCCTCGATGGCGAACCCGGTCGGGCCCGGGCAGAGGAACGGCTCGTAGCGGGTGTCGTTGTCGACGAACCGCTTCAACCACGCCACCATCTGCCGGGCCATGGGCGTGTTGGTCGTCTGCGGGAAGAAGTGGTCCGCGCCGTTGAGCTCCAGGTACGCCTTCTCCGACGAGGACGGGATGCTGGCGTAGAACGGCTCGGAGTGCGAGGAGACCGACGCGATGCTGTCGTACTCGCCGCCGATGATCAGCGTCGGTACGCGCACCTCCGACCAGGTCTTGTCCAGGTTCCACGGGGCGAGCGGCACCGCGGCCTGCAACGACGGCCGGTCCGCCGCGGCCTCCAGGCTGCCGCCGCCGCCCATCGAGTGCCCGGCCACCGCGAGCCGGGTGGCGTCGATCCGGCCCCGCACCGAACTGCGCTCAGTGAGCCAGTCCAGCGCCGCGAGCAGTTGGGCGCCCCGGCTGGCCGGCTGGTCGAAGCGGCTGTTGGTCTCGATGCCGACGACCACGAAGCCGTGCGAGGCGATCCGCGGCCCGAGCCAACTGAGGCTGGACCACGAGGCGGTGTAGCCGGGCGAGATGGCGATCGCCCCGAAGGTGCCCTCGCTGGTGCTGGTCGGGTAGTAGACGACCCCGCCGCCGAAGCCGCTGACGCTCAGCGACGAGACGCTGAACGACGAGGTGGCGAAGGGGCCGCGGCTGGCCTCCAGGATCGCGGTGGTCGGCGCCGGGCCGCGCTCGTACGGGTTCTCGGCGGCCTGCGCGCCGGCCGGGACGGCCAGGGCACCACCGACGGCGAGGACGGCCGCGACGGCCACCCTCGTCAGGGCGGACACGGAGGTACGGGTACGGGTGGTGGTGGGTGATCGCACGTCGGGTACTCCCTGCTGAGGGTTGGAGTGTTATCGACGTACGTCAGTCTTTGGCCTGGTCGCCGACGCCACATCGGCAAAATCACCGGTCCCCGGGGGGACGGCGCCGGGCAGGCCGGGACGCTCGGGGTGGCCGGTGGCCGGCCGCCCCGGACCGCTGGTCCGGACTACCTCAGCGGATCAGGCGGAGGCCGGTGAGCGTCCGGTCGTGTGCCGGGAACGCCTCCGCCGTGCGCGGTGCGTAGATCCACGTGCGCAGCGAGTCGGCGGCGGTGTCCACCTCCACCAGCCGGACCGGGTTGGTCCGTCGGGAGTGGAACGCCTGGAGGAACGAGTGGATCCGGTTGCCGTGCACGCCGGTGTCGACCCGGTACGCGGCGCTGCCGGTGTGACCGGAGAAGACGAGGCGGACGTTCGGGTAGCGCGAGATCAGGTTGTCGAACAGGTACTGCGGGCTGGTGGACCCGTGGGCCGGGCTGCGCCCGATCGTGCCGTCGGCCTCCAGGTAGTGGTGCGTGACGACGACGACGTTGTGCCTCGGGTTGGCGGCGACGACGTTCCGGGCCCAGGCGACCGCCGCCCGGCGCGGCCACGGCTCCAGGGTCAGCACCAGCCACCGCACGCCGCCGGCCTCGTAGGTCGCGTACGCGTTGTCGACCTTGCCGGCCTCGAACTGGCCCCGGACGGCGCCGAAGCGGTCCGCGGTGAAGTACCGGTTGAACACCGTGGTGTCGCGCAGCAACGGCCCGGCGGGGCTGCGCCGCTTGCCGTCCGGGCCGTAGACCTGGCCGTCGTGGTTGCCGACCGCGAGGGAGTACGGCAGCCGGGCCCTCTCCAGCGGTCGCAGCGCGTCCCGGGCGCGGGTGTACTGCACGTGGTCGGGGGTGTCGAAGTTGACCACGTCGCCGATGTGGGTGACGAACCGCAGGTCCAACGCGGAGCGGTTGGCGACCAGCCAGTCGGAGCGTTGCCGGAACCGGGGGTCGTCCGCTCTCAGCACCTCCTCCTGGGTGTCCGGCACGACCGCGAACCCGAACCGGGTGTCGGCGGCGGCCCGGAGGGTGCCGGTCGGCAGCGTGGACGGTGGCGACTCGACCGCGTTGGCGACGCCCGCGAGGCCGCCCGCCGTCAGCACCACGACGGCCGCCACGATGGTCCGCGTTATCCGCATCGGACACCTCCCACCAGGTCACCGGCGGTCGCCGGCTCCCGGGGATGCTACGGCAGGCCGCCGGCCGCACCCCGGAACCCCGCCATGACCGTGCGTGGTGGGCGTGTCCACGAAGAGTAGTCAGGTTTCGCGGCGGCCCGCCGCTACCGACCGGCGGGAATGAGGTCCGGCGCGAACCGGAACGAGACGGCCTCCATCAGCGGCTTCCGCTTGGTGTTCTGGAAGGCGGCGATCCGCCAGCCGCCGTCGGCGGTGCGGACGAGCACGTAGGTCTGCACCTTGGTCAGTTTGCCCGGGCGGTCGCCCTTGTAGATCTCGCCGCGACCGGTGACCACGGCGGTGTCCGGCCCGAAGAACCGGAGGTCGAGGATCTCGTCGGCGAGCTTCGTTCCCTTGACGAACCTGGTGAACAGCGCCCGGTGGCTCGCCACGATGTCACGCCGCCCCCGGTAGTGCGTGCCGACCCAGGTGACGTACGTGGCGTCCTCGGTGAAGAGCCGCCCGTACGCCTCGGCGTCCTGCCGGTTCCACGCGTCCACCAGCGCGCCGATGACGGAGGTGACGGCGGTACGGTCGTCAGGCATGATCCCTCCAAGGTGTCTGCACAGAAACAGTATCTGCGCGCATGCAGATAATAGGAGGAGGTCCATCGGCATGGCAAGGCAGTCCTGGGACGAGCGGCACGCCATCTTCCGGCGGTACCTCGACGCGGTCGGCCTGCACGGGATGGCCGGGGCCGAAGCGGCCGGGCTGCACCCGTCGGAGTGGCACGCGCTCAGCGTCATCACGTTGGAGGGACCGCTCACGTCCGGCGACCTGTCCACCCGGATCGGGCTGACCACCGGCGCCACCACCCGCCTCATCGACCGGCTGGAACGCGCCGGCTACGCCCGCCGCACGGCGGACCCCACCGACCGCCGAAAGGTGGTCGTGGCGCCCGTCCCCGAAGCCCTCGGGCGCATCGACGAGGTCGTGAGCCCGGCGCGCGAACGGATCGCCGAGGTGCTCACCGCGTACACGCCGGAGCAGCTCGACGTCCTGTTCGACTACTTCGAGCGGGCCGCACCCGCGTTCCGCGCCGCCACCCGGCAGATCCGTACCCGGCCCCGCCGCTGACCTCCGACCGCCGGACGGATCAGTGGCCGCGGTAGAGCGCCTCGACGTCCGACCGGAAGCGCTCCTCGACGACGCCGCGCTTGATCTTCAGGGTCGGGGTCAGTTCGCCGTCGGCCTCGGTGAAGTCGCGCGGCAGGATGGCGAAGGTCTTGACCTGCTCGGCCCGGGACACGGTCTGGTTGGCCTGGTCGACCGCCTCCTGGATCTCGCCGCGCAGCGCGGGGTCGTCCCGCAGGTCGGCGACCGAGGCGTCCGGCCGGCCGTGGGCGGACCGCCACCGCGGCCACGCCTGCGCATCGATGGTGACCAGCGCGGCCACGTACGGTCGATCGTCGCCGACGAGCATGCACTGGCTGACCAGCGGATGGGCGCGGACGGCCTCCTCGATCGGCGCGGGTGCGATGTTCTTGCCGGCCGCCGTCACGATGATCTCCTTCTTGCGGCCGGTGAGCCGGAGGAAGCCGTCGGGGTCGAGGCTGCCGAGGTCACCGGTGCGAAGCCACCCGTCCGGCGTGAAGGTGTCCCGGGTGGCGTCCGGGTTGTTCCAGTACCCCGGGAACACCACGTCGCCGTGCGCCAGCACCTCGCCGTCGTCGGCGACCCGGATCTCCACGCCGGGCAGCGGTCGGCCGACGGTGCCGATCCGCTGCGCCGACGGCAGGTTCGCCGTGAGGGCGGGCGACGTCTCGGTGAGGCCGTACCCCTCCAGGACCTGGATTCCCGCACCCCGGAAGAAGTGCCCCACCCGCTCGCCGAGGGGTGCGCCGCCGACGATCGCCGTCCGACACCGCCCGCCGAGCGCCGCCCGCAGCTTCCGATACGCCAGCAGGTCGAACACGGCCCGGGCCAGCCGCAGCAGCGGGTTCGGCCCGCGCGGCCGGTCGAGGGCCCGGCTGTACCGCACCGCCACCCGGTCGGCGAGGGCGAACAGCCGGCCGCGCCGCGCGTCCTCGGCCTTCTGCCGGGCCCGGTTGTACATCTTCTCGAAGACGCGCGGCACCGCCAGGATGAACGTCGGCCGGTGCCGGCGCAGCTGCTCCAGCACCCCGGCGACGTCGGCGCTGTGCACCATGGTCGCGCGACTCTGCACCACCCCCACCTGGATCAACCGGGCGAACATGTGCGCCAGCGGCAGGAACAGCACCGTCGACGCCCCGGGGTACAGCAGCCGCGACAGCGCCGCGACCGCGGCGGTCACGTCGCAGTGGATGTTGCGGTGCGTCAGCACGCAACCCTTCGGGCGCCCCGTCGTGCCGCTGGTGTAGACGATCGTGGCGACGTCACCGCCGGTCACCCGCTTGCGCCGGTCGTCGATCCGCGTGTCGTCGACGGTGCGCCCCTGGCCGGCGAGGGCGATCAGGTCACCGGCGTCGATCTGCCACACGTCACGCAGCGCCGGAAGGCCGTGCCGCAGGGCGGCGACCATCTCCCCGTGGCTCGCCGACTCCACCACGGCGCCCATCGCGCCCGAATCCGACAGGATCCAACCGACCTGGTCCGAGCTGGCCGTCTCGTACACCGGCACCGGCACCGCCCCGATCGCCCACAGGGCGTAGTCGACCAGGGTCCACTCGTACCGGGTACGGCTCATCAGCACGATCCGGTCACCGTGGCCCACGCCGGCGGCAACGAAACCGCGCGCCAGCGTGAGGACGTCGTCCCGGAACTGCTCGCACGTCACCGGCAGGTCGCCACCCTGCACCGACCGCGGCGCGGGCCACGCGCGCGACACCGGCGCGGGGCGTACGAACTGCACCGCCTGCGGAGCCTCCCGGGCGTTGACCCACACACGCTCCGCCAGCCCCGGCACCACCGCCCCGACGTCCAGCGGCGCGACAGCGACGTCCTGCACGTCGACCCCCCACCAGCTGCGCTCCCGGCACACCGGACACGGCAGCCGGCCGTACGGTCATGCTGCCGCCGCCACCGGCCCGGGCGGCGGCTATCGGCGAAACCCGCCCCGGCCACGGGGACGCGTGGTAGAAGGCCCCACCGGCCCGAGCTCAGATCGCGACCGCCGCCGACACCTTCCACTCGCCGTCGACCGGGACCAGGGTGAGCACCACCCGGTTCTGGTCGACCTTCTCCCCGGCCGTGGTGACGTTGCGCCGGTACTGGTTGAGGTACACCAGCAGCTCGACCCGGGCCGGGCCGGCCGTGACCACGCCGGCCGAGGACACCTCCGCCAGCACGACCGCCTGCTGCTTCACAGCCGTCTGCTGCAACGCGGCGGTGGTCCGCGCGTACTCGTCGGCGAAGGGCCCGGTGACGAAGCCGCGGCCGTTCGCCACGCTCTCGTCGAACGTGCGGTGGTCGTACGAGAAGATCGCCTTCGCCGCGGCCGGGGCGACCGCCAGGGCCTGCCTCGCGGCGGTGTCGGTGCGGGTGCCGGCACGGTCCCGCTGCCAGCCGACGGCGGCGGTGCCGGCGGCCAGCGCGATCGCCACCGCCAGCGCCGGCACCAGGGACAGGCGGCGGCCCCGGCGCCACGGCCGGAGATTCCGGATGCGCATATGTCCTCCCAAGGTCGGCGCCGGTGTCACCCGACGAACTGCAGACGGGACACCAGCCACTGACCCGAGCCCCGGTCGTGGACCAGGTCCAGCTGGATCCGGTAGTGCGCCGCCCGGCCGGCGGGCGCCTTCGCGTTCTTGACGGTGGCGTCCACGGCGACCAGCACGACCGCCCGGCGGCGGTCACCGGTGACCAGGCCGGCCCGCAACACGGAACCCCGCGACTCGACCTTGTTCTCCACCACCGCCGTCCGGACCTGCGCCTGGCCCCGGGTGAACTCGTCCTTGAACTCGCCGGTCGCCCCGTCCACGATCCGCTGGAGGTCGCGGTCCACACTGGCCGCGCTCACCGACACGAAGTCGACGCTGGTCTGCTTGGCGGCGGCGAGCGCGCCCTGGCGGGCCTCCTCCAGCGCCCGGTGCCCGTACCAGCGGTGGCCGTACAGGCCGGCGAGGGCGAGGGACCCGGCGAGCAGGGCGACGAGCAGCCCGACCAGGAGGCGACGGCGGCCGGGACCCGCGGACGCCGGGGCCAAGTCGCCCGCCGCCGCGGGATCGTCGCCGGGCGCGTCGGCCGCCTCGAGCCGGTCCTCGACCCGCTCCGGATCGGCGGGCCCGGTCGGGACGCCGCCGACCGCCGCGTCCTCGGCCGGCTCCTGGTCGATTCGCTCGAGCACGTCCTCGATCGGCGTCCGCACCGACCGCAGGACCACCCGGCGCTGGGCGGGCCGCCCGGCCGCACCGGACCTGCTTCCCTTGATCACCTTCAGCGTGCGGTCCCTCCGGGTCGGCACGGCAACCTCCTTCGATCGGTCCGTCACGGGGTCACCCCGGCGAGCAGCAGGTGCTTCCACGACTGGTCCCCCGCCATCCGGTACTGGCCGCCGGCCGCGCCGAACTGCAACGGCCGCCCGTCGCTGCCGAGCACCAGCCCGGTCGCCGGGTCGAATCCCGCCGCGTACGCGGGCGGCGGGGCGGCGGGGGCCGGAGCCGGCCGGCCGCCCGCCCGTGGCGCGTTGGCCGACCCGCGTACGCCCGCCCCGGCCGCCCGGTCCTTCGCGCTGCACTGCCGGCCGCCGTCGCCGTACCGGCAGGGCGGCGGGTCGTTCGCGTTGAGCACCAGGCCGAGGTGGGCGGTGCCGTCGCCCGGCGTGACCGTGAAGCCGCCCGAGACGGTGATCGGGTAGACGACCAGCAGGTGCTCGATGTTCGGCAGCCGTCGGGCGGCGATGCCGTTGACGGTGACGAGGTTTCCGAGCAGCGTGCCGACGGTCGGTTCCAGTCCCCGCAGCAGCGCGGTGACCTCGGTGGCGGCGGGCGGTCCGGCGGCGAGCAGCCGGCGCAGGTCGGGATCGGCGGCCCGGACGGTGGCGGCGAGCGCCGCCAGGTCGGCGGCCCAGCGGCGCAGGGCCTCCGCCGACTCGGCCTGGGTCTGGAGGACGGTCCGGCCGTCGCGGATCAGCGCGAGGGTCTCCGGCAGCGCGGCGGTGGCGTCGGCGAGCAGCGCGTCGCCGGCGTCGAGGAGCCGCGCCAGCGCCGCCTCGTTGCCCTCGAACGCGGTGCCGAGTTCCGTGATCACCACGGCCAGGTCCTCGGGGCCGACCGACCGGACCAGCGCGTCCAGGTTCGTCAGGAGCACCTCGGGCGGCAGCGGCACGCCGGTCCGGTCGGCCGGGATCACCGCCCCGTCGCGCAGGTACGGCCCGCCGTCGCGCTCCGGCCGCAGGTCGACGTACTGCTCTCCGACGGCGGAGCGCTGGGCGACCACCGCACGGAGGTCGTCGGGGATCCGTACGCCGCGGTCGATCCGCAGGTCGGCGCGGACACCGCCGTCGCGCAGCTCGACGGCGGTGACCCGGCCGACGGGAACACCCCGGTAGGTGACCGGTGCGTGGGGGAAGATCCCCCCGGCCCGGACGAGGTCGAGGTGGACGCGGTACCCACCGCCCAGCAGCGTGTCACCGAGCCCGACGTAGCGCAGGCCCACGTAGGCGACGCCGAGCAGGCTGACCACCACGAACGCGAGCACCTTGAGCCGGGTCGACCGTCCGATCACGGCAGCAGCCCCCCTCCGAGGACGTCCGGCAGGTCGCCGACCTGGCCGAGGATCTCGCCGGTGACCGGGAGCAGGCAGTCGGCGGTGAGGACGGTTCCGGCGGGCAGTTCCGTCCCTTCGGGAAACGCCGTTCCGGCCGGCACCAGTCCCTTGGGGAGGACCAGCCCGCCGACGGGCACCGGCGAACCCGGCTTGAGCAGCGTGCAGCCCTCGGGCAGCAGGCACTTCGCCGGCGGGACCCAGATCGCCGGGAAGTTGTCCGGGTCGGGCAGGCACTCGGTCAGGGGCAGGTCGAGGTTCCCCGTGCCGCCGGGCTTCGGCACGGGGACGCCGCCCGGGGGGCGTGGTGCGGCCGGCTGGCCCGGCCGGGCGGCCGGGCGGGCGGGCGGCGGGGCCGCCGCCACCAGGTTGGCCAGGATGCCGGCCGCGTCCAGGTCGGCGGTCACGGCCAGGTTGACGAAGTCCCCGACGATCGCGCCGGTGACGTTCGGCGGGAACGGGTACGACAGCATGAAGTCGAGGGACTTCGGCAGGTCGTCGCCGGCGCGCACCAGCTGTTCCAGGATCGGTTTCAGGGCCTTCAGACTGGCCACGGTGTCCGCGCGGCTGCTCTCGACCACCCGGGTGCCGACCCGCCCGAGGTCGCCGAGCGCGGTGAGGACGCCGGTGAGCTGGGCCCGCTGCTCCTCCAGCACGGTCAGGCCGGGGGCCAGCGAGTCGACTGCGGCACCGATCACCTGCTGCTGGCGGGCCAGCCGGCCGGTCAGCCGGTCGAGCGCCTCGACGGCCCGGACGATGTCGGTCTTCTGCCGCTCCAGGCCGCCGATGAAGGTGTCGAGCTGCCGCAGCGCGTCCCGCACCGCCGGCTCCCGCCCGTCGAGGGCCGTGGCGAGTTCCTGGTTGATGGTGCGCAACTGGGCCAGGCCGCCACCGTTGAGCAGCAGGCCGAGGGCGGCGAGCACCTCCTCGACCTCGACGCCCCGGGTGGTGCGGGACAGCGGGATGACATCGCCGTCGGCGAGGGCACCGGTGGCGGGCGGGCCGGACGGCGGGGCCACCGTCACGTACTTCTCCCCCAGCAGGCTGCTCTGCCGGACGGCGGCGGTGGCGTTGGCCGGGAGTCGGACGTCGGCGTCGAGGCGGAGAACGACCTGCGCGGTCCAGCCGGACAGCGAGATCCTCTCGACGCTGCCCACCGTGACGTCATCCACCTTCACGGCCGCCTGGGGCACCAGGTCCAGCACGTCGCGGAACTCGGCGGTGACGCGGTAGCCGCGGCCGTCGGGCGCTCCGCCGGGCAGCGGCAGTTCGGTCACCTCGGGCAACCCGCAGCCGGCGGGCAGCAGTGCCACGGCCAGGGTGGCGGCCAGGGTGCGGCGCATCCGGCGGGTCATGCCGGCCCCCGCAGGATGCCGCCGAGGGTGAGGTCGGGGCCGCCCGGCGCGGGCGACGGCACCGCCGCGCCGGGCGCCACCGGTGAGGGTGTGGCCGGTGGCGCCGGGCGGGTCGCGCCGGGCGGCAGCTTGAGCAGCTTCCGGAGCTGGTCGGTCATCGGAAGCTTGCGGGCGTGCAGGGTCTGCGCGAGGGCGGTGCACGTCGCGGGCACCGTCGCGGGTGTCTGGTCGACCAGGAGGGAACAGACGAAGCTGGCGGGATCGTAGGGACCGAGGACGTTGTCCCGGGTGTCCAGCGTTCCGGACCGGGGGTTGTAGGCCAGCGCCAGGTTGTTCAGCGCGAGCGGGGCGACGTCGAGGATGTCGATGACGGCCTGCTGTTGGCGGACCAGCACGCCGGTGACGTCCGCCAGGGCGGCGACGTCGGCGGTCAGCAGGTCGCGGTTCTGCCGGACGAAGGTGGTGACGTCGGCGAGGGCGGTGGCCAGGTTGCGCAACGCGGCGGCGAGCTCGTCCCGCTCGCCGGCCAGTTGCGCGGCCACCTCGGCCAGTTGCCGGTTGAACGCCCGGACCTGCTGGTCGCTGCGGGCCAGGGCGGTGGTGAAGCGTTGCAGGTTGGCCACCGAGCCGAAGAGGTCCTGCCGCCCGTCGGCGAGCGTGGTCAACGCCTGGGAGAGCCCGTCGAGGGTGTCGTGCAGCTCGTCGCCGTTGCCCTCCAGGTTGGCACGGCCGGTGGCGACGAGATCGGACAGGGCGCCGTCGGCGTTGGCGCCCCGCGGACCGAGCGCACGGTTGAAGTCGTCGAGCGCCCGGTAGATGTCGTCGATCTCCATCGGGGTGGCGGTGCGCTCGACGGGTATCTCGGCGCCGTCGGCGAGCACGGCGCCGCCGGCGTACGCGGGGGTGAGCTGCACGTAGCGGTCGCTGACCACGCTGGGCGGCACGACCACGGCCTGCGCGCCGGCCGGCACCTGCACCTCCCGGTCGTAGCGCATGGTCACCCGGACCGTGCGGCCCTGCGGTCGCACCTCGACCACCTCGCCGACGCGGACGCCGAGCACCCGCACGTCGGAACCCGGGTGCACGCCGACCGTGCCGGTGAACTGGGCGACGAGCCGGCGGGGCGGCGTACCGGGACGCAGCACCGCGACGGCGGCGGCCACGGTGACCAGCACGGTCGCGGCGGCGACCGGCCGGCGCCAGCGGCGTACGGTGTCGGGCATCAGCGTCCTCCCGTCGTGGGCTGGAACGGCTGGACGAGCCCCTGCACGTACGAGTCGAACCACCGTCCGTTGCCGACCACGTTGGCGAAGGCGCTGACGAACGGCGCCATCCGCTGGACGGTCAGTTCGAGGTCGTCCCGGTTGCGTTGCAGGATGGCGACCACGTCCCGCAGCTGGCGCAGGGCCGGACCGAGCTGGGCCTGGTTGTCGGCGACCAGACCGGACAGCTGGGTGGCCAGGTCGTTGGTGCCGACGAGCAGCTCGTGGATGGCGTCCCGGCGGCGCCGCACCTCCGCCAGGAGCGCCTCGCCGTCGGTGACCAGCGCGCGGAACTCCTCGTCCCGGGTCGCGAGCACGTCGGTGACCGTCCGGGCGCGGGCCAGCAGCGAGCGCAGTTCGGCGTCGCGGTCGGCGACGGTACGGGAGAGCCGGGACAGCCCGACCAGCGAGGCGTTGACCGTGCCGGGGGTGTCGGCGAACGTCTCCGACAGGGTGGCGAAGGCGGCGGCGAGCTGGTCAGTGTCGATCGTGTCGAGGGTGTCGGCGAGGCCGGTGACGGCCTGCACCACGTCGAACGGCGCGGCGGTGCGCTCGAGGGGGATCTGCGCGCCCTCGGGCAGCCGTCCCCCGCCGTCGGGCGCCAGCGCCAGGTACTTCTGCCCCAGCACCGTCTTGATCCGGATCGTCGCCGCGGTCCGGTCGCCGAGGCGTACGCCGTCGTCGTCGACACGGAAGCGGACCCGCACGTACGGGCGGGTGTCCCGGGCCAGTTCCACGGCGGTGACCTTGCCGACGCGCACGCCGGCGACGCGGACCTCGTTGCCCACCGCCAGCCCACTGGCGTCGGTGAACGCCGCCTGGTAGGCGCGCCCGGTCAGCGCCGCGAGCCGGTCCAGCTGGAAGGCGCCGAGCAGGGTGGCGCCGACCAACGCGAGGCCGACGGCGCCCACGGCGACGGGATTGCGTTCCCGGAACGGTCTCATCGGCTGCCTCCGGTCGCGCACCGGGCGGCCGGGGCGCTGAACGTCACGGGATTCAGGGTCTGCCCGCCGGCCGTGACCCGGCCGTCGAAGTCACAGAGGTAGAAGTTGAACCACGACCCGTACGAGGCGACCCGGGTCAGCGACTGGTACCGGTCGGGGAGCCGGCCGAGGGTGCCGTCGATGACGGCCGCGTTGCGGTTGAGGGTGCCGGCGAGCGTGTCGAGGGCCCGGATGTCGGCCGCCAGGGGTGGTCGCGCGTCCTCCAGCAGCGCCGACGTGGCGGTGGTGAGGTCGCCGATGCTGACCAGCGCCTCGCCGATCGCGGTCCGGTCGGCCGACAGTCCCGAGACGAACTGCTGCAGCTGCCGGATCGCCTGGTCGAGTTCGCGGTCGCGGGTGGCGAGGGTGCCGAGGACGGTGTTGAGGTTGGTGACGACCCGGCCGATGACGGCGTCCCGGTCGGCGAGCGTGTTGGTCAGCGACGCGGTGCGGTCCAGCAGGCTCGTGACGGTGCCGCCCTCCCCCTGGAGCACCTGGATGATCTCGTGGGCGAGCTTGTTGACGTCCTGCGGGTCGAGCGCGGTGAACAGTGGACGGAACCCGTTGAACAGCACGGTCAGGTCCAGCGCGGGAGTGGTCTGCCCGATCGGGATGAGCCCGCCGGGTCGCAGCGGCCGGCGGTCGCCGGGGCCCTCGGTCAGCGCCAGGTAGCGCTGGCCGACCAGGTTGCGGTAGCGGATCTTGGCGCGGACGCCGGTGGCCAGCGGAACGTCGTCGCGGACGGTGAAGGACACCTCGGCGACGGTGTTGTCGACCACCCGGATGCCGCGGACCTGTCCGACCCGGACGCCCGCGATACGCACGTCGTCGCCGGGCAGCAGCCCGGTGGCGTCGGTGAACCGGGCGCGGTAGGTGGGGCCGCCGGCCGGGAACGCGCCGAGGGTCTGCGCGAGCAGGGCGGTGAGCAGCAGCGTCACGGCGGCGAAGAGGCTCAGCTTGAGCAGCGAGGCGGTGGTCTTCCCGGTCATCGCGTGTTCACCACCGCGCCGCGCAGCAGCGGACCCCACAGCAGGACCGCGATGTCGGGCACCTCCACCGGCGGGGTGCCGGTGACGGCGCCGACGATGGGGCCGACGAGGTCCTGCTCCTCCGTCGTGCCGGCGCGTCCCATCTCGACCGGAGCGGCCGGGGCGGCGGCGCCCGAAGCCGGTACGCCGACCGGCAGGAGCGGGCGGGGACGGTCGCCGGAGTAGTCGTACCCGTCGTCGATCGGCACCTCGGGGGCGGGCGTCCCCGGTCGGGGCAGCCCGTGGCAGTCCGGTCCGCCGCCGGCGCCGTAGACCGGCTCGTCGCGCCCGCGCTCGTACTTGCCGCCGTCCCGGGTGACCTCCAGGGTGATGCGCATCCGCCCGCCCGCGAACACCTCCTCGACCCGCGGTTGCAGGGCGACCAGCCCTCGCATCAGGCACGGGTACTCGGGGGCGTATGCGGCGAGCAGTTCCAGGACCGGCCGGCTGACCTGGCCGAGCCGGATGAGCTGGTCGCCGTGCCGGTCGAGGAACCCCCGGGTGACGTCGGCGGTGCCGGTGGTCCCGGCCAGGAACGCCGCGAGCTGGCCGCGCTGGTCGGTGACGGTACGGGCGGTGACGGTCACGTCCCGCAGCAGCGCCAGCAGGTCGGGCAGCGCCGCGTCGTACCCGTCGAGGACGACGGCGAGCGTCCGGATGTCCTCCTCGATGGTGGGCAGGGCGGGGTTGAGCTGCTTCAGGTAGGCGGCGAGCCGGTCGAGGTTCGCGCCGAGCTGCTCGCCGCGGCCGTCGAGGGCGGCGGCCAGCGCGCCGAGCGTCACGGCCAGCTGGTCGGGGCGGACGGCCTGGAGCAGGGGCAGCGCCTCGTCGAGGACCCGTTCCAGCTCGACGGCGGTACGGCTGCGGTCCTGGGTGATGACGGCGCCGTCGCGGATCGGTCCGGCGCTGGTCGCCTCGGGCGGAACCAGCTCGACGTACCGCTCGCCGAAGAGCGTCTTCGGCAGCAGGCGGGCGGTCACGTCGGCGGGGATCCGCCGGGTCAGGGCCGGGTCGAGCGCCAACCGCAGGGTGGCCCCGCCGCCGTCGCTGCGCACGGAACGCACGTCGCCGACGACGACGCCGCGTACCTTGACGTCGGCGCCGTCGCTGAGCTGCAACCCGGCGCGGTCGGTGTGCAGGGTGACCCAGGCGACCGGCGTGAAGGCCCGGTGGTAGTGGAGGACGGAGGCGGTCAGCGCCGCGGTCAGCACGGCGATGAAGACGACGCCGAGGATGCGATTCTTCATGGTCACCCCGCGATCCGGACGGTGGTGGTCGCGCCCCAGATGGCCAGCGACAGGAAGAAGTCCACGATGTTGACGGCCACGATGGCCAGGCGGACGGCGCGGCCGACGGCGATGCCCACGCCGGCCGGCCCGCCGCTGGCGGTGTAGCCGTAGTAGCAGTGGACCAGGACGACGATCACGCTGAAGACCAGCACCTTGCCGAAGGACCACAGCACGTCCCCGGGCGGCAGGAACAGGTGGAAGTAGTAGTCGTACGTGCCGGCCGACTGCCCGAAGTAGGACACCGCGATGGTCCGGGTGGCGAGGTAGCTGGAGAGCAGCCCGATCACGTACAGCGGGACGACCGCGATGAACCCGGCGATCATCCGGGTGGTGACCAGGAACGGCAGCGAGGGCACCGCCATCACCTCCAGCGCGTCGACCTCCTCGGAGATGCGCATCGCGCCGAGCTGTGCGGTGAACCCGCAGCCCACCGTCGCCGACAGGGCCAGCGCCGCCACCAGGGGCGAGATCTCCCGGGTGTTGAAGTACGCGGAAATGAAGCCGGTGAAGGCGCTGCTGCCGATCTGGTTGAGCGCCTGGTAGCCCTGGAGTCCCACCTCGGTGCCGGTGAAGAAGGTGAGGAAGCAGATGACGCCCACCGTCCCACCGAGCACCGCCAGCGCCCCGGTACCGAAGCTGACCTCGGCGAGGAGGCGGACGACCTCCCGCTTGTACCGGCGTACGGTGCGCGGCGTCCAGGCGAACGCCCGCACGTAGAAGGCGAGCTGCCCGCCGAGGTCGTCGAGGTGTCGCAGCGCCGGCACGTCAGCTCCCCTTCTGCGGTACGACCTGGAAGTACACGGCGGTGACCACGAAGTTCAGGGCGAACAGCGCCATGAACGTGAGCACGACGCTCTGGTTCACCGCGTCGCCGACGCCCTTCGGGCCGCCCTTGGCGGTCATTCCCTTGTAGGAGGCGATCAGCGCGGCGGCGGCGCCGAACAGCAGCGCCTTCACCTCGCCCACCAGCAGGTCGGGCAGTTGTCCGAGGGCCTGGAAGCTGGCCAGGTACGCGCCCGGCGTGCCGCCCTGCATGACCACGTTGAACAGGTAGCCGCCGCTGACCCCGACGACGCTGACCAGGCCGTTGAGCAGCACGGCCACCAGCATCGAGGCGAGCACGCGCGGCACCACCAGCCGGTGGATCGGGTCGATGCCGAGCACCTGCATCGCGTCGAGCTCCTCCCGGATGCGGCGGGAGCCGAGGTCGGCGCAGATCGCGGAGCCACCGGCGCCGGCGATCACCAGCGCGGTCACGATCGGCCCGGCCTCGCGGACGACGGCCAGGACCGACGCGGCGCCGGTGAAGGACTGCGCGCCGAGCTGGCGTACCAGGGAGCCGAGCTGGAGCGCGATCACCGCGCCGAACGGGATCGAGACGAGCGCCGCCGGCAGGATCGACACCGAGCTGATGAACCAGGCCTGCTGGACGAACTCGCGGACCTGCACGGGTCGCCGGCCCAGTCCCCGGAGGGTGTCCAGGCAGAAGGCGAAGAAGTGGCCGGTCTCGCGCAGGACCGCCGTGCCGCTCATCCGGGCGCCCCGTCGCGGGTGAGGACCGGCGGTTCGAGGCTCGGCCGGCCGTCCGGCCCGGCGAAGGAGCCGGGCGGCGGGACGACACCGTGGTCGCGGCACCACTGGCCGGGTGGTCGTTCGGCTCGCCGCCGCCGCCCGTCGGACGGTTGGAGCTGCGGCGGGATGGGTGGCAGCGGCGGCAGCTCGGCACCGGCCTGCGCCTCGGCCCGCAACTCCTCGGCGTCCTTCTCCTCGGCCATGCCGATCGGGCCGATCCGCTGGGCGTTGAGGAACTGCCGCACCACCGGCTCGGTGCTGGACAGCAGCATCTCCCGGGGCCCGAACATGGCCAGGTGACCGTGGTAGATCAGGCCGATGTTGTCCGGGACCGTCCGGGCGGTGTTGATGTCGTGGGTGACGATCAGGAACGTCGCCTCGGTCCGCTGGTTGAGGTCGATGATGAGCTGGTTCAGGTAGGCGGTGCGGACCGGGTCGAGCCCGGAGTCGGGTTCGTCGAAGAGCACGATCTGCGGGTCGAGGACGAGCGCCCGGGCCAGCCCGGCCCGCTTGCGCATCCCGCCGGAGATCTCCCCCGGCAGCTTCTTCTCGGCGCCGACCAGGCCCACCATGTCGAGCTTCTCGGTGACCACCGTCCGGATCTCCGACTCCGACCGGCGGGTGTGCTCGCGCAGCGGGAAGGCCACGTTGTCGTAGATGGTCATCGAGCCGAACAGCGCGCCGTCCTGGAACAGGACGCCGAACAGCTTCCGCACCTCGTACAGCTCGCGCTCCGGCAGCCGGGGCAGGTTGCGGCCCTCGATCAGGATGTCCCCCCGGTCGGGCCGGAGCAGCCCCACCAGGGTCTTGAGGAACACCGACTTCCCGGTGCCGGACGGGCCGAGCAGCACCGAGATCTCGCCGGCCGGCAGGGTCAGGCTGATGTCCGACCAGACCGGCTGACCACCGAAGGACTTCGTCAGTCCCCGTACGGCCACTTCGACGCCCACGTCGCCTCCCCACCTCGCTACTGGAGACATCGCGGCCGTCGGCCCGAACGCAACAACTACTTTGCGCAGCCATGCGGCCACCCTGGTCGGGCTAGGCAAACCGGGCCGGGCTCGATAGCGTGCCGGTTAACTCGCCGGTAACAGAGGTGTCTTCCAATCCGATGACGACGACGACCGAGCCCGAGGCCGAACTCGTCCGCCGGGCGGCCCGCCGTGACAGCGCCGCCGTCGCGGCGTTGCTCGCCGGCCTCCGCCCGGGGCTGGTGCGCTACTGCCGGGCCCGGCTGGGCCGCATCGGCGGGGCGTACACCACCGCGGACGACGTCGCCCAGGAGATCTGCCTCGCGGTGCTGCGGGCCCTGCCGAACTACCGGGATCAGGGGCGGCCGTTCTCGGCGTTCGTCTACGCCATCGCCGCGCACAAGGTCGCCGACGCCCACCGCGCCGCCGTACGCGCCGCCACCGTCACGGCCGACGACGCGCCACCGGAGCACCCGGACGCGGATCCGGGCCCGGAGCAGCGGGCGGTCGCCACCGACCTGGCCCGCCGGTTGTCCGAGCTGCTCGACCGGCTGCCCGAGATGCAGCGCGAGATCGTCCTCCTCCGGGTCGCGGTCGGGCTCTCCGCCGACGAGGTGGGCACGATCGTCGGGATGACGGCGGCGGCGGTACGGATGGCCCAGTCCCGGGCGCTGGCCCGCCTCCGTACCCTGGCAGGCGACGCGTTTGGCGAGGTGGCGGCATGAGCGGGCGGACGCCGGAGAGCGGCGGCGAGATCGACCTGGCGGCGATCGCCCGGGACGACGAGCTGCTCGACGCGCTCGGCCGCGGTGACCCGGCGCCGGAGGGGGACGACCTCGCCACCATGCTGGCCGCCTGGCGTGACGACCTCGGCGACGCGGTCGACGAGCAGCCGGTCCGCCCCGCGGTGCCCGCGCTCCCGCCGGCGTCGCCCCGACGGGTACGGCTCGGACGGCCGCTCGTCCGGGTCGCGGCCGCCGCCGTCGTGCTCGCCGGCGTCGTCACCGGGCTCGGGATCGGCAGCCGCGAGGCGGGGCCGAGCAGTCCGTTGTGGGCGCTGACCCAGGTGCTGCACCCGGAGCGGGCCGAGGTCCGGCTGATCGAGGACACGATCCGGCAGGCCCGGTCCGCCCTCGCCGCCGGCCGCCCGGACGAGGCACGGAACCTGCTCGACGAGGCACGGCGGCGCCTCGCGTCGGTCGACGACCCGTCCACCGCCCGCCGCCTCGCCGCGGAGATCGACGCGCTGCGCCCCGCGCCGGCCGGCACGGTGCCGACGCCCGCGGCCCCCGGCCCGTCGCCCACGCCGACCACGACGTCGCCGTCGCCCCCGGGCGGCACCGGACCGCAGGCACCGACGTCGACGCCGCCGCCGTCGCCACGGCCGTCCTCGTCGCCGCTGGTCGTGGTGCCGTTGCCCGAACTGCCGGTCCTGCCGGACCTGAGCTCGGATCCGGCCGAATCGTCGCTGCCCGGGCTGCCGCTGCCCACCCTGGACCTCCTCGGTTAGGGCCGGGGGTCGACGTCCTCGGTCGAGGGCCTCGACAACCGACCCTGGGCCCCTCCACATCGCACGCACCGCACCCGTCCATCATCGACGCTCCGTGACGGTCAGCGACGTGGCGCAACCCCGGCCGACGGCGCCGGCGGCGGCCTGCTCGCCCCCGCCAGAACGCTCTTGACCTGCGCATTGTCGGGTCTTGACACTTGGTGGCCACGCGTGCGGGTGATATGACTTGAGTACCGGCCACCAACGACGCGAGCCGTCACATCCCGTTACCGCGCGAGCCGACCCTTCGGAGCAGGCCGGGCGGCGGCGGATCCGGCGGGAGGAGCCGCGGTGCCGAAGATGCGGATCTGGCGTAACCGACAACCGTTCCAGAACGCGGTCGTCGTCACCGCTCCCGTGTGCGGCGTCCTGATGATCACCCTGGAGGTCCGCCCACCGTCGGTGGAGGTGGCCATGCCGGGGCCGGTTCGCCTGGGCTGGGAGCTCGGGCTGGTCGTGGCCGGGCTGGTCGGGCTCGCCGGGCTGCTGTGGCCGGGCCGGTGTTCCACCGCTCTGGGCATCGAACTGGCGTCGATGCTGATGCTCGGCACCCTCGCGGGCATGTACGCGGTCTCGCTGGCGGCGTTCTCCGGCCGGATGGCCGTCGCGGCCGCGTCGTTCGTCACCGCGGTGGCGATCGGGTCGTGGTGGCGGTCGGCGGAGATCGTGCGTGACCTCCGTGTCCTGGCCCGGCCGCGGCAACCTTATCCCGGCAACACCTTCGGCAGGCTCCCGTGACACCCTCACCCGCGACCAACGCCGCTCCCCACTGGGTGCAGATCGTGCTGTCGGTCCTCGGCGTCCTCGGTGGTGCCGGCGGCCTGGCCGCCATCGCCGCCGTGATGGTGCAGCGCGGCAAGTTCCGGGCCGAGGCGGCGGACATGCTCACCGACACCGCCCTGACGCTGGTGCAGCCGATGCGCGCGCGGGTGACCGAACTGGAGGCGGAGGCACAGTCCGCACGGGAACTGCTGCGGGCGTCCGACGAACGGGCCCGCCGGCTCCAGCTGACGGTGGCCGAACTCCGCGCGATGCTCGACCGCTGGTACGCGCTGATCTTCGCGCCGGACGCGACCATCCGTGCCATCCGGTACGCGGTCCGCGAGGACCGGCGCAAGCTCGACCGGTAGCGACGGCCCGGCGGACGGCACCGCCGGCGCGGGTGTCGTGGCGGCGCGGCTCAGCCCTGTCGGGCCTTCTGTCGCGGATCGGCCTTGTTGATGACGTAGACCCGACCGCGACGGCGCACCACGATCGAGTTCATCTTCCTCGTCAACGAACGCAGCGAGCTGCGGACCTTCATCGTGGTCCACCCCTTCCCGGCGGCTGCCGACACTCCGGCCGCGTGGCGTGCTGCGGCCGCTCGACGCGTACCCGGAGCCGAATCGGCCATGCGTCCCGGACGCCGGCCGGACATGCATTGGTAACAGTCTTGACAGATGTTTCGGGCATCGACAGACTTCGCTCAGGAGAGCGCTCTCAGGCCCCTCTCCACGGTGACGGCGCGCCGCGGTGGAGGCCCGTGCACAGACCGACGTCCACCACCGACCACGGAGATCCCCATGCGCAGAGCCCGTCCCCTCGGGCGGCGACTGCTCGTCGCCGCCGTCGCCGCCGTCACACTCGCCGCGTCCCTCGTCCTGCCCGCGCCCGCCGGCCCGGCCACAGCCGCCATCGGCGGGATCACCTGGCAGGACGAGTTCAACGCCCCCGCCGGCACGCCGGTCGACCAGAGCCGGTGGCGGTTCGACATCGGCGGCCACGGCTGGGGCAACAACGAACGGCAGTACTACACCAACAGCACCAGCAACGCCGTGCACGACGGCCAGGGCAACCTCGTCATCACGGCACGCCGCGAGAACCCGGCCAACTACCAGTGCCACTACGGCCGGTGCGAGTACACCTCCGCCCGGCTGCTCACCGCCGCCACGTTCACCCAGGCGTACGGCCGCTTCGAGGCCCACATCAAAGTCCCGCGCGGGCAGGGCATCTGGCCCGCGTTCTGGATGCTCGGCAACGACATGGGCAGCGTCGGCTGGCCGGCCGCCGGCGAGATCGACATCATGGAGAACATCGGCCGGGAGCCGAACACGGTCTACGGCACCATCCACGGCCCGGGGTACTCCGGCGGTGGGGGCATCACCGGCAGCCGCACCATCGGCCAGCCGCTGGCCGACGCCTTCCACACCTACCGGGTGGACTGGGAGCCCAACTCGATCATCTGGTACCTCGACGGCGTCGAGTACCACCGCGTCGACCCGAGCCGGCTCGGGGGTAACCGGTGGGTGTTCGACCACCCGTTCTTCATGATCCTGAACGTGGCGGTCGGCGGAAACTGGCCCGGCTACCCGGACGCCTCGACCCAGTTCCCGCAGCAGATGCTCGTCGACTACGTCCGCGTCTCGGGCTACACCTCGGGCGGCGGCACCACCACGCGCATCCGTGGCCAGCACAGCGGCCGCTGCGTCGACATTCCCGGCGCGAACCCGGTCGAGGGCGCCAAGCTGCAGATCTGGGACTGCAACACCACCGCCGCCCAGGCGTGGACGTTCGCCACCGACGGCACGGTGCGGGCCATGGGCAAGTGCATGGACCCGGCGTGGGCCGGCACGGCGAACGGTACCGAGGTCAACCTGGTCAGCTGCAACGGAAACCCGGCGCAACGGTTCACCCTCAACGGCTCGGGCGACCTCGTCAACCTCAGCTCCAACCGGTGCGTGGACGTCCGGGACTGGGTCAGCGCCAACGGCGGCCGGCTCCAGTTGTGGGACTGCACCGGCGGCGCCAACCAGAAGTGGTCCCGCGCCTGACCGGGACGGTGATCGGGCCCTCCGCGCGCGGAGGGCCCGATCCGTCGCGCCACCGGGCGGCCGGCAGGTCGTGAAGCGGACAGTTCCTGACCAGCGGTCGCCGCGGGCCGCAACGGCGCGCCGGTGAATGACATCATGTCCCCGAACGGCCACGGTCGCCGTTCAGGGAGGGCGAGCTGCCGCATGGCGCGTTTCGAGGCGACGACGTCCAGCGACGCCGGGCGTGTCACGGTGTGGTTGTCCGGCGAGTGCGACCTCGCCGTCCGCGAGCGGTTGACGTCCGTGCTGCTGGCGGCGGTGGCCGACAGCCCCGTCGTGGTGGTCGACGCGGCCGGCCTGGACTTCCTCGACTCCAGCGGCGTGCACGGCCTGGTCACCGCCCACCACGCGGCACTCGCCGCCGGCGGCCGGCTGTACGTGGTCAACGCCGTCGGCGGTGTCGCGCGCGTCCTGGACCTCACCGGGGTGGGCGAGCTGCTGCGCCAACCGGCGGACGATCACGGTTCGGAGCAGCGGTGACCAGCGGCCGACCGGCGCGCGACGCCGCCCACCACCAGCTCGCGGCACCCTCGCCCCCGGCCGAGTCGATGCCGTACGCCCGACCGGAGGACCTGGCGGCCGTACGCGCGTTCGTCCGCGCCCGGGCGCTCGCCGGCGGCCTCTCCCCCACCCGGGTCGACCTGCTCGGGCTGGCGGTCAGCGAGCTGGCGACGAATACGTTGCAGCACACCGAGGGCGGTGGCCTGGTACGCGTGTGGACGGCGGCCGACGACGTGGTCTGCGACGTCGTGGACCGGGGCGGCCTGCGCAGCGTCGCCGGGGAGATGCCCGCGGCCGACGCCATCCGGGGGCGGGGCCTGGCGATCGTCGCCCGCATCTGCGACGAGGTGACCGTCTCGGCGAGTCCGGAGGGCACCCTGGTACGCGTCCGCTTCCGCCGGTGACGACGGTCAGGGCAGCACGCGGACGGCCAGGGTGCAGGTGTCGTCGTCGGGGCTGGGCCGGTGCAGCACCTCGCGCAGCCGCGGCAGGGTTTGCGGGCCCGGCTCCCGGGACACGGCCGACAGCCCCCTGAGCACCGGGGCGAGCAGGTCCGGATTGTCGCCCACCCGGCGCTCGACGAGCCCGTCGGTGTAGAACAGCAGCAGGTCGTCACCGCGCAACCGGACGGTGGCCACCGGGTAGGCGGCGCCCGCGTCCGCCCCGAGCAGCAGCCCGGCCGGCCGGTCCAGTTCGCTCGTCGCCCCGGCCCGGGACAGCAGCGGAGCCATGTGACCCGCCCGCGCCCAGGACAGCGTACGGCTCGCCGGGGCGTACAGTCCGACCACGGCGGTGCCGGTGACGGCCAGCTGACCGCAGAGCCGGTTCATGTGACCGAGCAGCACCCCGGGGTCGCGGATGCCGATCGACAGCCAGGCCACCAGCGCGTACCGCAGGTGGGCCATGCCGCTGGCCGCGTCCAGGCCGTGCCCCGCGACGTCGCCCACCGCCAGCGCGACCAGCCCGTCCGGCAGGGTCTGCGCGTGGTACCAGTCGCCACCCACCCGGACGGCGCTCTCCGCCGGCAGGTAACCGACGAGCACCTCCAGCCCGGCGAGCGGGAACGGCTCGCGGGGTACGGGTTGGATGAGATTCTGCAACTGTCCGGCGAGGCGATGCTCCGCCAGCGCGGTCATCTCCCGGCTGCGCAACTGGTCGCTGAGCCGCTCGATGGCGGTCTGCGAGTCCACCCGGGCCGTCACGTCCTGCACCACGGCGTAGACCTTCACCGGGGCGCGGCCGGCGTCGCGCGCCACGTCGGACAGGATCCGCAGGTGCTTCACCGTGTCGCCGGTGTGGAACCGGACGGTGACGTCCGAGGCCACGCCGCTGTCCATCGTCTGCCAGGCCGCCTCCCGCAGCCCCACGTCCTCGGCGACGACGGCGGCCGCCTGCTCGGCCCGGGACATCGGCCCCAGAGCCGGGTCCCGGTCGAAGATCCGGTACATGCCCGGCGACCATTCGCTGAGGCCGGTCACCAGGTCGTACTCGGCCCAGCCCAGGCTGCCCAGGAGCTCCGTACGCTCCAGCCGGCGCCGGGACTCGTCGAGGCGCTGCCACCACACCAGCAGTCCACCCAGGACCCGGTGCACGCTGACGTCGAACATCGAGTCGGCGACCACACCGGCCTGCCGGCCCTCGTACCGGAAGCCGGGCAGGCGGTCCGGCACGCCGGTGGCCAGAACCTGGAGGTACGCCTTCCACAGCGGTCCGCCGACCATCGTGGGATACAGCTCGCTGAGCAGCGACCCCACCCGGCCGGCGCCCCGGCCGTAGACGTCGCGCGCCTTGTCACTGGTCGCCGCGATCCGGAAGTCGACGACCTGGTCGTCGGGCCCCGCCACCGGCAGCAGCCACGTGCAGCCGGCGGGGATCGCCGCCAGCACCTGCCGGACGGCCGCCACGATCGGCTCGTCCAGCGACGGCGGCGCCACCCCGGTGGGTCCGGTCCGCAGGGCATCGTCTGCCATGCGCGCAGCCTAACCACTCCCCGCGCCGGCCAGTGGGCGCGCCGTTCCGGGGGGCGACCGCGACGGGTCAGACGGCGCGCGGAAGCCACCATTCCCACACCGGCGGGAACCGCACGATCCGGTCGTCGTCCGCCCCCGAACGCCGCCGCGCCGTCACCGGGACACCCCGCCCGCAGACGGCGCGGGGGCGTTCGGGGGCGGATCGGTGGTGGACCAGCCCAGGCCGGCGGGTTCGCCGCGTGGCGCGCCCGGCCCTACCGGTCCAGCAGCGCCCGCAGGGCCTTGACGACCTCGGCGGGCGCCTCCTCCGCCATGAAGTGGCCGCAGGTGACGGTGGTGTGCCGCAGGTCGGGCGCCCACGCTCGCCAGCGGGCGGCGGCGTCGAAGCCGAGGGCGGCTCCCCAGTCCTGCTGCAGGACGGTCACCGGCATCCGCAGGCGGGTGCCGGCGGCGCGGTCGGCGGCGTCGTGCTCGACGTCGACGCCGGCGGACGCCCGGTAGTCGGCGACGATGGACGGCACCGCCGCCCGGGAGGCCGCCAGGTACGCGTCCCGCACGTCCGCCGGGATGGCGTCCGGGTCACGCGTCCACACGTCCAGGAAGTGACCGAAGAAGGCGTCGGGGCTGGCCCCGATCAGCTGCTCGGGCAGGCCGGGAGGTTGCGCCATCAGGTAGAGGTGGAAGCCGATCGCGGCGGAGGTGCCGCGCATCACCTCCCACATGTCCAGCGTCGGCAGGACGTCCAGCGCGGCGAGGTGGGTGACCACGTCGGGGTGGTCCAGACCGGCGCGGACGGCGACCAGGGCTCCCCGGTCGTGGCCGGCCAGGGCGAAGCGGTCGTGGCCCAGCGCGCGGGCGAGGGCGACCACGTCCGCGGCCATCGTGCGCTTCGAGTAGACCGACCGGTCGGTCGCCGCGGGCTTGTCGCTCTCGCCGTACCCCCGCAGGTCGGGGCAGATCACGGTGTGGTCGGCGGCGAGGTCGGCGGCCACGTGCCGCCACATGAGGTGGGTCTGCGGAAAGCCGTGCAGCAGGACGACGGGGCTGCCGGAGCCGCCGACCGCCGCGTGGAGCGTCATGCCGTCGCCGACCGTGACGCGCTGGTGGTCGAAACCTTCGATCCTCGGCTTCACCGGGGACACCTCTCTGCTCGGGATCGTGTCGGAGGCCGGCGCGGTGCCGGCCGGGATCGACACTGCCCCCGGGGGATGAGCAGCCGATGAGCGTCGGATGAGTGCCGTGACCAGCGCCGGGCGCACCGATCGGCGGCGCATAGGGTGGGTGCCATGACCGGGCTGGCAGGGGCACCGGCGGTGACGTTCCGGGTGCTGGGGCCGCTGGAGGTGGCCGACCGGCGGGGACCCGTACCCCTCAAGGGCCCGCGGCAGCGGGCGGTGCTGGCCCGCCTGCTGGTGGCCCGGGGCCGGGTCGTGCCGGTCGACCGGCTCGTCGGCGACCTGTGGGAGACGCCCGGGGACGGCGCCGTCGCCGCGATCCGCACCTTCGTCGCGGACCTGCGCCGGGCACTCGAGCCCGGGCGCCCGGCACGGCAGCCGGCGCGGCTGCTGGTGACCACGCCGCCCGGGTACCTGCTCCGCGTGCCGGCCGACGCCGTGGACGCGTGGCGGTTCGAGGCGGCCGTCACCGGGTCGGGCCGGTCGCTGGCCGAGGGGGACGCGGCGTCGGCGGCGGACCACCTGGCCGAGGCCCTGGCCTGGTGGCGGGGGCCGGCGTACGCGGAGTTCGCCGACACACCCTGGGCGCGCGGCGAGATCAACCGGCTGGACGAGCTGCGAATGCTGGCGACGGAACGGCGCGGCGAGGCCCTGTTGGCGCTGGGGCGGTCCGCCGAGGCGGCCGTCGAGTTGGAGCAGCACGTCAGCGCCCGCCCGTTACGCGAGGACGCGTGGCGGTTGTGGGCCACCGCGCTGTACCGGTCGGGTCGGCAGGCGGACGCGCTGGCGGCGCTGCGCCGCGCCCGCGAGACCCTGGCGGCGGAGCTGGGCCTGGATCCGAGCCGCCGGCTGCGCCGGTTGGAGACCGACATCCTGACCCAGGCGCCCGGCCTGGACCTCCCCGCGCCGGCAGCCGGGACCGGTCGGGTCACCACGACCGTGCCCGCCACCGGCACCCCGGCGGGCGCGCCGGCCGGCGCCGGCCGGCCGGGCGGGCTGGTGGGCCGGGACGCGGAGCAGGCCCGGCTCCGCCAGGCGGCCGAGGACGTCGTCCGCGGGCGCCGGCCGGCGATCGCCCTGCTCTCCGGCGGCCCCGGGGCGGGCAAGACGGCCCTGGCCGAAGCGCTCACCGCGCGGCTGGGACCCGCCGGCTGGGCCACCGCCTGGGGCCGGAACCCGGAGTACGAGGGCGCGCCGGCGGCCTGGCCGTGGACCCAGGTCGCCGAGGCGCTGGCGCCCGAGGTGCCCGACGGGCCCACCGTCGTGTCGCACGCCGACGATCCGGCGCTGGCCCGGTTCCGGCGACACCGCGCCGCCGTGGCGCTCGTGACGGCGGCGGCCGCGCGGAGACCGGTCCTCCTGGTCCTCGACGACCTGCACCGGGCCGACGAGGACACCCTCGACCTGCTGGCCGCGCTGCTGACCGAGCCGGAGCCGGTCACCGGTCCGGTGCTCGTTGTCGGGGTCTTCCGCGCCACCGGGATCGGGCCGGGGCTGACCGCCACGCTGGCCCGGCTCGCCCGGATCGAACCCGTCCGGGTGTACCTCGACGGCCTCGACGAGCCGGCCACCGGGGACCTCGCCCGGGCGGTGACCGGGGCCGACGTCGACCCGTCCACCGTGCGGCTGCTGCACCGGCGCACCGGCGGCAACCCGTTCTACGTCCGGGAACTGGCGCGGCTGCTCGCCGCCGAAGGAACGGCGGCGCTGGACATCGTCCCGGCCGGTGTCCGCGACGTCGTCCGGCACCGGCTGGCCCAGCTGCCCGAGGCGGCGCGGACGGTGCTGAGGCAGGCCTCCGTCCTCGGCCGGGACCTGGATCCGGAGATCCTCACCGCGCTGGCCGGGGACGAGACGGTGGTCCTGGACGCGGTCGACGCCGCCGTCCGCGCCGACCTGCTGACCGAGCGGGGCACCGAGGGACGGTTGCGGTTCACCCACGTCCTGGTGCGGGACACCCTGTACGGCGACGTGTCCGCGCCGCGGCGTGCCCGTTGGCACACCGCCGCCGGTGAGGCCGTCGAACGCCTGCACCCGGGCGACGTCACCACGCTCGCCCACCACTTCGCCCGGGCCGGCACCCGCGCCACCGCCGCACGCGCCGCCCGGTACGCCGCCGCCGCGGCGGAACGCGCCGAACGGCTGTCGCGCCCGCACCAGGCGACCCGCTGGTGGCAGGAGGCGCTCGCCGCCCAGCAGCGGATCGGCGGCGACGACCCGGGCGCCCGGCTGGCGTCGTTGACGGGACTGGGCCGCACGCTCGCCGTGACCGGACATCTGGCCGAGGCGCGCCGGCACCGCGCCGCCGCCCTCACCGACGCCGAGCGGACCGGCGACCCGGAGCTGACCGCCCGGGTGCTCACCGCCTTCGACGTGCCGGCGATCTGGACCCGCAACGACGACGAGGACCTGTCCCGGCGCGTCGTCGAGGCCATCGGGCCGGCCCTGGCCGCCCTGCCCGCCGACCGGCCCGAACAGCGCAGCCGCCTCCTGAGCACGCTCGCCCTGGAGGTACGGGGCACCACCGGTGACCGGGGACGCCGCGCCGCCGACGAGGCCGAGGCCGTCGCCCGACGCCTGGGGAACCCGTCGGTGCTGGCGTACGCCCTCAACGCCCGCTTCATGCACACGTTCGCCCGGACCGGCCTGGCCCCGCAGCGGGCCGCCGTCGGGGCGGAACTGGTCGACCTGTCGCGCCGCCACGAGCTGGTGACGTTCGAGGTCCTGGGTCATCTCGTCCTGCTCCAGGCGCGGTGCGCGCTGGCCGACCTCGACGCCGCCGACGCCCACGCCGACGCCGCCGACCGGCTCGCTGACCGCTACGACCTGCCGCTGGTCGGCGTGTTCACCCGCTGGTACGCCGCGCTGCGGCTCGCCGTCACCGGGGACGTGACGGCGGCGGAGACCGCGTACCGGGCCGCCGAGTCGGGCCTGCGGTCCGCCGGCATGTCCGGTATGGACGACGGCCTGCTGCCCCTGGCGCTGCTGTCGCTGCGCCTGGCCGGCCCGGTCACCGCCGAGGTGGACCCGCTGCGGGTGCACGCGGACGAGTGGCGGGGGTACGCGTGGGGGCCGCACGAACCGTGGGTCCGCCCGCTGACGCTGCTCGCCGCCGAGCGTCCCGCCGACGCCGCCGACGCGCTGCGCGCGCTGCCGGAGTCGCCGCACGACCTGCTCCGCGAGGCGCGGCTCTGCCTCGCCGCCCGGGCCGCGCTCATCCTGGACGACCGCGCCGCGATGCGACGGACGTACGCCGACCTGCTCCCCGCCGCCGACGAACTGGCCGGCGCCGGCTGCGGCCTGCTCACCCTCGGCCCGGTCGCCGACCATCTCGCGGCCCTGGCCGCCGCGCTGGGGCGGCCCGACGAGGCCGCCGACCACCGCCGGTCCGCCGCCGCGGTGACGGCCCGGGTGGCCGGTGCCGCTCCCCGCGCGGCGACGGCCGGCTGAGCCGGTTCCGGATCACGCCGAGACGCGGCACCGGACCGTTCTCCGAACCGAGCACTGTGGAAGAAGCACGACCGGTGACCGGAAACCTACGGTGGGGACGGCACGTGAGGTCGAGGCAGGCCCGGCGGCGGGTGCCGGTCCGGGACCGGGGAGGAGCCCACGGTGACCCGGTACGTCGAAGAGGTCAATGGCCCGGCGAGGCGGGCGGACCAGCCACCACGCACGCCGGGCCGGACCGGTACCCGGCCGCCCGCCCCCCGCTGGTGGCGACGGCCGTGGGTGGTGCCGCTGGTGGTGCTCAACGCCGCCTTCCTCCTGTTCGTCCTGCCGCCGTACCTGGGCCTCGACCCGAGCCGGTCCCGGGTCGTGCTGAACGAGGACTTCCCGGCCCACTACGCGGTCGTGGTGGCGCACATCTTCTTCGGCACGATCGCACTGGTGACGGTGTGCCTGCAGGTGTGGCCCTGGCTGCGGCAGCGGTACCCGGCCGTGCACCGGACCAGCGGGCGGCTCTACGTGATCGCCGGTGCGGTCCCCTCCGCCCTGCTCGGGCTCGCCCTCATGCCGTTCGCCGCGGTACCGGTCGGGCTGCTCGGCAGTGCGCTGGCGGCCGTGGGGTGGATCGTCACGAGCCTGGTCGGCCTGCACATGGCCCGCCGGCGACGCTTCACGGAACACCGCCGCTGGATGGCGTACAGCATCGCCTTCGCCCTGCAGACGCTGTGGGGACGGATCTTCGTCCTGACGTCCGCGCTGACCGGGGTCACCGTGAACCCGATCGTCCTGGGCGAGGCGGCCGGTTGGCTCAGCTGGCTGGTGAACCTGGCCGTCGCGCACTGGTGGGTGCGTCGCACCGCCCGGCCGCCCCGCCCCGCGTTCAGTTGAGACTCAGGCGAACCGCCAGCGGGTCACGTTGAAGCCGGCCTCCTTGTCCATGCCGATCACCTTCGCCGGAGTCACCTCGTAGACGACGTACGGCGCCGGGCCGATGCCGTCGCCGTCCAGTCCACCGTCGACGACGGTCACCGGCCAGCCGTGCTTCGTCCCGTAGCCGTCGGCCACCCGTTCCAGGGTCTCCTTGTCGGTGACCCGGGACGCGGTGCCCTCGATCGAGAGATCGAGGTCGGGACCGGCGGCGGTGAGGACGCACTGCGGGTTGGCGGCCAGGTTCCGGACCTTCTGGGCGGACTCGCTGGAGCAGAAGTACATGGCGCCGTCCAGCCACATCCCGAGCAGCGGCACGGCGTGCGGCCGGCCGTCCGGCCGGACGGTGGACAGGTAGAACTCGCCCGCCTCCGCCAACCGTTCGTGCGCCCGGGACCAGGGCGTCGGCGTGGAGCCCTCGCTGGCGAAGGACGGTTCCGCGACCGGCTCACGGTCGACCATGGGTTCCCCTTTCGTTGACGATGACAGGTGATGGGATCAGCACGCAGAGTAACCCGGCCGTTCGGCCGCCGCATGACGACGGGCCGCCGGCGCGGGCGCGCCCCGGCGGACCGCGCGGGGCACGCCGGGGCGTCGGTGGAGGGTCCGAGGTCAGCAGGCGATCACCACGTCCGGGGACGCCAGGTAACCCATCATGTTCGGGTCCCACATGACGGACCGGTAGGTGTGCGGGCCGGTTCCCCGGCAGTCGACGTCGAGCCGCGCCGTCGTGTGCGGCTCCATCCACCGCTCCAGCACCGTCCGCCACCCGCCGGGCTCGTAGCGCAGCAGCCAGAAGACCGCGTACGAGCTGCACGTGTTGTGGGCGGTGCTGCGCACGAACCCGCCGAGCGGTGTCTTCGCCGGGGTGCTCGGCGCGGCCGCGCAGGTGGCCGCCCCGGGTGCCTCGGCTGCCGTGGTCGCCGCGTCCACCGCCGGCCCCGCGTACGCCGCGGCGGGCGCGCCACCGAGGGCGAGCGCGGCGGTCAGCGACGCCACCGTCACCACTCTCCGGATGTCCGTCATGACCCTGCTCCTTCGTCCAGCCGGTGCACTCCCCGCGGGCCGGCACGGGTGTCCGCGCGCCCGCCCGCGGGGCGTCACCGGACCAACGGGTACGCGTCGACGATGGTCTGCGTCAGGCGGTTGCCGTGGGAGTCGACGAGCGTCGCGCGCAGCGACACGCTCGCGGCGTTCGACGGGGTGCGGAAGACCGCCCGGTACGCCCGGTCGCCCGCCGGGACCACCAGCGCCGACCGCCAGGTGCGTCCCTGGTCCCCGGAGACCTGGACGGTCAGCCGCCGCACGGTGCCCACCCGCGCCTCGGGCTGGGCGATCAACGTGACCGGCAGGACGGTCACCGGCGTCGCCCGGGACCGATTGCGATCGTCGACCGTCGGCGCGTACCGGACCACCCAGATGGGCAGCCACTCGGTGCCCGCACCGGATCCCTCCGACCGGAAGGTCCAGGTCGCGTCGATCCTGGTGGACAGCCCGGAGATGGACGGCCGGGTGGTCCGCTTCTCCACCCGGAAGGCCGCCGGCCCCGGCGCCACGGTCGCCGTCACGTCGACCGCGGCCGACTCGCCGACGAGCCGGTCGCCGCGGTAGAGGCGGGTGGACGCCGAGTCGGTGAGCGAACCGCCACGGTGGCCGTCCTGGTCGGAGAAGATCGGGACGCCGAACCACATCCGGTCGCCCTGCCGGCCCGCGTGGCCGGCGAAGTCGAGGAGCGGCCCGAAGGCGGCCGCGTTCCAGCGGTCGGAGTACACCCGGCCGGCCTGGTAGGTCTGGTAGCCCTGGCCGAGCGCGGTCACCTCCGCCGGCAGCCCGTTCCCGTCGGGGCGGTTCTCCCCGAACGCGGCACTCCACTCCACCGGGCTCGCGTCGAGGCGGTGTGTCACCCGGGCCGGCAGGTCGTACGGCAGCAGCGAGCCGACCGTGCCGGTGACGCCCGGGGCGATCGAGAACAACGACTTGGTCGCCTGCCGCCCCGGCACCTGCTGGTTGAGCCGGGAGTTCACGGTCGCCAGGCCCGCGTCCGACACCGTCCGTTGGAAACCGGTGAAGAAGCTGCCCCGCCGGGTGTTCAGCAGGCCGTAGGTGAACGGGCTGTTCCGGAAGTCGCCGCGGGCGCCGGGGACCGCCCAGGTCGAGGAGAGGTAGGAGGTCAGTTCCTCGGGGGCGACCTCGGGGCCGAGGTGCCCGGCGTGCAGCCCGGCGAAGTCGTCGGCGATCAGCGAGAGCCGGAACCCGGCGCCGTCGGCCGCCGGACGGTCGAATCCGAGTTCGACCAGCACCGGGCGGGCCTCGGCCCGTGGCACGGTGGTGGTCACCGGCGCCGCCCGGCGGGCGTCGACGGTGACGGTGGCGTCCCGGTCCAGGGTGAGCCGGGGCTGCACCAGGCGGTACCAGGGGGCGTCCGGCCGTCCGAAGTCGACCACGTCGCCCACGAGGACGTAGTCGCCCTTCGGCAGCCGTGCCGTGGCGGTGTCCCCGGTCCCGTGCAGGACGGCCCGGATCTCCCCGGCCCGGTCGAACACGGTGGTCTCGGCCCGGGTCGTCGGCCGCCCGGCGGCGTCGAGGTGCGCGACGGTGAGCTGATGGGTCTCCGTGTCCTGCGCCGGGGAGGCGGGCCTCCGGCCGGTGACGCCGGCGGGCGACGTGGCCGGGTCCGCCTGGGGTGCGTCCAGCGAGATGCGCCGGGCGGCGCCCGAGGTGATCGCGTGCCACGCCCGGCCCGCGTCGGACTTCGCCAGCACGGCGGCGGTGGCGCCGGACGCGTCCGGACGGCGGACCGCCCGCACGCCGGGCAGGTCGGCGCCGTCGCCGGCCACGACCAGCGGCAGGTCGGCGCGGCGGGCGTCGTGGTAGCCCGCCCGGACCAGGCCCGTCACGTCGAACAGCCGGCGGTCCAGCAGCCCGCCGGTCACCAGCGGGCGGGCGTCCTCCGGTACGACGTACCGGTGCTCGCCGGTGCCGTAGCTGCTGAAGCGGATGCCGTCCCGCCCGGGCGCCCGGGTGACGGTGACCCGCGTTCCGTCGGCGGAGGTGCGGACCCGGTCGCCGGTGATCAGGGTGACCTCGTGCGTCGGTTGTACGTGGCCGGGCGCGGTGGCCGGCGCCGCCGGGCCGGGCGGCGGAGCGGCGGGGCGCGCGCCGGCCGGTGCCGGCTGCCCGCCGAGCAGCAGGGCGACGGCCGACCCGACGGCGACCAGCCGCCCCGCCAGCGTGATCCCCGTTCGCCGGGCCGGGGCCGGTTGCGGTGTGCCACGCACGTGTCTGCCCTCCGATGTGGGTCGCACGGTCCTTCGGATCTGGCGGTGTCCGGTGGTCCGCCCCGGACACTGAGGATCCTGGTCGCTCCGCGCGGGGGGCCGCATCTCCCGACGTGCGCTCTCCGACCGGCGGTATGAGCCAATCGATATTGATTAAATTCTATTGAAGTTCGTTACGTTGACGCTGCCTGCCGGACCGGCCGGTGCCGGGGCCGTGGGGAGCGGCCCCGGACCGGCTCAACCCCGAAAGGCACCGGGGCCCGCCGCCGCGCCCCTGACCCCGAGGGCGCGACCGGCGAGGCACGGCCACACCGTCCCGCCCGCGGCGTCACCCCCACGCCGCGGCCGCTCCCGAGGAGGCCATGAATGAGACGAAGCCTCGCCGCCGTGGCAGCAGCCGTCCTGCTGCCCGTCGGCGCCATCGCCGTCGCGGTGCCGTCCGCCGCCACGGCGTCGCCCGCCACCACCACGAGCACCGCCGCACCGGCCGAGGCGGCGTCGTCGGAGATGCTCGCCGCGATGCAGCGCGACCTCGGCCTGACCGCCGACGCGGCCCGCACCCGCATCGCCCGCGACGAGAAGGGCAGCCGCACGGACGCCAGCCTGCGCCGGTCGCTCGGTTCCGCGTACGCCGGCGGCTGGCTGACCCCCGACGGCCTCGTCGTCGCCGTCACCGGTGCGGCGGCGGCCGACCGGGTGAAGGCCGCCGGAGCGCGGGCGACGATCGTCGGCCGCAGCGGCGCCCAACTCGACCGGGTCAAGTCGACGCTGGACCGCCACGCCGCGAAGGCGCCCGCCGAGTCGGTCCCCGGCTGGTACGTCGACGTCACCACCAACACCGTCGTGGTGCTCGCCCGCGGCGACACCCGGGCCGCCACGGCGTTCGTGCGGGCGAGCCGGGTCGACGCCGCAGCGATCCGCGTCGTCCGCACCACCGAGGTCCCGCGGACGTTCTACGACGTCCGCGGCGGCGACGCGTACTACATGGGCGGCGGACGCTGCTCGGTCGGCTTCTCGGTGACCGGCGGGTTCGTCACCGCCGGGCACTGCGGCACCACCGGCACCGCCACCCAGGGCTACAACCAGGTGTCCCAGGGCACCTTCCGCGGGTCGTCGTTCCCCGGCAACGACTACGCGTGGGTGCAGACCAACTCGAACTGGACCCCGCAGCCCTGGGTGAACAACTACTCCGGCGGCAACGTCACGGTGGCCGGCTCCACCGAGGCCGCGGTCGGCGCGGCGATCTGCCGCTCCGGTTCGACCACCGGCTGGCGCTGCGGCTCGGTCCAGGCCAAGAACCAGACCGTCAACTACCCGCAGGGTACGGTCACCGGCCTGACCCGCACCAACGCCTGCGCCGAGCCGGGCGACTCCGGCGGGTCGTGGCTGTCCGGGCAGCAGGCGCAGGGCGTCACCTCCGGCGGCTCCGGCAACTGCAGCTCCGGCGGGACCACCTACTTCCAGCCGCTCAACGAGATCCTTTCGGTGTACGGCCTGACGCTGCGCACCAGCGGTGGCGGCGAGCCGCCGCCGACCGGCTGCACCGGCTACGAGGCCACCTACACCGGCAGCATCTCCTCGGGGCAGAGCCGCTACCAGCCGAACGGCAGCTACTACTACTCGTCCGTCTCCGGCACCCACCGCGGTTGCCTCGACGGGCCGACCGGGGTCGACTTCGACCTCTACCTGCAGAAGTGGAACGGGTCGACGTGGGTCGACGTGGCCGGCTCGTACAGCCCCGGACCGGACGAGACGATCAGCTACAACGGCACCGCGGGCTACTACCGCTTCGAGGTGCACGCGTACAGCGGTTCCGGCAGCTACACGCTGGGCATCACCAACCCCTGACCGGCACTCCGCCGCCGGCCCGTCCGGACGGCCACGCCGGTGACGGCGGGGCGTGGATCCTCCGATCCGCGCCCCGCCGCTCTCTGCCGGTCGGCGGTTGCCGCTCGCCGAGCGCTCGCCGTCCGGTTCGGGGCGGCCCGTTTGCCGACGTCGCCGCCGGGAACTCAGCGGGCCCGTCCGAGAGGAAGGCCGCACGGTGAACGACAACGAGTTCCTCGCCCTGGTGGCGACCCGGTCCGGGATGTCGTCGGAGCAGGCCACCGCCGTCACACGGGCCACCCTGACCACGCTGGCCGAACGGATCGACGGCGGCGAGGCACGTGACCTGGCCAGCCAGCTCCCCGCCGGGCTGCGGGCGTACGCCTTCGGCGGCAGCGAGACCGGCGAGCGGTTCGGGCTCGACGTGTTCGTCGAACGGGTCAGTGGCCGCGCCGACGTCGACGTCGACCGCGCCCGGGACGGGGTGACGGCCGTCTTCGACGTCCTCCGGGACGCCCTCGGTCCCACCGGGTACGAGCAGGTGGTCACCCAGTTGCCCGCGGAGTACGGCGACGTCGCCGACCAGACCGCGCCGTACGCCCGGCGGCAGGCCTGACCGGGGGCCGGGATGACGACCGATCGGGAGGACATCGACCCGGTGCCCACGGCCACGGCGGCGGACGCCCAGGAGCAACGGCAGGACGAGACGGAGGTGGGCCCCGCCGACGCGGTGACGGACGCCGTGCCGGAGGCGTCCGAGGCGGACCTGGCCGAGCAGGGCGCGCTGCCGCCGCCCAGCGCCGGGGCCGGCCTGGCCGACGCCGCCGGAGGCGATGTCACCCCGGCGGACGCCCAGGAACAGAACCTGGAGATCCCGACGCCCGACGAGGACCGCCGGGACTGACCGCCCGGGTACGGCGCCGTTCACCGCCGTGCGCCGCTCCTTCTCGGTGCGCGCGCCGCCCGCGCCGGTCGCCGTTCCCGGCCGCACCGGCACGCCGTGGTGCCGGCACGCCGCGCCCGGACATTCAGACTCCGGTGCAGGCGGCCTCACCCACCCGGCACGCCTCCGGCCCGGCCGGTTGGGTGCCGCGGACGTCGAAGGTGAAGGTCACGGACCCTCCCGCCGGTACCGGAGGACCCGAGAAGGTGGCCTCCGCCCCCTCCTGCCGCCAGGTGGCACCGTCGGCGTCGACGACGGCGGCGTCGCGGGCCAGGGTCACCACCACGGTCCAGGCGGCGGAAGTGGCGCCGGGGTTGGTCACCTCCACCTCGCCCGTCCATCCGAGGATCCGCTTCGAGCTTGTCTCGTAGCGGGCGGTCAGCCGGACCGCCGGGGACGCGCTGACCGACGGGCTCGGTGTCGCGCTCTTCGTGGGTGTGGCCCGGGGCCGGGCGGCCCGACTGGTCGCGCCGGTGGTGGGGCGCGACGGCGCGGACACCGCCGACGGCCGTGCGTCCGACGGCCCGGCGCTGAGTGTGGGTGCGGGATCGGCGAGGGCGCCGGCCGGTCGCGGGTCGGCCGGTGCGAGCGCCCACAGCGCCACCCCGGCAACGAGCGTGCCGGCGGCCGCGACGGCGATCGTCGCCCACCGGCGGCGTGACCGCGCGGCCACCGCCGGGCCGGCCGGGGCTCCGCCCGGAACCTGCGGGCCGCCGACCGCGTCGCCGGCCCGCAGGTCCACCTCCCGGAAGGCCAGCCAGTCGAGGATGGCGGGCAGGCGGACGCCCAGGGCCTGCTGGTAGCACCGCTCGCGGTCGGTGCGCAGGGTGGTCGACCAGGCGCCGTACTCGAGGACCTCGCGCACCGTCAACCGGCAGCCGGCGCTGGTCGGGGTGACGGTGCAGGTGACCTCGCTCCGCCGACCGGCCTCGTGCCACCGCATCGCCAGGCGCCGCGGCGGCTGGCGGTCCAGCACGGTCACGTCGACGGCGGCCTCGAAGCCCGGCAGGTTGCCGGTGCTGAGCCGGGGGCCCGCCAGCGCTCCGGACGGGACCTCGACGTCGGCGAACCAGCGGCCGACCACCTCCGCGTCGGCCAGTGCCTGCCAGACCCGCGTGGGCGGGTGGAACAGCTCGCCGTCGACCTCGATCTCGATCACCGTCGGAATGTACGCCCCGGCGGCGGCCGGCGGTTCCGAGGGCGGACCGCGGGCGGCGTCGTTCCGCCCGTCCACCCGGGACCTGGCATCCGGACCTTTCGGAATTAACGCCGTGTGACGTGTCCTTCCTGGAGCGTGACGGGTTGTATCACGTGTGACGACATCAACGGTCATCGAAGACCGGCGACCGGCGGAGGCCGCCCGATGGCGGACCACCTGGGCGCGCCTGGAGGACGACCGGCGGCGGCAGGCGTACGACGAAGCGACCTCGGCCTGGCAACGACATCACGACCACCTGGTACGGCTGCGGGCCGAGGCGGCCGACTTCCACGGCTGCCGACCCCCGGCCGCCGGCCTGCCGGTGGAGTTCGAGGACGGCGAGGTCGTCCACCGGGTCGTGCCGGCGGCGCAGCTGGTCGAGGTCTCGGCACGGCACTCCCCCGGCCTCCCGGTCCCCGGGCTGACGACCGGCGTCCGCCCCGGGGCGTTCGGGCGGAGGACCCCACGTGGCCTGCGGGTCCTCGACGCCGGCGCGGTCGTGGTGACCGATCGACGGGTGACGTTCTCGGGCCGGCACGGCGACCGCGAGTGGCGGTTCACGGCCGTCTCCGGGCTCGCGCACCACCCTGACGCCCCGCTGTCCCTGCTGCACACGGTCGACGGCCGTCGCCTCGCCGGTCTCCTGGCTCCGCAGGTGTCGGTGCTGAACGCCCGCTTCTATCTCACCCTCGCGTTCGCCGGCGCCACCGGGCGGCGCAGCGCGGTCGCCGCCGAGATCGACGACCTCCTCGCCGCCCACGAGGCGGCCCGGCCGACGGCACCACCGCCCGCGCGACCGGCGGACGCGCCGCTGACCGCCCTGCGGCCGGACCGCCGGGCGGGCACCGTGCTCGCCATGGCGGTGACCGTCGTCGCGTTGGGCGCCGGCGCCTTCGGCTCCGCGCCGACCGGCGAGCCGTACCGTGCGGAGGCCGGCGCCGCCGGACCGCCCGCCGCCGAACCGTCCCTCGGTGAGCCGCCCGCCGCCGCCGAACCGTCCCGCCCCGCCGATCCGGTGACCCCGACGACCGGCCCGTCGCCGAGCACCGCTCCCGCCGCGACGCCGGTCGTCCACTCCGGACGGGGATCCGCGCCCGCCGCGTCGGGGACGCCGAGGGCTCCGCAGACCGCCGCACATCCGACGACCGGGAGCCACGGGCCGGGGCCGGCTCCCACCGTCCGCCCGACCACCGGTCCGGCTCCCACCGCCCCGGCACCGACCACGGCACCCCCGCCGGGTACGGCACCGTCGCCGACCACCGCTCCACAGCCGGACGCTCCCCAGTTGATCACCGTGTGCCTGGGCCCGATCGCACTTCCGTTGGTGGACCCGCTCCTCTGCCCGCAGGCGCCGGCCTGACCGACCGGCGTTCCTCTTCCTTCGCAGCGGCGGGCACCGGAACCCACTACGCCGGGCCCGCGGAGTCGGATCAGCGACAGTTCGCCGTCCGCACCGTCCGGAGCCCCGGTCAGATGACCGCTGAGCTGGTCTTTCGCACCATCCGCGTGGCTATAGTCGAGGTGTCGCCCAGCGTCGGTCGGCGGACAGGTTCGACGCCCGGTGGAGGTGCGGCGTGGAAGCGTTCTTCGGCAGATACGGCAAGGCAATCGCCGCGATCGCGTTCGCGGCCCTCACCGCCCTGTACGCGACATCCTCCGGCGACGGCGTCGTCGACCCGGACGAGTGGATCGCGATCGCGATCGCCGCCGCCAGCGCGGTCGGCGTGTACGTCGTACCGCTGGCGCCGCAGTACCGGTGGACGAAGACGGCCGTCGCCGCACTGCTGGCCGGCCTTCAGGTTCTCGCCACGGTGATCCTGGGCGGCGTGGACGCCAACGAGT
Organism: Micromonospora sp. WMMC415; assembly: GCF_009707425.1. Classification (GTDB taxonomy): domain Bacteria; phylum Actinomycetota; class Actinomycetes; order Mycobacteriales; family Micromonosporaceae; genus Micromonospora. The sequence continues at coordinate 3,483,881 of NZ_CP046104.1, read as the reverse complement.
GGCTGCTGATCGCCATCGCGATCGGGCAGGCGTTGGGCGTCGCCGCCGCACCGGCGACGTCGGACAACGGCGTCACCAGCCGCGTTCGGCCGGCTCCGCCCGCGGCACCCGGCCCGGTGACGGGCACCTGACCCGCGGCCCCGTTCGGGACGGGGAGTCCACCGGGAACGACCTCGGCGCGATACATCATTGTCAATCTATTGACACATGTTGTTAACGGCTGGACGCTGGGAGAGCGCTCTCTCAGCCCGTTCCGCCACCCCGAGGAGTTGCCGTGGGCATCCGAAGAAGACTCCTGGCCGCACTCTCCGCTCTGGTCGCCGCCGTTCCGGTGACCGCCGCCGCGTCCCCCGCCCTGGCGGTCGGCCCCGCGCTGCTGCCGGTCACCGTCACCAACAGCACCGGCCGCGGCGAGGCCGTCCACCTCTACGTGATCGGCACCCAGCTCGCCACCGGACGCCTGGGCTACGTCAACCAGGCCGGCACCTTCGTCCCCTGGTCCGGCGGGCAGGTTCCGCCGGCGCCGGCGCCGGACGCCTCGATCCCGGGACCCGGCACCGGGGGCACCACCACCATCCGCTTTCCGCGCGGCTTCTCCGGCCGCGTCTACTTCTCCTTCGGCGAGAAGCTCAGGTTCTTCCTGACCCCCGACGGTCTCGTGCAGCCCGCGCCGTGGGCGCCCGGGGACGCCAACCGCGACATTCTCTTCGACTGGAGCGAGTTCACCTACAACGACGCCGGGCTGTGGCTCAACAGCTCGCAGGTGGACATGTTCGCCGTGCCCCACGCGGTCACCGTCACCGGTGCCGACGGCGTCACCAGGCGCACCGGCGACGTGGTGGCCAACGGCCGCACCGCCATCATCGACGGCATCCGGTCGCAGCCGGGCTGGGCGAACACCATCCACACCCGCTCCGACGGAGCGGTGCTGCGCGTGCTGGCTCCCGGTAAGGCGGCCGGAGCCGGCCTGTTCAGCACCACCTACCTGGACCCGTACATCGCGTCGGCCTGGAACGCGTACACCACCAGGACGCTGACCGTCGTGCCGTTCGCGAACCAGCCGCACATCCGCTACTTCGGGCGGACCTCCGGCACCGTCATGACCTTCACCAACGGCTCCGGCCAGCTGGTCGCCGCCTTCAACCGGCCCTCGTCGGCCAGCGTGTGGGGCTGCGACGGCGACCTGCCCGCGCCGAACGACCAGGTGGTCGGCCCCATCTCCCGTACGCTGTGCGCCGCGCTGAACCGGGGCACCCTCGGCACCATCGACACGCAGCCCAGCACCAACCCGGCCGAGTTCTACCGCAACAACCCGACCAACCACTACGCCCGCGTCATCCACGCCAACATGGTCGACGGCAAGGCGTACGCCTTCGCCTTCGACGACGTGGGCGCGTTCGAGTCGCTGGTCCACGACAGCGACCCCCGCTCCGCCGGCCTGATCCTCAGCCCGTTCGGCGCGGGCGGGCCGGGCGGCCCCGGCAGCGGGGTCCCGCTGGTGAGCAACTGGAACGACAAGTGCATCGACGTGCCCAGCTCCAACTTCAGCGACCGGGTGCCGCTGCAGACATGGGGCTGCAACGGCACCGACGCGCAGAAGTGGACGTTCACCGGCAGCGCCGTGCAGAGCCGGAACAACAAATGCCTGGACGTCGACGGCGGCGCGACCGGCAACGGCGCGGTCATCCAGCTCTACACCTGCAACGGCACCGGCGCGCAGCAGTTCACGCTGACCGCCGGCGGCGACCTGGTCAACCTGCGCGCCAACCGGTGCGTCGACATCAAGGACTGGAACGGCGCCGACGGCGCCCGACTCCAGCTCTGGGACTGCGCCGGCACCGCCAACCAGAAGTGGCGCAAGGGTTGAGCCCGCACGGGCAGGCAGAACGAGTGGGAGCTCTCCCAGGGACACCACCGGGTCGCGGCGCCAACCAGGTGCGGCGCGTGCCGGCTGACGCCCGCGCCCGCCCCCGTCCGCGGCACGACGGGGGCCGGCCACGGACGCCGCAACTATCCGGCCCCGATGGGCTTTCCCGCTCCGGTACCGGGTAATCGGTGCCACCCCGCCGCCGCGGTCAGGACGCCGCCGCCGGGGCGGGCGCAGGGATCCCACCCCGGGACCGCGGGAAGGAGCGGGTCATGGAGTACGAGCAGTTGATCGCCACCGTACGACGTCGCGCCGGGCTGAGCGACGAGGAGGCCGAGCGGTCCGTGCGGGCCGTCCTGTCGACGCTCGGCGAGCGGCTCGCCGGCCGCGAGGCCGACCACCTCGCGGCCCAGCTACCCGACCGACTCGACCAGTTCGTCACCCGCAACCCGCAGGGACGACGGTGGGACGTCGGCGAGTTCCTGCGGATCGTCGGCCGACGGGAGCAGTGCGCGGACGCCGACCTGGTACGCCAGCACGCCCAGGCCGTCCTGGTCACCGTCGCCGAGGCGCTCGACGACGACGAACGCGCCAGCCTGCTCGCCCAGCTTCCCGGCGGCATCATCGACCTCTTCGGTGTCCCCGCGCCGCGCGGCTGACCATCACCGGCGCAGCGGCACGTGCCGATACACTTGCCCCAGCCGGATTCGGGGCGGGTGCATGGCTGGTCGTTCGTACCGCATTCTCCGGCGATTCATGGCCGGCGTGTGCCTGGTCTCGGTGGCGGCGCTGCCCGCCGGATCGTCGGTCGCCGGCCCGGCCGGCGCCACCTCGGTGCGGGTGCTCCAGATGAACCTGTGCAACAGCGGCATGGCCGGCTGCTACACGGGCCGGTCGGTGGCCGAGGCCAGCCGCGTGATCCGGGTCGAGAAGCCCGGTCTGGTCGCTCTCAACGAGGTCTGTGCGGACGACGTGGCCGCGCTCGAGCGGACGATGGCGGGCGTCCACGCCGGCGGTACCGTCGTCGCGGCCTTCCGGGCCGCCCGCAACCGCCGGACCGGTGGCCCGTACCGGTGCCTGAACGGCGAGGAGTACGGCGTCGGGCTGCTGGCGCACATCCCGGCGCCGTACCGTGGCCACACCGTGCACAGCGGGATCTACCCCATGCAGGACGCGGCGGACCCCGAGGAGCGGGCCTGGCTCTGCGTCGACGCCACCAGCGCCCTCTCCGCCTGCACCACCCACCTGGCGTACACCAGCCCGGTCCTGGCGCTCGCCCAGTGCGCCTACCTGCTCGGCACGGCCATCCCGCTCGTGCGCCTCCGCGACCCCCGCCAGCCCGCCGTCGTGTCCGGCGACCTCAACCTGCGGCACGGCGGCTCGCCCGACGTACGGTCCTGCGTCCCGTCGGACTACCTGCACAGCCACGACGGCGCGGTGCAGCAGCTCATGGCGACCGGCGGTCTGGCCGTCCACTCCAGTCGGTCGGTCGGCATGGGCGGGACCACCGACCATCCGAGCTTCCTGGTCACCCTCACGGTCGGTCGTGGGCGGAGCCGGGCCCACTGACAGGTCAGCCCAGCGGTGGCTGCGGGGTGACACCGCGCGTCGCGTAGTAGCAACCGGTCGTGGGCAGGCTGGTCGCGGCCGGCGGGGTGACGCCGTCGTAGATCGCGAGAAGGAAGGCCTGCGGGCACCGCCGGGTGCTGCCGGTGCGGATGCCGAAGTGCAGGTGCGGTCCGGTGGAGTTGCCCGTGTTGCCGGTCAGGCCGATCTGCTGTCCGGGTGAGACGGACGCGCCGCTGCCGACCGACCAGGACGAGAAGTGGCAGTAGGTGTAGACCGCCCCGTCGACGCCGGTGAGGTTGACGCCCCGGCCGCAGGAGCTGTCGTCGATGATGGTCACGGTTCCGGCCCGTACGGCGTAGGCGGGTGTCCCGGTGCCGACCGGCAGGTCGATCGCCGGGTAGTCGTGGTGCGGGTCGTCGTACTCGCTGCGCGGCAGCGCGCTCTTCGGCACGGGCAGGGAGAACGCGGGGCCGCCGGTGGTGGAGGTGACGCGGACGGCGTCCGCGACGACGTAGCCGGTGCCGCCGGTCCAGCGGCTGACCCCGACCACGTCGCGGTCGCCGGCGGCCAGGGTGAAGGTGCCGAGGGCGACCCAGCGTCCACCGCTGGCCCGCTGGTCGACGGTCACGCTCTGGTTGCCGCTGCTCGTCGCCACGACGAACGGGGTGGCGTTGTTGTATCCGGGGTCCGCCGGGTACCACACCTCGACCAGGTGCGGGCCGGTCGCGGCGACGGCCGCACGGAACCAGGCGACATCGCTCGCTCCGGTGTACGGGGTGGCGAACCGATAGTCCGCCCCGTACCTCTGGCTCGACCAGGAGGACGTACCCCAGTTGGCGCTGGCGGTGAAGCGGCCGGCGGTCGCGTTGTCCACGGTGACCGTCGCGGCGGACGCGGACCCGGCCGGGGCGAGCAGGACGAGCGAGACCGCGGCGAGCGCCGTGACCAGGGAACGCAGGGTTGCGGTGAGTCTCATGACGGTCCTCCGCGAGGTCGAGGACGCAGGGGGTACGGCGGGCGCCGGACCGCTCTGGCGACCATCAGGTGCAGGCACGATACATCTCGACACACGTCGATGTCGATAGTTGCCCGCACGCCTCAGTCTCGCGAAGGTTTTCGCCGCGCCCGGTGCCGGGTCAGCGCTCGGCGGCGAGGGCGAGGACGTCCCGCGCCACGGGCAGCGCGGCCTCCCGGTGCGCCGGGACGAGTCCGATCCGGGTACGCCGGTCGAGCAGGTCGTCGACGGTGAGGGCGAGCTCGTGCCGGGCCGCCCAGAGCAGTTCGGCGCCGGTGACCGGGATGTCGGGGCCGATCGGCCGGCGGAGGTGGGCCGGCGCCTCGGCCAGCACGTCGACCGCTTCGGTGCCGTACCGCTGGACGAGCCGGCGCGGCGCGGGCACCCGGGCCAACTGAGCCCTGCTGGCGGCACCGGGCAGCGGGAGGCGGCGGGTCCGGCAGGGGCCGGCGGTCAGGCCCCGGCGGCGCACGGCGGTGTCGACCGCGTCCTGCGCCATCCGGCGGTAGGTGGTGAGCTTCCCGCCGACGACGCTGATGATCCCGTCCGGGTCGTCGATGACGGCGTGCCGCCGGGACAGGTCGGCGGTCCGGGCGTCGGCGTCGGCGAGCAGCGGCCGCAGCCCGGCGTACGCGCCGAGGACGTCGTCGGGACGCAGGGGCTGGTCGAGCACGCTGTTGAGCACGTCGAGCAGGAAGGCGATGTCGGCGTCGGTGGGTTGCGGCACGTCGGGAACGGGCCCGTCCACCGGTTCGTCCGTCAGCCCGGCGTAGACCAGGCCGTCGGTCTGGGGCAGGGCGAAGACGTAGCGGGTGAACTCGCCGGGCACCGGGATGGTCAGCCCGGCCCAGAGCCCGCCCAGCCGGGCGGCGGACAGGACGATGTGGGTGCCCCGGGAGGGGCGCAGGCGGACGTGCGGGGTCAGGTCGCTCGCCCACACACCGGTGGCGTTGACCACGGCGCGCGCGGCCACCTGCAGGCGGGTACCGGTGCGGGTGTCCTCGACGGTGGCGCCGTCGCGGTGCAGCTCGACGGCCCGGCAGCGGGACAGCACCCGGGCGGATCGCGCGGCGGCCGCGCGGGCCAGGCCGACCACGAGCCGGGCGTCGTCGCAGAGCTGACCGTCCCAGGACAGGTGCGCCCCGCGGAGCCCGGCCGGACGCAGCGCGGGCGCCATCGCGGTCGCCTCGGCCGGACCGAGCCGGCGGGCCCGGGGCAGGGTCCGGCGGGAGGTGCCGGCACAGGCGCGCAGCAGGTCGCCGGCACGCAGGCCGGCCGCCGCCGCGCGATCCTGCCACCCGGTGGTGTACCGGGTGGCCGGCAGCAGCATCGGCAGCGGCCGGGTCAGGTGCGGGGCGGTACGGGTCAGCAGGACGTGCCGCTCGGTGGCGCTCTCGTACGCGACGCCGACCTGGCCGTGGGCGAGGTAGCGCAGGCCGCCGTGGACGAGCTTGGAGCTCCAGCGGGACGTGCCGTGGGCCAGGTCCTCGGCGTCGACGGCCACCACGGACAGGCCGCGGCTCGCCGCGTCGAGCGCCACCCCGGCGCCGGTGACGCCGAGCCCGACGACGAGGACGTCGACCGGGGTGCCGCCGGCCAGCTCCGCCAGCTCCCGCTCACGGCGTACGCCGGTCAGCGATGCCTCCACGAACCCCTCCTTGCGATGGAGTGACGTCTAATGTCACTCTGTCACACATGGATGTGCGAGGGGAAGCGTGGTCCGCCGGCTGGGCCCGGTGGGGCACGGCGACGAACGCGAAGGTGCTGCCGGACTCCGCCGCGAAGCTGCTGGCGCAGGTGCTCGACCTGACGCCTCCGCCGCCGCCGGTGCCGCTGGCGGAGGCGGCGGTGCCGGAGTGCGAACTGGACGCCGCGGTCCTCGACGCCCTGCGGCAGGTGGTCGGCGACGGGCACGTCCTCACCGCCGCCGAGGCGCGGGCACGGCACGCGTCCGGCATGTCGACGCCCGACCTGCTGCGGGACCGGCGCGGACAGGTGCGAACCGCCCCGCAGGCCGTGGTCCGGCCGGCCGACCACGCCGAGGTGGTGTCCGTCCTCGACGTCTGCTCCCGGAACCAGGTGGCGGTGGTGCCCTTCGGCGGCGGCACCTCGGTCGTGGGCGGGTTGACGCCCACCGCGCCCCGGCACGTGACCGTCGACCTGGGCCGGCTGGACGCGCTGGTCGCCGTCGACCCGGTGTCGCGGACGGCGGTCCTGCAGGCCGGGGTGCGCGCCCCGCGCGCCGCGGACCTCCTCGCCGAGCACGGCTTCACCCTCGGCCACGTCCCGCAGTCCTACGAGTACGCCACCATCGGCGGCTTCGCCGCCACCCGGTCGTCCGGGCAGGCGTCGGCCGGCTACGGCCGCTTCGACGACATGGTGGCGGCGCTGACCGTCGCCACCCCCCGCGGCACCGTCCGGGTGGGCCGCGCGCCCGCCTCGGCCGCCGGTCCCGACCTGCGGCAGCTCTTCCTGGGCAGCGAGGGGACGCTCGGCATCATCACCGACGTGACGCTGCGGGTGCGCCCCCTGCCGGCGCGGTCGCACTACGAGGGCTGGCGGTTCGAGTCGTTCGCCGCCGGCCTGCACGCCGTACGGCGGCTGGCGCAGGACGGGCCGCGGCCCACGGTGCTGCGGCTGTCCGACGAGGTCGAGACGATGATCGGGGCCACCGGCTCCGGCCGCTCGGAGGGGGGCTGCCTGCTGGTCGCCGGGTACGAGGGCGGGGACGTCCAGCCCACCGTCGAGGCGGCCGCCGGTGTCCTGGCCGCACACGGGGGCACGCCGCTGGGCCCGGAGGCGGGGCGGCAGTGGGAACGGCACCGCTTCGACGCCCCGTACCTGCGGGACGCACTGCTGGACGCGGGGGCGTTCGCGGAGACCCTGGAGACCGCCGCGTACTGGTCGGCGGTGCCGGCGGTGCACGACCGGGTCCGGCAGGCCATCCTCGACGCGCTGCCGGACGGGGCCCTGGTGCTGGCCCACGTCTCCCATGTCTACGAGACCGGCGCGTCGCTCTACTTCACCGTGATCTGCTCCCCCGGCCCCGACCCGATCGGCCGCTGGCACACCGCGAAGGCGGCGGCCAGCGACGCGATCGCCGCCGCCGGCGCCACGATCACCCACCACCACGGCGTCGGCGCGGACCACCGACCCTGGTACGCCGCCGAGATCGGCGACGTCGCGGTGGACCTGCTCCGGGCGGTCAAGGGGCACCTGGACCCGGCCGGCATCCTCAACCCCGGCATCCTGGTGCCGTGAGGTGCGCGCCTTCGCCGTGATCCTCGGGCCGGCCGCACGCCGAGGACTGTCCCGCCTGATGCCGGTGGCCCAGCGGCTCCGCGCCGCCGGCGCCCGGATCCGGGTCGAGTACACGCAGACCGCCACGGAGGCCCGGCGACACGCCGCCACGGCGGTGCAGGGTGGTGAGGTCGTCGTCGCCGCCGGGGGCGACGGCACGATCCGCCTGCTCGCCGGCGCGGTCGCCGACGCCGGCGGCCTGCTCGGCGTCGTCCCGGCCGGGCGCGGCAACGACCTCGCCCGCCAGCTGGCGTTGCCGCACTCCCCCGACGCGGTCGCCGACCTGCTGCTGCACGGCCCGACCCGGCACCTCGACGTGCTCCGCGTCGCCGGGCAGACGATCGTCGGCAGCGTCTACGCCGGCCTCGACGCGGCGGCCAACGAACTGGCCAACCGGTCCCGACTACCCGCCTCGCTGGTGTACCCCACCACCGGGCTGCGCGCGCTGCTGCGCTGGCCGCGCACCCGGTACACGATCACCGTCGACGGCCGCACCGAGGAGGTGTACGCGTACACGGTGGTCGCCGCCAACTGCGGCTACTACGGCGGCGGACTGCACGTCGCCCCCGCGGCGCGGCCCGACGACGGAGCGCTGGACGTGGTCGTGATCGGACACGCCACCAAGCTGCTGTTCCCGGTGGCGCTCCGGCGGATGCGCACCGGCCGGCACGTCGGGCTCCCGCAGGTCACCACCTACCGCGGCAGGTCGGTCACGGTCCACGCCGACCGCCCGGTGGCCGTGTACGGCGACGGCGACCCCGTCGGCCGGGTGGACCGGTTGCACGTCGAGGTCCGTCCGCGGGCCCTTCGGATCATCGCCTAGCTGCCCGTGCACGCCGGCGCGAGCCGCACCGCGTCGTACGTTCGGCGGCCGCGACGTCGTTCACGGTCACCCGATTCCACTGTGCTGGGGATAGCGGGCACCGTTGACGGTGACCCGCAGCGTGTACACGCTGGTCCCCGCGGTGACGAACAGGTGGTTGCGCTTGGGTCCGCCGAACGTGAGGTTGGCGACGGATTCCGGCAGCAGCAGCTTGCCGATGAGGGTGCCATCGGGGTCGAAGCAGTGCACGCCGTCCCAGGCGGCAGCCCAGACCCGTCCGGCGTCGTCCAACCGGAGCCCGTCGAAGCGTCCGTTGTCGCACTCGGCGAAGACCTTCCCACCGGACAGGGTGCCGTCGGCGGTGACGTCGAAGACGCGGATGTGGCTGGGTTCCTGCCGGGTGTCCGCGATGAAGAGTCGCTGCTCGTCGGGAGAGAAGGCCAGGCCGTTCGGTCGGCAGAGGTCGTCGGCGACCACCCGCAGCTCGCCGGTTGCCGGGTCGAGGCGGAACACGTGGCAGGCGCCGCCGAACTCGCTGTCGCCCTGGTTGCCCTCGTAGTCGCTGAAGATGCCGTAGGTCGGGTCGGTGAACCAGACCGTGCCGTCCGCGCGGACGACCACGTCGTTGGGGCTGTTGAGCCGCTTGCCCTGGTACCGGTCAGCCAGCACGGTGATCGTGCCGTCGTGCTCGGTGCGGGTGACCCGTCGGTTGCCCTGCTCGCAGGTGATCAGCCGGCCTTGCCGGTCGACGGTGTTGCCGTTGGCGTAACCGGAGCAGTGGCGGAAGACGCCGACGGCGCCGGTGGTCTCGTCCCAGCGCAGCAGCCGGTCGTTGGGGATGTCGCTCCACACCAGGTAGCGCCCGGCCGGGCAGTACGCCGGGCCCTCGGTCTTGCGCGAGCCGGTGTGGAGGCGTTCGACGACGAAGTCGCCGTTGACGTACTGGAAGCGTTCGTCGAGCACCTGGAACTGGGCGGGAATGGTCTCGGCCACCTGAGGCTCCTCACCTGAGCGGAGTACTGTTCGGCAGAACGCTAACATCGCCGAACCTGATATGGTCAACACGCGAGTTGGCCGGTTCACGTTCTAAGGAAGTGGGGCGCAGTGGACGAGGTAGACCGGGCACTGCTCGCGGAGTTGCAGGCCGACGCCACGCAGGCGTACGCGGCCCTCGGCAAGGTGGTCGGGCTGTCGGCGGGGTCAACCCACGAGCGGGTACGCAAGCTGCGCGAACGTGGGGTCATCCGACGTACCACTGTCGACGTCGATCCAGCCGCCGTCGGCCGTGGCGTGCTGGCGTTCGTCATGCTCCAGGCCAACGCCTGGATGGGCGACCCACCGACCCGGGACGCTCTCGCGGCCATCCCCCAGATCCAGGAGGCCCACATCATCGCCGGGTCCGCGTCGCTGTTGGTGAAGATCCGCACCTCGACCCCGGAGGAGCTCCAGGCGGTACTGCGCCGCCTCTTCGACGTCGAGGGTGTCACCGGCACCCAGACCATCGTCGCGCTCGAGACGTTCTTCGAACGACCAATGAACGTCACCGATCTGGACGCCGGCCCGACCGCCGGTCAGCCATCGCGGCCCGCGAACACGTAGGATCCGCGACGCGGCCGCGCACCCACCACGGACCCCGGCGCCAGTCCTAGCTAGTCCGGTCGCAGGTAGCCGTCGACCAGCCGGGCCAGTTCCTGGTCGAACTCGGTGGCCGGCACGGTGTCGGCGACCGTGCGGACGGAGAGCACGAAGGACTGCGTCGTCAGGAAGACCGCACGGGCCATGACACCGGCGTCGCCGGACCGGATCGAGCCGTCCGTGCGACCGTCGGCCAGGGCCGCCGCCAGGAACCGCAGCATCTCGTCCTGGCCGTTGCCGCGCCGGTCGAGAAGGTACGGGAGCAGCACCTCGGGATCGACGTCCCGGATCTTGCAGAGCAGCGGGTGCTCCCGCAGCAGTCGCGCACCCGCCACCACCCGTGCCACCACGCGCGCCCGGGCCGGCCCCTCACCCTCGTCGGCCGCGGTGGCCATCAGCACCTGGTGCCACTCGCGGCTCATCAGGTCGCCGATGAGCGACTGCACGTCCGGCCAGCGCCGGTAGACGGTCATCCGCGAGACCCCGGCACGTCGCGCCACGTCCGTCAACGTCGTGCGACGGACGCCGTAGGCGAGGACGCAGTCCCGGGCGGCGTCCAGGACCCCGTCGTCGATGCCGCGCTCCCCGGACTGGCTCACCTCCACCACGCGGAATGTCTACCACGCGCCCACCCGCGCCGGGCACCGGCGGGGCGCGGCTCCCCGGGACGCGCCGCGCCCTGCCGGATCAGCGCTCCGCTCGCGACGCCTCGGTGATGTACCCGTGACGTCGACGGCGGACGATGGGTCGTATGCAGTTCACCCGACGGGGGCTTCTCGGCGTGACCGCGGCCGGAATGACCGGCCTGGCGGCCGGCTGCGAGCCGGCCGGGCGGGAGTCCGCCGCCCCACCGGCCGCCGCCCCACCGGCCCTCGATCCGGCGAGCTGGGTCAGCGTTCAGGCGCAGTTCGCGATCGAACGGGCCAGCGCGCACCTGGCCACCTTCGTCTTCGCGCCCCATCCCGCGCCGGTCCGCGCCGCCGTCGCCGCGCACCGCGACGGGCTGGACCGGGACGCGACGGGTTACCTGGCGGCCAACGAGGAACGGCTCGACACCGCCGCCCTGGCGGCGGCCGCCGGGCACCTCGGGACACGCCCCGACCAGATCGCCCTGACCGACTCGACCACGATGGGTCTCGGCCTGGTCTACACCGCCGTACGGCTGCGGCCCGGTGACGAGGTCCTGACCACCGAGCACGACTTCTACGCCACGCACGAGTCGCTGCGGCTGCGGGCCCAGCGCGACGGCGTCACCGTCCGCCGGGTGCGCCTCTACCGGGACCCGGCGGCGACCAGCGTCGACGAGGTGGTCGGCAACCTCGCGGCGGCGGTCACCCCGCGCACCCGGGTCGTCGCGCTGACCTGGGTGCACTCCAGCACCGGCGTGAAGCTGCCGATCCGGCAGCTCGCCGAGGCCGTCCGCGCCCGCAGCCCCGAGGCACTGGTCTGTGTGGACGGGGTGCACGGCTTCGGCGCCGAGGCCGCCACCCCCGATCAGCTCGGCTGCGACGTGCTCGTCTCCGGCTGTCACAAGTGGCTGCTCGGGCCGCGCGGCACCGGCCTGGTCTGGGGCAGCGACCGGGCGTGGGCCCGGATGCCAGCGGTGATCCCTCCTTTCGACGGACGCAGCATCGGCCACTGGCTGTCCGGCGGCGCGGGTGCACCGGCGATACCGGGCGGCCCGGCGCACACGCCCGGGGGCTACCACACCTTCGAGCACCGGTGGGCGCTGGCCGAGGCGTTCGACCTGCACCGCCGGATCGGCCCGGAGCGGGTCGCCGCGCGGACCCGCGAACTGGCCGACCGGCTCAAGGGCGGCCTGGCGGGCATCCGCGGCGTGCGGCTGGTCACGCCACGCTCCGCCGACCTGTCCGCGGGCATCGTCTGCTGCGCCGCCGCCGACCTGCCGGTGGGCGAGGTGGTCGGTCGGCTGTACGCCGCCGGCGTGATCGCCAGCAGCACGCCGTACAACCCGTCGTACGTGCGGTTCGGCGCGACCATCGCCAACAGCGAGGCGGACGTCGACGCGGCGCTGGCGGCGGTTCGCGGGCTGATGTGAGGGGACACCCCGCCGGTGTGGAGGGTGCGCCACCAGCGGCGCCGTGACGCCCGGCGGGGCACCGGACCGCCCCGCCGGGCGGATCGTCAGCGGCCCCGCTTGGCGCGGCAGATCTCCACCGGCAGGGCCGGCGCGCCGTCGACCGGCGCCGGGTCCTCCGGGGTGGCGGCGATCCCGCCGGCCGCGATCCGGTCCAGGGTGGCCAGTCCGGCCTCGTCGACCGTGCCGAAGACGGTGTAGTTGGGGCGCAGCGCCGAGTCGGACTGCACCAGGAAGAACTGGCTGCCGTTGGTGTCCGGGCCGGCGTTCGCCATCGCGAGGGTGCCCCGGGCGTAGAGCCGGCGGACCCCGGTCGGGTCGGTCGGCGCCGGCGGCAGGTCGGTCGGCAGCTCGTCGGCGTACCGGTAGCCGGGGCCGCCGGAGCCGGTGCCGGACGGGTCGCCGCACTGCAGCACCTTGAGGGTCGGGTACGCGGTGAGCCGGTGGCAGGTGGTCCGGTCGTAGAACCGGTGCCGGACCAGGTGCAGGAAGCTCTGCACGGTGCACGGCGCCTGCTCCCGGTCGAGGGTCAGCCCGATCGGGCCCTGGTTGGTCCGCAGGGTGACCCGGACGGTGCCGTGGTCGGGCGTGCGCCGCGGGTCGGGTGGCAGCGGCACCGGCCGGGCCGCCGGCTCCTCCGGCGTCGGCGTGTACGCGCACGGCCCCTTCGTGGGCGTCGTCGCGCTGGGCATCGTCGCGGTGGGTGGCGCGGCGATGGCGGCGGTGCCGCCCGCGGCGACCAGCGCGGCGGACACCACCGCGACGCCGGCGAGGCGGGACAGCAGCGGCGGAGCGGCGTGCGCTCGGGTTTCGCTCGGCACGTGGATCCTCCCTGGACTCGTGGCACCAGAAAGATCGGAGTCTATGGATCCGGCGCCGCGATGTCGATCGATGCGGCGGCAGGTTTCCGGACCACGGTGTAGCGGCGGACCCGTTCCGCGGCCGGCGGTTCGCGCGGGCTCCGTCGGGCGCCGACGCGTGGCTGTGTCGATCCCCGACAGCGATCGGTGAGCGGGAGCGCTTTCAGGCCGCGGTCGGCGCCGGAGCCCGCCGCGTCCCGAGCGGGAAGGGACGGGCCAGTAGCCCGGCGAGCCCCCGCGGATGGAAGGCGCCCGGCACGAGCACGGCGCACGCGAGCAGTCCCGGCAGCACCCCGAGGGTGTGCAGCGCGATGCTGACGACGGCCGCCGTGCCGAGCCCGAGGCTGACGGCCACGGCCAGCAGCAGGCCCACCGCCCGCACCCGGCCGAGCCCGTCGCCGGCCCACCAACCCGCCTGGAGCCACAGCATCGTCGGGAGCAGGACCGCCCCCATGCCGTACAGCGTGAGGGCCACCGGGCTGGTGAGGAACGCGAGCGGGTCGACCGAGCCCGCCTGCCAGGCCGCGGTGGTGGGGGCGAAGAACCGGCGGTACCCGGTGCCGTCCCAGCCGTACGCCAACACGAAGAACATCGCGAAGTAGCCCAACGGCATCTGCAGCCAGGAGAGATACCGGTGCCCGCGGCGCCACAGGTGCCGGGCCACGGCGTACCCGACGATGCCCTGGGTCACGTTGGTGACCGCGAAGGCGGCGACCAACCAGGCTGGCAGGTCGGCGGGCGCGACCGCCGCGTGCATGGTCTCCCAGCCGGTGAACTGCCACAGCAGCCACAACCCGCTGGGGGCGAAGAGACACGCCAGGAACAGCACCGTCGTGGTGAACCGACGGTCGGACAACAGGGGGCGGACCGGTTCGGCGGCGGCCGCCCGGGCGGCCGCCGCGCCGAAACCCGCGCCGATCGCGTAGGACCAGAAGACGTCAACCTGGACCATGCTCACTCCCTCCGGGCTCACCGTGCCGGGCGACTCCGTCGAACATCAGCGCGACCACGGCGCGTATCCACCGGTCGCGCAGGGGCCGCGGATCGTCGGTCCGCGTGACCTGGGCGGCGCCCTCGAAGATCATTCCGTTGATCACCCGCGCGGTCGTGTCGACGTCCAGCTCGGGGCGCAGGAACCCCTTGGCAATCCCGTTGCGGAGGTACGCCGCGGTGTACTCGGCGAACGTCTCGTGGGCGGCGTGCAGGCGCTCCCGCAGGTCGTCGTCGACGGCGCCGAGGTCGTGGAAGACCAAACGGCCGAGCGCCCGATCGGCCGCGAACAGGTCGTACAGCCGGTGGCCGATCCGCTCCACCTGCGCCCGGTACTCGGCCAGGGAGCCGGTGGCCGTCGCGTCCTCCGCCGTGACCACCGCGGCGATCCGCTCGAGCGCCCGGTCCAGCACCGCGGCGGCGACGTCGCGCTTGTTCTCGAAGTACCGGTACACCGTGCCGTGACCGATGCCCAGCTCTCCCGCGACGTCGGCGATGCCGGCGGCGGCGTAGCCCTTGCGGGCGAAGACCGAGTGGGCGGCGTCGACGATGGACTGCCGGCGGTGGGGGTCGACGGTTCGGGCCATGGAGGAATGACACGTCATTCCGTTACGCCGCACAACCCCACGGCTGGGCACGAGGGGCACGGCGCGCGGCTGACCTGGGCCCTCGGCGAAGGCGGTCACGCCATCCGCCAAAACTCGCACCCGAACCGGGACGCCGCGCTAACCCTTAACAAAGTTAATTGATAGCCTCCCATCAATCGATGAGGAGGTACGCCATGGGACTTCGACGGGCGATTCCCGCCCTTGTTGCCGGCGCGGCGCTGGTCGCCGCCGTCGCGGCGCTGCCGCGGGCCGCCAGCTTAGCGGCGGCCACGGACGCGCCGAGCACGACGCTGGCCGCCTGCACGGCACCGGCCTGGGCGGAAGGGGTCAGCTACGCCGTCGGCAGCCGGGTGACCTACGCCGGCCGGTCGTACCAGGCGCTGGTGGCGCACACCCCACCGCCCGGCGCCGGCTGGAACCCGGCCGCCACCCCGTCGCTCTGGACCGACCTCGGGGCGTGCGACGGTACGCCACCGCCCTCCCCCACCCCGACGCCCACCGCCACGCCCAGACCCACGCCCACGCCGACCGCAACGCCCACGCCGCCCGGTCCCGACACCTGCGCCGGCAAGCCCAAGCCGGCCGGCAAGGTGCTCCAGGGCTACTGGGAGAACTGGGACGGCGCGGCGAACGGCGTCCACCCGCCGCTGGGCTGGATCCCGATCACCGATTCGCGCATCCCCGCGCACGGCTACAACGTCATCAACGCGGCGTTCCCGGTGATCCGCGCCGACGGCACCGTGCTGTGGGAGGACGGGATGGACGCCACGGTGCGGGTGCCCACCCCCGCCGAGATGTGCCGGGCCAAGGCCGCCGGCCTGACCATCCTGATGTCGATCGGCGGCGCCACCGCCGGGATCGACCTCAGCTCGGCGGCGGTCGCCGACCGGTTCGTCGCGACCGTCGTGCCGATCCTCAAGCGGTACAACTTCGACGGCATCGACATCGACATCGAGACCGGTCTCACCGGCAGCGGGAACATCACCCAACTGTCCACATCGCAGGCGAACCTGATCCGGATCATCGACGGGGTGCTCGCGCAGATGCCACCCACCTTCGGCCTCACCATGGCGCCGGAGACGGCGTACGTCACCGGCGGCAGCGTGACCTACGGGTCGATCTGGGGCGCGTACCTGCCGATCATCAAACGGTACGCCGACAACGGCCGGCTCTGGTGGCTGAACATGCAGTACTACAACGGCAGCATGTACGGCTGCTCCGGTGACTCGTACCCGGCCGGCACGGTGCAGGGCTTCGTCGCCCAGACCGACTGCCTCAACGCCGGCCTGGTGATCCAGGGCACGACCATCCGCGTCCCGTACGACAAGCAGGTGCCCGGCCTGCCGGCACAGCCCGGCGCCGGTGGCGGCTGGATGGCCCCGTCGACGGTGGCCCAGGCGTGGAACACCTACCGGGGTGGCCTGAAGGGCTTGATGACCTGGTCACTGAACTGGGACGGCTCGAAGGGCTGGACGTTCGGCGACAACGTCAAGGCCCTCCAGGGCCGCTGACCGGGTTGGGGGCGGCTGCCGGGTTCCGCGCGGAACCCCGGCAGCCGCCCGACGCGGCGCCCGCCGAGCGGGCGCCCCGGTCAACGCGCGCGCAGTTTGGCGCGCAGGGCACCGAGAATCAGGCCCGGTGTGGCCAGCGTCCCGGGGTGCTCCCGCATGGAGACGACCTCGTTGAACCGCCGCGCGATCCCCACGTCCGTGACGGTGGCGTCGATGATCTGCCTGCTGACCCAACTGGACAACCGGTAGCCGCGCGGGTAGGGCCCGTCGACGTGCGGCAGGGCCAGGTCGGCGGAGGTCGACAGCGACCAGGCGGCGTCGACGACGACCTTCTGCAGGGCGAAGAACCGGTGTGCGGGCACGGCCGGATCCGGGTGCGACCGCAGGTACATCGAGAGGCAGGCCGCGTGCAGCGCCGCCGCGGTCATCCCCTGCCCGTACACCGGGTTGAACGACGCGACCGCGTCGCCGACGCTGACGAGCCCGGCCGGGAACCGCGTCAGCGCGTGGAACTCGCGCCGCCGGCTGTCGGTATGGCGGTAGGTCCGCACGTCGCCGAGCATCTCGCAACCGGCGACCTCGCCGAACTCCGGTGGAAGCTGCTGCCGCAGCCGGCGTACGAAGTCCTCGGCGGTGTGCCCGGGGCGGTTGTCCCCGTAACCGGCCATCATGGCCATCCACCGGCCGTCCTCGATCGCGAAGAACGCCGCGCCGGCCACGTCCGCCGAGACCCACGGGCTGTTCAGGGCCATGACGACCGTGAGATCCGGGTGCGTCTCGCGACGTCGGAACAGCGCCGTCGCGTAATTGAGGTGCACGGTCATCCGCCGCGTCACGGGCCGGTCCCAGCCGGCCTCCTCCAGCCACCCGGACAGCCGGCTCGAACGCCCCATGGCGTCCACCACGAAGTCACCGCTCTCGACCCCGGACGCGCCACCGACGTCGCAGCGGACCCCGGTCGTCACGGCACCGTCGAACACGAGACCCGTGGCGCGGGCACGGACGGTCTTGACGTTGGGCAGTCGGAGCACCTGCTGACGGATCAGCCCTTCCAGGAGGGGCCGGCTGCCGGCCAGGCTGTCGGCCTCGTCGGGTACGACGACCTTCAGCCGGCCGTCGAGGTAGGTCCGCCGCGCCACGGGCGGAGCCTCTACGGCGCCCTCCGCGATCGCCCGGTCCCGAAATCCGGGGAACAGCCGCTCGAACTGGAGCAGGCCGCCGGGCAGCAACGCGTGCAACTGCGTCCCCTGCGGCACGCCTGGCCGCCAGCCGGCCACGTGCAGGTCGTCACGGTCGATGATGACGACGCTCTCGGCGTGATCGGACAGAACCCGGGCGGCCATCAGCCCGGCGACACTGCCGCCGATCACCACGGCCTTGTTCACTACCGGCGAGGGCTGGTCGGGCGGTCGAACCGCGCTCAGCGCGGCGAACACCCGGGCCGGCGAGAGGGACATCGTGCTCTCCAAAGGGGACGAGGTGTGGTGCCGTGCCGCCGCGCTGCCCGCCGCCGGTTGCGGGCGGAGCGGCGGCACGGGTCCGGTCACATGCCGTCCGACGATCCTCGCACGATCGTCGGGCACTTCCCGTACCCGTCCACGAGGTGGTCCGGTGCGAGTCGCGGCGCAGGTCGCGGCCTGCCTGGTCGGCGGACCCAAATCTCGGAATGTGGATCGACAAGACGGCTCACATCGTGGAACATCTATCTTCATGACCACCGGTTCCACCGACGCGCTGCCACCCACCGCGATCGCCGGGCGTGACGACGTTCCCGCCACCGCAGACTCCGGCCGGTGGGGCCGCTGGCGGTGGCTGCGGCACGAGTGGACGGTGGCGGTGCTCGGCGGGCTGCTGCTGGCGGTCGTGCTGACCTGGCCGACGCTGCGCCATCCGGCGAGCACGGTCCCCGGCGACATCGCCGACCCGACCCTGCAGGCGTGGCAGCTCGCCTGGGGCGGGCACGCCCTGCTCCACGACCCGTCCGGCCTGTGGCACTCGAACACGTTCTTCCCCGAGCGGTACACGTACGCGTACAGCGACACGCTGCTCGGGTACGCCCCGGCGGGGATGCTCGGCTCGGGTTTCGAGGCCGCCCTGGTCCGCTACAACGTGATGTACGTGCTGGTGCACGCGCTGGCGTTCGTCGGGGCGTACGCGTTGGTCCGCCAGCTCGGCGCGGGCCGGTGGGGCGGGGCGCTCGCCGGGCTCGCGTGGGCGTTCGCGCCGTGGCGTCTCGCGCACGCCGGTCACCTGAACATCCTGTCCAGCGGTGGGATCGCGTTGTGTCTGGCGATGCTGGCCCGCGGCCACGGCTGGTCGCTGCGGCACGGGTACCGGCCGGAACGGCGACGGCCGGGCTGGGCGGTGGCGGGGTGGCTCGTCGCCGCCTGGCAGGTCAGCCTGGGCTTCGCCATCGGGCTGCCGCTGGTGTACCTCCTGCTCGCCGGGGTGCTGGTCGCGGCCGGCGGGTACGGCTGGTCGTGGTGGCGGCGGAGGCAACGACCGGCGTTCGGCCGGCGGCTGCTGGTCGCGGACCTGGCCGGCGGTGCCGTCTTCGGGTCGGTGACGCTGCTGCTGGGCCTCGTCTACCTGCGGGTCGTGAACCTCAATCCGCAGGCCGAGCGGACGCTGGACTGGACGACGCACTTCTCGCCACCGCTGATCGGGTTCGTCACCGCCCCGGCGGATTCGTGGCTCTGGGGCGAGAGGCACGCCGCCGCCCGGGACCAGTTGACCTGGCCGCCGGAGATGGCGTTGCTGCCCGGGATGACCCTGCTCGGGCTGGCCGGGGCGGGGCTGTTCCTCTCGGTGTACCCGGCCCGGCGGCGGATCGCGGTCGGGCTCGGCGTGCTCGGCACGGTGCTGCTGGGCCTGGGCGCCACCCTCGGTGGCGACGGAGATCCGGGCTACCTGACGCTGTCCGAGCACCTGCCCGGGTGGGACGCGCTGCGCACGCCGGGCCGGATGATGCACTGGACGAGCCTGCTGCTGGCGGTGCTGGCGGCGGGCGCGGTGACGGCGCTCGCCGGGGAGGTGCGGCGATGGTCGGCCCGCTGGTCACGACTCCTGGCGCCGGTGGTCCTGCTGACCCCGCTGGCCCTCGTCGGCGTGGAGGCAATCAACCGGACCCCGCATCCGGAGGTGCCGCCGCCGCCGGCCGCGATGCGTACGGCGGCGGAGCCCGCGCTGGTGCTGCCCGCCGGCGGCGCGCTCGACCTGATCTACATGGCGTGGACGACCGACACGGCTTCCCCCGGGTGACGAACGGGCTGGCCGGTTTCGAGCCCGCCACCCAGGCGCGTACCCGGGCCGCCACGGCCGCCTTCCCCGACCCGGGCAGCGTGGCGTACCTGCGGAGCATCGGGGTGCGGTCCGTGGTGGCCCTGCCCGGCTGGGCCGCCGGGACACCGTGGGAGGGCATCGCGTCCCGGCCGGTCGACGGGCTGGGCATCACCCGGGAGGACATCGACGGTGTGCTGGTCTATCAGCTGTGACCCCGGTGCCGGGCCGCGCGGCGGCCGGGCCACCTCGGGCCGGGCGGGGTGACGGACGTGCGCCTGTCGGTCGTGGTGCCCTGCTACAACGAGGAAGCCTCGGTGGAACGGCTGCACGTGGCGGTGACCGCCGCGATCGCGGAGCTGTCCGACGTGGACCTCGAGATGGTGTACGTCGACGACGGCAGCGCGGACGGCACCCTCGCGGCGCTGCGCCGGCTCGCCGCCGCCGACCCGTCCGTGTGCTACACGTCGCTGAGCCGGAACTTCGGCAAGGAGGCGGCGATGCTGGCCGGCCTGGAGCGGGCCAGCGGGGACGCGGTCGTCATCATGGACGCCGACCTGCAGCATCCGCCACGGTTGCTGCCGCACATGGTGGCGTTGTACCGGCAGGGTTTCGACCAGGTGATCGCCCGCCGGGACCGGCACGGCGACCGGCTCCTGCGGATGCTGGCCTCGCGCTCCTTCTACCGGCTGGTCAACTGGTGGATCGACGTGCGGCTCCTGGACGGGGCCGGCGACTTCCGGCTGCTGTCCCGGCTCGCGGTGGACGCGGTGCTGGCGATGCCGGAGTACAACCGGTTCTCCAAGGGGCTGTTCTCCTGGATCGGCTTCCGCACGGTGGTGGTCGCGCACCGCAACGAGTCCCGGCGGGCGGGCCGGAGCAGGTGGACGTTCGGCACGCTGTTCAACTACGCGTTCGACGGGCTGCTGTCGTTCAACAACCGGCCGCTCCGGCTGGCCATCTACGGCGGACTGTCCCTCACGCTGATCGCGGTGGTGTACATGGCGTGGGTCGTCGCGGACGCCGTCAGCAAGGGAATCGACGTCCCCGGCTACACCACGATCATCGTCAGCGTGATCGGTCTCGGCGGCCTCCAGATGGCGATCCTGGGCGTGATCGGCGAGTACATCGGCCGGATCTACTACGAGACCAAGCGCCGACCCCACTACCTGGTCCAGGAGACCGAGGACCTCTCCCGGCAGCGCCCACTCCGTCGCGCCGCCGGCGAGTCGGTGGTCGGTGGCCTGCCGGTCGCACCGGCGGGCGACACCCCGGCTCAACCGGAGATCGGCTGAGCCGGGGTGCCCGGATGGCCGGCAGCCGGCGACCGTCAGGTGCGGGGCGCGGCGACGGCGGCCTGGGCGTCGACGACGCCCCAGCCGTACAGCGGCGTGTAGACGCCGCGCAGCCCCAGCAGTGGGGTACGGGCGGTCGACATCAGCACCGAGTACACGTTGTCGAGGCTGCGCTGCTGGGCGAAGAGCAGCGCCGCCACACCCGCCACGTACGGCGTGGCCATCGACGTGCCCGCGTACGCGTCGTAGTCGCCCTGCCCGCAGCCGGCCGAGCCGGTGCCCCTCGGGACGGTGGACCACACGTCGTCGTCGCAGTCGAGCGTGCCGGCGCCCCCCGGTGCGGCGACCGCCCTCAGGTCGAGCTTCACGCCCAGGTTGGCGTAGGCCGCCTTCACCTCGTTCCGGTCGGTGGCGGTGACGCAGAGCGCGCCCGCCTCCCAGGCCGGGGTCGCGCACAGCGGTGACGTTTCGTTGCCGGCGGCGGCGATGACGGCGACCCCCTTCGTCCGGGCGTACGCGATCGCCTCGGTCGCCGCCGACTCGAGCCCGGTCAGGGTGAGGGCCTGGGTGCCGGGCAGCGCGCCGAGACTGAGGTTGACCACCTTGGCGCCGTGGTCGACCGCGTACCGGATGCCGGCGGCGATGTCGGCGAAGCTGCCACTGCCCGCCGCCAGCACCTTGATCGGCATGATCTTCGCGCCGGGGGCGGCTCCCGCGATGCCGACCCCGTTGCCGGTGGCCGCGGCGGCGATGCCCGCCACGTGGGTACCGTGCTCGTCCGAGGCGTCGGGCGCGCCGTCGGGACCGCGCCAGTCGCCGTCGCCGCACGGGGCCGGGCCGCAGTCGATGAACGTGGCGCCGGGCACCAGCTTGGAGCTCAGGTCGGGGTGCCCGAGGTCGACGCCGGTGTCGACGACCGCGATCACCACACCCGCGCCGGTGCTGGTCCGCCAGGCCTGTTCGGCGTGGATCTGCCGCAGACCCCACTGCTTGTCGTACAACGGATCGTTGACTGTCCCGCTCGCGGGGGTGGCGGCGGCGGCCACGAGCACGGTGGCCACCGCGGTGCCGGCGAGTAACCGGGCGATCGGCATGAGACGTCTCCTCAGATGCGACAGCACGTCATCTATGAATCGGAGATCACGCGCGAGACGCAACAGCCACGACGGATGCCGCCGAGCGGCCCGTTCGGGACGCTCCCCGCCGGGCCGCGCACCGACGCCCCTGACCGGCGGGTCAGGCCGGGACGGGGTGGTCCGCCTCGAAGCGGGCGCGGGTCAGAAAGGCCAGCTGGGCACGCTTGTCCGGCATGTCGACCTCGGAGCCGAAGGTGAACCCCTCGGCCGCCAACCGGCGCAGGGCGACCTGGTTGCGGATGTCCGGCTCCACGACGATCCGCTGCGCGGCCGGATCACGGAACAGGAACCGGGCGAGCGCCGGGCCGACGGCGGTGGTCAGGCCACGGGCGTAGCGGCGGCCCGGGTTGAGGAGCAGGTGCATCCCGACGTCGCCGGGCTGGACCGGGTAGCGCTCGCCGACCGGGTCCGCCTCCGGCTGGTAGGTCTGGAACAGCCCGACCGGCTCGTCGTCGACCATGATCAGGTACGCGTGGTGCGTCGGCAGGCTGTCGACGAACGCGTAGATCTCGCGCACCTGGTCGAGGGTGTGCGTTCCCATCCCCCAGAACGAGTTGCGGGGCTGGGTGACCCAGCCGTGCACCAGTTCGGCGTCCCGGTCGGGCTCCAGGGTCACGAGCGACAACTCGCCGAGACCGGCGATCTTCTCCTGGTATGTCATGGCGCGCTGTCCTTAGCTACGGGTGCGAACGGGCCAGGCCGTGGGTGCCGGTCGGTCGCCGGCCCGCGGCGGCGACTCCGCGCACATCGCCATCGACCTGGCTCGACATCGCTGCGCGTCGCGGTGGGTGACACGCGCCTTCCGTCGATCACTCAACTTAGGCTAACCTGCCCTAACTGAGGTTGACCTTACCTGGAGGGGTGCGTGAAACGGAACTGGGAGGCCCTGGTCCTGAAGGCCATGGGAGGCCGGGACTTTCGGCTGACCGTGCTGGGTTCGGAGTCGATCGACGGGCACTACCAGCGGCTGCTCCTCGACGGTGG